>CACHEU010000001.1 GCA_902578935.1 uncultured Pelagibacteraceae bacterium
TGCTTTTTGAGGATTATTTCCAGGTTTTGGCATAGGCATAATGTTAACCTCGCCAAGAATTCTAGAAACTCTTACCGTTGGTCTTGCTCCTTTGCTCAACCAATGTTTAACTCTTTCTGATTCTAATTTAATTCTCTCTTTTTTTTCTTTCGGCAAAAGAGGATTAAAAGATCCAAGCTTTTCTATAAATCTTCCATCTCTTGGGAATCTACTGTCAGCAACAACAATTTTGTAAATGGGTCTCTTTTTTGCTCCACCCATTGATAGTCTTATTTTTAACATTTTTGTCCTTTCATTTTAAGTTATTTAATAGTTCATCAGGTATTTTGCCTTCTGGCATTTTTCCTTTTGACATCTTCTTCATCATCTTTGACATCATTTTAAATTGCTTTAGCAATCTATTAATTGTTTGTACATCTGTTCCTGATCCCAAAGATATTCTTTTTCTTCTAGAGCCACTGATAATATCAGGGCTCTCTCTTTCTTTTTTTGTCATAGACAAAATTATAGCCTCATTTGCTGACAAGAGTTTTTCATCCACGTTTGCATTTTTCATTTGTTCTTTTACTTTTCCTACTCCTGGCAAAAGTGAGAGAACGCCTTCCATTCCTCCCATTTTTTTCATCTGTCTTATTTGCATTAGATAGTCCTCAAAGGTAAATGTACCCTTTTTAAGATTTTCTTCTGCTTCTTTAATTTTTTCTTCATCAAGATCTTGTGATGCCTTTTCAACTAAAGAAACGATATCACCCATACCAAGAATTCTGTTGGCTAATCTATCTGGGTGAAATGTTTCAAAATCATCTATTTTCTCACCAACACCTATAAATTTTATTGGTTTTCCGGTTATCTGCTTCATGCTTAGGACTGCACCGCCTCGACCGTCTCCGTCAACTCTTGTTAAAATAATGCTGGTTAATTCAACAGCCTTATCAAATTCTGACGCTAAGTTAACAGCAATTTGTCCTGTTAAAGAATCTGCGATCAATATTGTTTCAACAGGTTTAACTTCTGCCTTAATATTTTTTATTTCGGTCATCATATTTAAATCAATTTGAGTCCGACCAGCTGTATCAAATATTATAATGTCCGAACCACTAAGATTTGCTGCATTATTTGCTCTCTTAGCAATATCTATTGGAAGTTGATCTTTAATGATTGGAAGAACATTTAAATTATTTTTTTCACATAAAACTTTCAATTGTTCCTGTGCAGCAGGTCTATAAACATCCAAACTGGCTAGTAAAATTTTTTTCTTAAAATTTTTTTCTATATTTTTTGCAAGTTTTACAGATGTTGTGGTTTTTCCAGAACCTTGTAGACCAACCAATAATATAGATGCTGGGGGCACAGCCTTTAGATTTATTCCTTCGCTTTTTTCCCCTAATAGTTTTACTAATTCATCATAAACAATTTTGACTAGCATTTGCCCAGGAGATGTAGATTTAATAATCTCTTGGCCAATAGCCTTTGGTTTAATATCTTCTATAAATTTTTTAACTACAGGTAATGCTACATCGGCAGCCAAAAGTGCTTGCCTAATTTCTTTTAGACCAGTTTCCACCTGACCTTCATTAAGGGAAGGAGCTTTCTTTAATTTATTAAATATACCTTCTAATTTACTTGTTAAATTTTCAAACATTTTTTATTCATCCAACACCAATCGCACTAGTGGGCGAACCCTCGCTGACTAGTGTCGATCCCTTTATTTCTAAAGGCACCGCAAAATCTACTATTTGCGGAAGTGACGAGAAGCTACAATTAAGGGTTTTAAAAGTCAATGAATAAAGATACTAATCAAAATATGGCACTTATAAACGCTTACAGAATGGATGGTCTTGGAAATAATTTTATAATTATTGACAGAAGGAAAAATGTTTTAGAAATAAGCAAAGACAAAATAGTAAGTATAGCAAACAAAAAAATAGCTCCTTTTGATCAATTAATTACTTTAGAAAAGGAAGAAAAAAATACTTTTCCAATAAAAATTTATAATCCAGATGGAATTGAAGCAACGGCATGTGGAAACGGTGCTAGATGTGTTGCGTATTTAATTTTTCAAGAAAACAAACAAAAAAATATTTCAATTAAAACAAAAGAAAGAGTTTTGGGTGCTGAAGTAGTTGACAAACAAAATATTAAAATAAATATGGGCAAACCAAAATTCGGCTGGGAAGAAGTACCATTGAGCGAAAGCATGGATACAAAACAGGTTAGTATTGACCTTTTAGAAAAAGAACATGTGAGTGGATTTTGTCTAAACGTTGGAAATCCTCATATTATTTTTTTTGTAGAAGATTGTTCTAAAATTGACATAAAAAAATTGGGACCAAAAATTGAAAATTACAGATTTTTTCCAGAAAGAATCAATGTAACCTTTGCTCAAGTTTTGGACAAAAAAAATATCAAAGTCAATGTTTGGGAAAGAGGAGCTGGTCAAACAAAAGCGTGTGGTACTGCCGCCTGTGCTGTTACAGTTGCTGCTTCAATAAAAGGTTTGGCAGATAAAAGTTTACAGATTCATTTTAAAGAAGGTAATCTTCAAATTGACTACAAAGAAGAAATATTTATGGCCGGACCTGTTTCTGAAGTTAAAAAGATCAACCTAGATATCTAATGAAGTTCTTTGAAAATTTTAAGTTTAGTAATTTATTTAGTAAAAAAAAGATAGATGAAGATTTACTAAATAAATTTGAAGAGCTTCTTATTGAGTCTGACGTTGGTACACAAATAGCTTCAGATCTAAAAGATGAATTTAAAAAAGAAAAGATAGGAAAAGAAATTAAAGACGAAAAAGAAATATTTGATTTTCTTGGGGAACAAATATCTAAAATACTTAGCCCTTATGAAAAAAAACTTGATAACCTGTATAAGAACTCACCTTCTATCATAGTTGTTGCAGGAGTAAACGGTGTAGGAAAAACAACAACAATAGGTAAGTTAGGAAAATTATTTAAAAATAAAGGAAAAAAAATAGTCTTTGGTGCTGCTGATACTTTTAGAGCAGCTGCTATTGACCAACTAGAACTTTGGTCCAAGAAAATTGGTGCTGATTTTGTAAAGTCAGACCTAGGAACTGATCCAGCATCTGTTGGATACAAAACTGCAAAATTTGCCGAGGAAAACAAATCAGATTTAGCTTTTATCGATACTGCAGGAAGATTACAAAATAAAAAAAATCTTATGGAAGAATATAAAAAAATATTTAATGTTTTGAAAAAAATAAATCCAGAATATCCTCATGAAACAATTTTGGTTTTAGACGCAACAACAGGCCAAAACGCCTTAAATCAAGTTGAAGAATTTAAAAAAATTTCTAATTTAACTGGTTTAATAATTACTAAATTAGATACTTCGGCCAAAGGGGGTATATTGTTGGCTATATGCAAAAAGTATGGTTTGCCTATAATGGCAGTTGGTATGGGAGAAAAAGAAAGTGATTTACATTCTTTTAATTCAAACCAATTTGCTAAAATGTTAGTTAAAAATTAAAAATGAAAATACCAAAAAATATAGAGCCAATTGCATCGGGAATATCAGCGGCATTAGTTATAGGAGTTCTTGCATTTTTAACTTTAAAAACATCTGCTGGGGTATGGCTAATGTTTTCTTTTGGAGCGACTGTTTTTATAGTTTTTGTCCTTTATAATTTAGAAACAGCACAGCCAAAAAATATTTTTTTTGGGCATTTAGTTTCTGTTCTGGTTGGAATTATTTTTAATGAAACAATTGGATTTTCTTTTTACTCACTAGGTTTATCAGTTGGTGTTGCTGTGGCATTAATGGTTTATCTTAAAGTAATGCATCCACCTGCTGCTTCTAATCCTCTGGTAGTTCTATTCACTGATGTATCTTTTGATTTTGTTTTGTCTCCAGTTATTACTGGCACGATTGTAATAATTTTGATGTCTGTTTTTTTAAATAAAATTATTTTAAAACGAAATTACCCAACAAAGTGGTTTTAAAATTAAATAGATTTAAAAAAATTACTTAAAGTTTCTAAAAGATCTTTATTATAATCCATCATATGATCATCGTTATCTGGAAAATAAGAAAATTTTGGTGTATTGGCTTTTTGAAAAACTTGTTTACCCATATGAAAGGGAACTATTTTATCTTTTTTTCCATGCATTACTAAAATAGGAATATTTACATTTTTTAATTTTTTTACAGTTTCGTATTTATCTTTTAATAAAAGAGAGACTGGTAAGTAGGGATAGTAAAATTTTCCTGCATCCACCATTGAGGTAAATGGTGATTCTAAAATAATTCCGGCAAATTCTTTATTTTGGGCAACTTCAATTGAAACTCCAGTTCCTAAAGACTCTCCATAAATTATAATTTGACCTTCCTTAATCTTCTGTTTTGTTAACCAATTCAATGTACTTCGAGCATCTTCGTACAGACCTATCTCGGTAGGCTTACCATTATTTCCGCTAAACCCCCTGTAAGCAACAATTAAAAAGTTAATATCAAAATCCTTGATCAGATTAAGTTTATAAATTCTATTTCTTAAATCACCTGCATTTCCGTGAAAAAAAACTAAGGTTTTTTTGTTATTAAGGTCCTTTGTATGAAACCATCCTTTCAAACTATTTCCGTTGGATACTGGTATAAAAACCTCTTTATAAGAAAAGTTTGCTTTATCAGTAGAATAATTATTTTCAAATGGATGGTATAGAAGATTTCTTTGATAGAAAAATACAAAAACAACTACAAGCAAGTAACATAAAATTATTATTACTGAAGCTGTAAACATAAATTTAATTTTTTTTTGCAAGATAAACACCAGTAAAAACTAAAAAGGCTCCTATTAAATGGAAATATTCTAAAGTTTCACCAAAAAATACTAAACCATAAAAAGCACCATATACAGTAAATAAATATAGCGTAAAACCAGTTATTGATGCACCCAAATATCTTTGTACTTTAGCATAAAGAGTGAAAGCTATTATTGCTGGAGATACCGCTGCAAAAATTACCCAAAAAAGAAAATTTAAATCAAAAGTAGTACTTTGACTTTGAAACTCTTCAAATAAATAAAACGGAAATAATGAAATTGAACCAAACATTGCAATTAGGACAAACCTTGTAATTAAATCAAATTTTGATTTCCAATTAAGTAAATATACAGAATATAATGCCCAGCTTATTGCGGCCCCTAACATCCAAATATCTCCAACAGTAAAATCTAAATTTGATAAGATCGAAACATTTCCTTTGAAAATAATAGAAAAAACTCCAAACAAACAAAGTATCAAGCCAAGAATTTGGATCAATTTTATTTTTTCTTTGTAAATTAAACTTGATAATAAAATTATAAATATTGGAGAAGATGTATATATTACAGCCATATTTACAACTGTTGTTGTTTGACCGGCTACAAAAGGAAATGCCCCGCATATTCCGCAGCCTGTTAAGCCAAGAAAAAAGAGTTTTAAAAATTCATCTCTAAAAATCTTAATTTTTTTTAATATTGGTTTATAAAAAAAAGGAATTAATAGAATAAATACTGTTGTCCATCTCCAAAAAGCCAAAGATACAGGAGGAACAAATTCTACCCCTCCTCTTGCGACAATTAAATTGCTTGCCATAAATACTGGCTGCAAAAATAGTAAAAAATATGGAAAAATTAAATTTTTATTTTTTTTCGAAGAAGGCTTCATAAAGCATCATACAAATTACTAAGCCCATAAGAATATAAACTGGAAGAACATCTTTAAAACCAATCATCATTGATCTGGTTAAAGTTGTAGCTAATCCAATTAAGAAAGCTACAGCTAAACCACATCCTATTATTGTTGTTATTTTATTCATTGTCTTTGCAGTTCTTTTCCAACCAATTAGCAACACCTAAAAATCTTAGATCATCAAGTTTATTTCCAACTAGTTGAACACCTAATGGTAGGTTATTTTCTCCGGTAAGTAAAGGTAACGAAATAGATGGTAGGCCCATATAAGTCCATGCTGTGCAGAACTCTGGGCTACCTGTAAATTTTAATCCTTTATCAGCAACACCAGTGGAAGCAGGTGTTATTACACCATGATAATCTTCAAAAACCTCGCTGTAAGATCTGTAACTTTGCTCCATAAAATCTTTTGCTTCTGTATATTGGCCTGCGGAATATTTGTATCCACGTTCAATGGCTTCAACAAGTTTTTTTCCAAGCTTATTTTTAGAATCTTTGTAAAATTTTTGAAAACTATTCGCCATGTCAGTTTCATGAATTACTTGCTGGTGTTTATGTATATCTTTAAAATAAGAAGGTTCGTCAAAAACCTCTATGTGTTTTTTTAGTTTCTTTATCAAAAATTGAAAAGCTTTTTGAGATTCTTTATCTATATTTTTCCAATTTGTAGTTTTATAAAATATAAATTTAGGATCGAAATGGGGTCCTTTTCTGCACTCTTCTAACATTTTATCTGCAGAATAATGAACTGTATCTTTATCATACAAATCTTTTTTGATCAGACATTTAGCGAGAAGAGCAACATCTTCAACTTTTTTTCCAAATACACCAACATGATCCAACTTTGAAGATTGCTTCAAAACTCCATTTCTTGATATTAAACCAAAAGAAGGTTTGTACCCAACAACTCCACAATAAGAAGCCGGCCTAATTATTGAACCTTTTGTCTGAGTTCCAACCGACAAAGGAGTCATGTGTGCTGCAACAGCTGCTGCTGAGCCACTTGATGATCCTCCTGGTGTTCTAGTTTTATCATGAGGATTGGTAGTTTTTCCTGGATCAAAATATGCAAGTTCTGTTGTAACTGTCTTTCCCATAATTATTGCCCCAGAAATTTTTAAAAGATTAACTACTTCAGCATCTGCGCTTTCAGACATTCCTTTTCTTAAAATTGTTCCACATTCTGTTGGCATATCTTCAGTTCCAATAATATCTTTTATTCCAATTGGTAAACCGTGAAGTGGTCCCAATGGTTTGCCAGATTTTCTGTATTCATCTTTTTCTTCAGCTTTCTCTAATAAAAGTTTTTTATCTAAAAAGGCCCAAGCTTTTACATCCTTTTCAAATTTATCTACCCTTTTAAGATATTCCTTACAGACATCTACACAAGAAACTTCGCCGCTTTTTAGTTTTTCAACTAGCTCAACAGCTGAAATTGAAAGAATTTTGCTCATTTTTTACTATTAGTTAGCAAATAGTGCTTCTGGCAACCAAAGTGCTATTCCAGGGAACGTATACATTAAAAACATTGCAAAAATAACAATTAATAAAAATGGCATAATGCCTTTGAAGATATCAAGCAATTCTACATTTTTACTTTGCACACCTTTTAAATAATAAGCGGACATGGCCATCGGTGGTGTTAAAAATGAAGTTTGTAAGTTTAGTGCAATTAACATTGCAAAGAAATACGGATTAACTCCAAAAAACTCAACTAATGGTAAGAATATTGGCACAAATATAATTAAAATTTCAGTCCACTCAAGAGGCCAGCCCAACAAGAAAATAATTATTTGAGTAATAACTAAAAATTGCCAAGGCTGTAAATCCATAGACTTAAAAAAATGTTCAAATACTTCATGGCCGCCTAAGTAAGAAAAGACCGACGCAAATGTCCATGATCCTACAAAAAGCCACATGATCATCGCAGTAGTTTTTGCAGTTAAAAATACTGATTCTTTAAAATTTTTCCATTTTAAAGTTTTATAAAAAACAGATAACACAATGGATCCAAATGCTCCAACTGCAGCAGCCTCTGCTGGTGTGGCCAAACCTGCTAAGATTGTTCCGAGTACAAGAATAATCAAAGAGAATAATGGAAGAAATGAAACCATTACTTCACGAATAATTACTGATCTTGGAGGTATATCTTCCTCTTTAGGTTTTGGTGCCAATTCTGGTTTAAAGTAAGCTAAAACTATTACATAAATAATATAAAGTCCTGCTAGCATTAATCCTGGAAATATAGCAGCAGCAAATAATCTTAGTGGCGACAGCTGAGCTATAACGGCATAAACAATTAACATAATGCTTGGTGGAATTAAAATACCAAGACATCCACCAGAACATATTACTCCTGATGCAAATTTTTTATCGTACCCAGCTCTAATCATCGCTGGCCAGGCTAATAATCCCATCAAAGTTACTACGGCACCAATTATACCTGTTGCTGTTGAAAATAATGCACAAGTTACTAAAGCAGCAACTGCCATTGAAGCAGGTAATTTGTGTGAAGCAAGCCTAATTGCAAAAAATAAACGCGAAACTATACCAGCACGTTCAACTAAGTAGCCCATAAATAAAAATAATGGCACTGCCGTTAACACATTATTATCCATTATTGTATAAGTATTAGAAACTAACAGTGTAAAAATTCTATTATCAAACAGATGCTCCATCTGTGAAGGATCGTAATAAGCGTAGTATCCAAAACCCACTCCCATTGCCAACAATGTAAATGCAATTGGAAATCCTAGTAGAACAGCAAAAAGAAAAACTCCCATCATCATTATTGCTATTTCGGGATTTGTTAAACTAAATAACATCTTTTTGATCCTCGTCTTGAGAAGTTCTCATTAACATTTTTTCTGTTTCTTCTGCTGCTACAACTGATCTTGCAGGCCAATGACCAGTTTGGATACAAATAATACATCTAAAAACTTCGCTTATACCTTGAATGACTAAAGACACACCTGATAAAGGAATAAAAGTTTTGGCCATATAAATATTAATTTGTGCAGGACTATTCCAGCTGGTTTCTTTAATTTTCCAAGCTAAAGCCGCATACTCGTAACCATAAAAAACCAATGCAATAATACCAGGAAAGAAAAAAATAAAATAAAGAATTAAATCAATCCAAGCTTGGGTACGTGGTTTAAAAAGTCTATAAATTACATCTCCCCTCACATGAGCTTCTGTAGATAAAGTATATGCAGCCGCCATCATAAAAATTCCTGCGTACATTTGTAAACTAAAATCAAAATTCCAAAGTGTCGGAGCATTGAAAGCATAGGCCATAATAACTTCATAACAAGTTCCACCCATTAAAATAACTATGCACCAAGAAAATGCCTTACCTAGTGAAGTGCTTAATTGATCTGCAAAATGTATGTATCCCCTCATCATCCTTTAATAAGTTATTCTAATTTCTTTTGAATTGCCATAAAAAAAGGGGGCTACGAGAGCCCCCTTTTAATTTTTAAAAATCTATTAGATTTTAACTTTTGCTAAATTACCGAACTCATTTTCATAAGCCAGTCTGTAATTAGGCTGATTCATCAGCAAGTACTTCATTACTCTTTTAGCGTAAGCTTTTTGTGAGTCTACAACTTTTTTAAAGAAAGGATCTTTTTTATTGAAATCTCCAATAACTTTGTCCCATCCTTTTAATTGTTGAGCTAAGATTTCATCTGAAGTTTGATAAACATTAACTTTATGTTTGTTCATCAACTTAGATAAATCTGCTGAGTATCTCACTAATGCTTTAAAGTAGTTGTCTGTATTCGCAGCATAAGCAGCATTTTTCAGAATAGCCTGATGCTTAGGTTCTAATCCTCCAAATGTCTTCTTATTAATTGGAATTTCAAACATCTCTTGAGATTGGTGGAAGCTACCTAAGTGATAATGCTTAGATACATCTTGCATACCAAACTGTGAGTCTGAAGTTGGGTTGTTAAACTCCGCGGCTTCAATCAAACCTGTTTTCATCGCAGGTTGAATTTCTCCACCAGGAAGCTGTCTTACAACCATTCCCATTGCTGTTAAAACGTTAGTCGCAAGACCAACCGTTCTATACTTCATACCTTTAACATCAGACACTTTAGTTACATTCTTTTTGAACCAACCAAATGGCTGAGCAGGCATTGGCATATGAAAGAAACCTATATAGTTGAAGCCAACCTTTGAGATTACTTCTTCGTATAGTTTTCTTCCTCCACCGTACTCCATCCATCCCATAACTTCTTGAGATGACATTCCGTACGAAGGACCAGTACCAAATAATGATGCTGCTGGATTTTTTCCGTACCAGTAAGCAGTTACCCAGTGTCCCATATCAAGAACACCCGAACTTACTGCTTGACCGATTTCAGAAGTTTTAACTACTGCGCCAACTGGCTGAAGATCAATCTTCAGTTCTCCGCCTGACATGTCGCTAACCATTTTTGCATAGTCGCCTGCCATTTCGAAGAATATATTTGCTCCAGAAGGCCAAGCTGCTTGCATCTTTAAAGTTTTAGGAGCACCAAACGCTACATTCGGCATTGCAATTGTTGCTGCCGCTGCTGCACCTGTTGCTGCTGCTGCTTTAAAGAATTTACGTCTTGAAGGAGTTTTCACTCTTCTTAACGTTTTTTCTTTCTTAGACATAATTGTCCCCCTTAGTTAATTAACTATTCGTTTTATTTAAACACAAATGACACAGGGAGTCTCGATGATTTAGAACAAAAGATTTTTATAATTCAATTTTAGATTGTATCAATTAATCCTATTTTTACATTTACCAGTACTAAAAAATTCATCTATATTATCAATTGCCAGATTTGCCATGGCCATTCTGGTTTTTTTAGTTGAACTACCAAGATGAGGTAAGATGAAGGCTGTAGGTTGATTCAAATATCCTTGATGAATTTTTGGTTCTCCTTTGTAAACGTCTAGACCTATTGCGTATATTTTTCTATTTACTAAAGCTTGAATCATAGCTTCATCGTCGATCATATCTCCTCTTGCAACATTTGTAATAATAGCTCCGCTTGGAAAGTATTCCAAAGTTTCCTTGTTTATAATATCTTTAGTTTCTTTTGTTGCAGGACAACAAATAGACAACACATCAGAAACTGAAAATAAACTTTTTATACTTTCATGATATTTTGCACCCATTTCAAGTTCTGGACTTAATCTTGATCTATTTCTGTAATGAATTTCCATACCAAAACTTTTAGCTAATTTTCCTAAAGCTCTTCCAATTCTTCCCATGCCTAAAATACCAAGCCTAGAACCTGTGAGTTGTTTCCCAATTAAAAAATCTGCTGACCACTTCCAATTCTCCTTTTTTACATGATTAATGCCTTCGTTGACTCTTCTGCATGCACCAAGAATTAAAAGCATTGCTATTTCAGCTGTAGCGTCTGTCAGGACATCTGGAGTATTCGTAACAGCAATGTTTTTCTTTTTTGCTGCTTCATGATCAATATTCCCAAAACCAACTGCAAAATTAGAAATAATTTTTATACTTGAAGGTAGACTATTTATAACTTTTTCATCAATTTTGTCAGTTAAAGAGCTTAGAATTCCATCAAATCCTTTGCTTAATTCAATTAATTTTTTTTGAGAATAAACTTCATCATTTAAATTTAACTGAACATCCCAAAGTTTAGACGCTTTTTCTTCATTTTCTCTTAATAATTTTCTAGTAATTAAAATTTTCTTTTTCATATTTTTCCAAGACTTCTGGGCTTTGGTCCACCAGTGTACCAATCTATCAATTCTACCGTATGAACTATTGGAATATTAATTCCATTAGCAATTTGCATCATGCATCCAACATTTCCGGTAGAAATTAAATCTGGCTTTACCTTATTAATGTTTTCAACCTTCTGTTTTAACAATTGTTTTGCGATATTTGTATGTAAAATATTATAGGTCCCGGCTGAACCACAACAGATATGTCCATCTGGTATATCTAAAATTGTGTTTCCAGTTTTTTTTAATAAGTCTATTGGTTGTTTGTGAACATTCTGACCATGCTGCATAGAACAAGCAGAATGATATGCAATATTATATATTTTTGAATTTTTCTCTTTCTTAAAATTAAGTTTCAAATTTTCATCAAGAAATTCTGAAATATCTCTTGTTAAATCAGATATTTTTTTGGCTTTCTTTTTTAGTTCTTTATCTTCTCTAAATATAAATCCATAGTCTTTTAAAGTAGTTCCACAGCCTGAAGTATTAGAAATAATAGTATCTAATCCATTTTTCAAATATTCATCATACCATAGGTTAATATTTTTTTTAAAATTTTCTTTTGCAAGGTTTTCTTTTCCAAGATGATGATTTAAAGATCCGCAGCATTCTATTTCTGGCATTGTAATTACTTCAACTCCATGTCTAGTTAATAATCTGATAGTAGATTCATTGATTTGTGGTGAAACAATTCTTTGAACACACCCAGTTAACAAAGCAACCCTTGCGGTTGGCTTTTTTCTTTGAGCTTTGTAGATATTCTGAGATCTTAGTGTCTTTCCATATATTTTGTTAGGAGCCAGATCCAACATGCACCTTAGGCTTTTTGGCATTAAAAATTTAAAAATTTTTCCAAACTTTGAAAATAAAATTAAAAATTTAAAAATTTTAGGTTTTGGCAAAGTTTTTGAAAGAAAATCTCTAAATATTCTTTCTGAAAATGGTCTTTTATATCTCTTCTCTACGTAATTTCTTCCGTGATCAATTAAGTGCATGTAATTAACCCCTGAAGGACAAGTAGTCATACAAGCATAGCATGATAAACATTTGTCAATATGTGACACCACTTTTTTAGTTGGAGTTTTTTTCTTTTCTATCATTTCTTTTATTAAATATATTCTTCCTCTCGGACCATCCAGTTCATCTCCCAGAATATTAAAAGTTGGACATGTTGCGTTGCACATACCACAATGAACACATTTTCTTAAAATTTTTTCTGTAGATTTGTTATCTTTGTCCCTTAGTTGATCTTCTGAAAAATTTGTTTGCATTTATATTCCTGTATACATTTTGCCTGGATTAAAAATCCTTTTTGGATCAAAGCTTTTTTTCAAACTTTGTGAAATCTTAAATTTAATTGGATCAATAGTAAAGATTTCAGAGGAAGATTTAAGATTTTCTGGAGATTTAATCACCGTTAAATACCCCCCTGAATCTAAAATTCTTTTTCTAATTTGATCAATTTTTTGATTGGACAAGTAATCTAATTCTAACCAAACTAATGAGCCGCCCCAATCGATAAAATAGCTCGGGTGAAATGTTTTTAATCTATTTATTAAATTTATTGTTTCTGATGCAGGAATCACAGCTCTTAGAAGGCTTTTTTGGTTTTTCGAAAAAACTTTAAGATTCCTTGTGTCTTCCCAAAAAATTTCTGACTGAGTATTGTCCAAAACTGTGATATTTTTATCTATTAAAGATAAGTCTTCGATAAGATTATTTATTCTTTCTTCTGTTGAAGTTTTTGTACCCTCAACTCTTATAGCGGTTATTGAACCAGGATGGGTGAGATCGTTAAATACGAAGTTGTTTCTAAAGTTGCTCGGATAAAATACTGCGCCCGATGGATCATTTGATGAATCCATGGCAGATCCCATGACACCCATAGAATGTTCTAATGCCAAGCCGCTAACAATTATAGTTTTTGTATCAGTTTGCAATGGTAAAACTTTTAAAGTAATTTCACTTAATATTAAAAGAGTCCCAAAAGAGCCTGTGACTAATTTAGATAAATCATATCCTGTTACATTTTTTACAACAGTTCCTCCTGATTTAATTTTTTCACCTTTTCCATTGTATCCTTTAAAACCAAGAATATGGTCTCTTGCACTACCAACTTTAAATCTTCTAGATCCAGAAAAATTACATGACAAAGTACCGCCTATGGTTCCCTCGTTTGAATCTTTTTTAAATAGTTGAGAAAAATTTATAGGTTCAAAAGCCAAGTGTTGATTATTCTTTCTTAATTCATCCTGTACAGTTTTAATTGGCGTTCCAGCTTTAACTGTTATGTAGAGTTCCTCGGGTTTGTATTCTAAAATTCCTGAAATATTAGACATGTCAAGAATTTTTGCGCATTGAAGTTTTTTTCCTATTTGATTTTTTGTTCCCGTTCCCACTATTTCAATTGGCAAATCTTTTTTGTAGCAATATTTTATTATTTCCTGAAGATCGTTCTCATTGCTAGGTTTTAATATATCTGAATTAAAATCTAGGAATGTCTGAGAATTTTGACTTATCTCTTCCATGAATATGTAACCTTCCTTCTTCAGCGCATTTTCTTAGAATGGGATATACTTTCCCTGGATTTAACAAGGAGCTTGGATCCAATGAATTTTTTATACTAATTTGTTGTTGAATATCATTATTATTAAACATCTCACACATTAATTCACGTTTTTCTACACCTATGCCGTGCTCTCCAGATAAAACTCCACCAAATTTCACACATAATTTTAAAATATCTGCACCAAATTTTTCTGTTTTTGCCAATGATTTTTTGTCATTGGCATCAAACATAATAATTGGATGTAAATTTCCATCGCCTGCATGAAATGCATTAGCTACAGGTAATTTATATTTTTTTGATAGTTTTGTGATTTCTCTTAAAACTTTAGCTAATTTTCCCCTTGGAATGGTCCCGTCTACACAATAGTAATCCGGCGCCATTTCTCCGCAAGCCGGAAAAGCCGCTTTCCTTCCTGACCAAAATTTTAATCTCTCTTCATCTGATTTGCTTATTTTCATACTTGAACATTTATTTTGTTTTGCAATTTCAGCTACCCTATTGATTAACTCATTAACCTCTGATTTTGTTCCATCTAACTCAACGATTAACATTCCTTCTGCGTCCAAGGGATAACCAGCTTTAGAAAAATTATTAGTTGCTTCGAGCAAGACTTTGTCCATCATTTCCATACCAGAAGGAATTATTCCTTCTGAAATAATTTTCGTAACACAATTTCCTCCATCCTCTATGGTTGGAAAACCAAGGAGAATAGCTTTGACTGTGTCAGGTTTTTTTAAAATTTTTACAGTAACTTCAGTAATTACGCATAACAAACCTTCGGATCCAGTTATCAATCCAAGTAAATCATAACCTGGGGAATCAAAAACCTTTCCTCCAACTCTCGTTATGGTTCCGTCCATTAAAACCACCTCTATTCCAAGAATATTGTTAGTTGTTGTTCCATATTTTAACGAATGAACTCCTCCCGAATTTTCAGCAACATTTCCTCCTATTGAGCAAGCTATTTGGCTTGAAGGATCTGGAGCATAATAAAAGCCCTTGTCTTGAACAGCGTGCGTTATAGCAAGATTTGTTACACCTGGCTGGGCTACAACGCATCTGTTTTTATAATCTTTTTCTAATATTTTATTAAATTTTCCAAGACCTAGTAAAACACAGTCTGCCAAAGGTAAAGCACTTCCCGCCAAACCAGTGCCGGCACCCCTTGGCACAACTTTTATTTTTCTCTTATTACAGTAAGATAAAATCTTACTTACCTCTTGAGTAGTTTCTGGTAAAACTACAAGCATTGGTGTTTGTTTATAAGCTGTTAAACCATCCGTTTCATATGGTTTTAACTCTTCGGGCTCAGATAAAATATTTTTTCTCTTTGTAAAGTAGCAAATATCTTTTACTATTTTCTCTTTATCCTTTAAAATCTTTCTGTCAACTTTAGGCATTTTTAAGGTAGTCATAATTTTATTCTATAATCTAAAAATACTCTGGTCAAAAAATTATGTGGCCAAAATGGACTAATAAATTTGGTTTTTACTAAAGAATCTTTTTAATTTTATCTAGTGCTTGAGAAATATTGTCACTAGAGGCTGCAAAACTAAATCTGACATAATCTTTCGCTGTTTTTCCAAAAGCAGTACCTGGCACTATAGCCACTCCTGCTTCGTGCATACATTTTTTTGCAAATTCCTTGCCATTCATTCCCGTTCCAATTACTTTTGGAAATGCATAAAACGCACCTCCTGGCAAACTACATTCTACACCTGGTAAACTATTTAAACCTTCGTGTATAAGTTTTCTTCTAATTGAAAATTTCCTCATCATTTCGTTTATTGAATCATCGGGTCCATCCAAAGCTGCAATACCTGCAAACTGAGCTGCTGCATTAACGCAGGAAACACTATTAATTAAAAGTTTGTTTACATGTTCTACTAAATTTTTTGGCCAGAAACTCCATCCTAATCTCCAACCTGTCATCGAATATGCTTTGCTCCAACCTTCGAGAACAATTAGTCTTTCTCTTAATTCTGGATAATTAAAAAATGATGGCATTTCTTTTCCATCAAATATTTGCCTACTATAAATCTCGTCACTTAAAATTGTTACTTGTGGGTGTCTCTTAAGTCCCTCGGCTAATACATCAATATCTGATTTTTCAACAAAACTTCCTGTTGGATTATTTGGATTGATTAAAACTAACAATCTTGTTTTATCTGTTATTAAAGATAATATTTTTTCAGGATTAAATTTCAAATCTTTATTCTCGGTAAGATCATATGGAACTGGTTTTGAGCCTGTAAAGTTAATCATAGACTCGTAAATTGGAAATGCAGGTGTTGGATGAATTATTTCTGCACCTGGTTCACCAAAACATTGAATGGCATAATTCATCGTAGGTTTTCCGCCAGGCATTATTATTATTCTTTCTGGATCAATATCTTGATTATAAAGTTTTTTTATTTTCCTAGTTACTGCTTGTCTACATTCGAGTATGCCATTTGATAAAACATAACCATGGTGACCATCATCCAAAGCTTTCTTCGCTGCATCAACAATATGTTTTGGTGTTTTAAAATCAGGTTGGCCCAATCCTAAATGTATCATCGGCTTTCCAGCAGCTTCTAATTTTTTTGCCTCCGCAAGAACACTAAAAGCAGTTTCTGTTCCCAGTCTGTCTAAACTTTTTGCTAACTTCATTATCTAAATGCAACGTTTGATTTATTTAAGTCTTTTACTGATTTACATCCCAAAAGTATCATATCTCTTCTAATTTCCTCTTGCATTCTTTGCAAAACAGCTTCCACACCTTTCTGTCCGCCTGCTCCAAGTCCAAACAAATAACCTTTTCCAAAACTACATGCTGTCGCACCTAGTGATAAAGCTTTTAGAACATGTGTTCCCCTTCTTATTCCTCCATCTAAAATTATCTCAGCTTTTCCACCAACAGCATCTGCTATAGCTGGAAGTTGATCAAAAGGTGCTCTGGACCCATCAAGTTGTCTGCCACCATGGTTTGAAAGCATAATTGCCGAGGCCCCAATTTCTACCGCACGCTTTGCATCGTCAACTGACATAACGCCTTTAATTGCAAATGGTCCTCCCCATTTTTTGATGCAATACTCAGCATCTTTCCAGCCCATCGCTGGATCGTACTGCTCGTTTATATATTCCATTACACCTTTGGCTATACTGCTGCCCTTTTTTGTAAAGTGAGATACGTTTGCTAATTCAAATTTTTTATGAGTTAAATAATTCATCGACCATTTTGGATGTAAAGAAAAACTTAATAAACTTTTTAAAGTTAATTTTGGTGGTGTAGTAAACCCCCACTTATGATCTCTTTCGCGGTTACCGGCTACTACCGTATCAACAGTCAAACACATAGCATTAAATCCTGATCTTTTGCATCGATCTATTAAGTTATCGGTTAAACTCTGGTCTTTATGAATATATAATTGAAATAATTTTGGCCCTCCTGAAATATTTGAAATTTCTTCAATGGATGAAGTTCCCATTGTTGACATACTATAAAATGTTCCAAATTTTTCTGCTGCCCGAGCGCTAGCTTTATCGCCATCGTGATGATAGAGCCTTTGCATTGCAGTTGGAGATAAAAATAGAGGCATTTTTATTTTCTTACCCAAAACTTCTGTGGACATATCTGGCTCTCCAACACTCGCTAGAATACTAGGAACTAAATCACATTTTGAAAAAGACTCGGTATTTCTCTTAAGAGTCACCTCATCGTCAGAACCTCCATCTATATAATGAAATATTGGGGCTGGTAAATTTTTTTTGGCTAATTTCCTAAAATCATCGAAGTTGTAACAATTTTTAAGATTCATTTAGATTTTTAATGAGTTTAAAATCTTTTTAAGAAATTAAACATATAGCTATTTGCTCCAGGATTTTTATCTCCTAGACTAGCATTCGATACGTGGTTGTAGGACATTCCTAAATTCGTACCTTCGCTAAGATCAAGTGATAATTGAACCTCACTTTTAAATTCTAATGGATGACCTAGATCTTTACCATCACCTTGTCTGTACCAACCAGGTGTAAAACTTGGTGTAACATTTAATGCTCCTAATGAATAATTTGCTTCTATACCAGTATAAACATATGTTGCGCTATCCGCTGTTATCATTGCTCCAGTTACCGGAGAAATTCTTCCAAAAATAGTGTCCCTATATAAATTTTCATTTTGATGCTCAATTCCATAAATAGTGGCTCTTTTACCGTCATCACTGAAATCAAACATTCCGGTATAAAAATTTATGCCCGATCTTTTTTCGTCAGCAAAAGAGAAGCTATTAAAAAATAAGCATAAAATTATATTAACTACTAAAAATTTAAATCTCATTTTTTAAAAAATACAATTTAAATTTCAAAAAGTATATAGCTGATTATTTCTTTTCTATTAACGTTTTTTTGATCATCAAATAGAGAATTGCACCACCCAATACAAATAACACATATGGCAGAAACCATAAAATATAACTATAGTTTTTCAGTGGTGGATTAAACAAAATCCAATCTCCATACTTTTCTGATAAAAATTTATATATTTCCTTCTCGGTTAAACCTTCTTGAATTTTGTCATCAACAACACTTCTGATAATGTTTGCAAAATCTGAATTTGAGTCCGATATTGTCTGTCCTTGGCAAACTAAGCATCTAAGATTTTTTAAAATTTCATCTTTTGTATTTGCTGCAGCAACAAGTTTTGTGCTTATAAAAATTAATATTAATACGATAAATATTTTCTTCATTGCTTAATTATTTTCTTTATTTCTTTTACATCTTTAAGATCCAAAGGTCCTATATACTTTTTTAAAATTGTCAGATCTTCATTTACAAGAATTGTTTCTGGGATACCGTATATACCAAAATTAACAGATTGCTTGCCCTTGGGATCGCTTATCAAAATAAAAAAGGGATCTCCCATTTCTTGTAAAAATTCTTTTGCTTGAGTTTTATTATCTTTAAAATTAACTCCAATAATCTTTAAATTTTTATTTTTGCTTAGTTTTATTAAATTTTTATGTTCTTTTCTACATGGTGCGCACCAGGACGCCCAGAAGTTAAATAAAGTAAATTTATAATTTGAAATCTCTTTTGTGTTAAATGTTTTGCTGTTGTCAAAAAGAGTTAGTTCTACTGTATCAATTTTTTGTCCAATTATATCTTTTGTATTGTAAATCTTTCTATTATTAAGACTCAAATAAAGAGTAGTAAAAATAAATATAAGAAAAGCGAAGGTTGTGATTAAATGTATCTTTTTCATATTTCTTTTTTTCTCTTAAAAAAATTAAGGATTCCTCCAAGCGAAATAAGTAAGACGGAAAGCCATATAAAATTCATAAAGGGTTTTTTCTGAAATTTTATATTAAAAATATCACTGTCCGATATATTGCTCATTGTTAAGTAAGTATCTGAAAATAAATTTGAATTTATAGATGCCTCATAGGTTATTGTTTTGGGTTGATTATAAACCCTTATTTCTGGTTCTAAATTTTCTTTAATTAATTTTTTTTTATTAAAAATTTCAAAATATCCAACAACGGACTTGTAGTTATTGCCTGATGAGGTTTCTAAATTTTCAAATTTAATAATATAATTTTTAATATCTTTTTTTTCTCCCACCCTAACATTAAAATTGCTTTCTACAGAAAATATGTGATTAACTGATATGAAAAAAATTAAAAGCCCAAAACCAAAATGTGAAATAATTCTTGATAAATTAATATTTCTATTTTTTAAATTTTCATAAAAATCAAAAATATTTTGAATAATTAAATATATTGAAAATAATAATATCAAATTTATTAGCAAATTATTTTCCTTTATTATAAAAAAAATAATCAAAAATAAAAATACTGACAAAAATAAAATTATATCAAAAAAAATTTTAGTTTCTGAGGAAATCCATTTGTGCTTAGGTCCTGAGGTCATTAAAAATAATAAAGGAATTAAAAATGGTGCTAAAACAAAATTATAGTACGGTGGTCCAACAGATATTTTTTCTCCTATTAAAGTATCAAGAAAAACTGGATACAATGTTCCAATTAACACAACTGCTAAGAAAAAAACCATAAACCAATTATTAATTAAAATAAAAAATTCTTTTGAAAAAATCTTATAATTTTTTTTTTCTGATGGAGTATATTTAAAAAAGATAAATATTGATGAAAACACCATCAGTATCAAAAATGTAAGAATAAATAATCCTCTTGAAGGATCGTTTGCAAACGTATGTACAGAATTTAAAATTCCTGATCTAACTAAAAAAGTTCCAACTACACTCATTGTAAAAGTTAAAATACTCAAAATTATTACCCAAGAATAAAGACCTATTCTTCTTTCTAGAACTAAAACTGAGTGAAGTAAGGCGGTCATTAAAAACCATGGCATCAAAGAAGAATTTTCTACTGGATCCCAAAACCAATACCCTCCCCAACCAAGTTCATAATATGCCCAAATTGATCCTACGAGTATCCCGGTGGTTTGAAAAAACCATGAAATCGATATCCAAGGTTTTAATGTTGTGGCGAGAGACTTGGCCTCTACTTTAGAAATGAGAGCAGCTAGGGCTGCAGAAAAATAAATTGAAGATCCAACAAAACCAACGTAAAGCAAAGGAGGATGTATTGCTAAAGCTGGGTCCTGTAAAATTGGATTTAAGCCTAAACCTTCACCAGGAATAGGAAATACAGGAGAAAATGGATTTGAATTAGTTAAAAGAAAAATAAAAAATATTGAAATTAATAAATTTTGAAAAATTAATGTAAAAATTTTAAAATTTTTATTTTTATTTTTATTTAAAAATAGAAATAAAAAAGAAAATAACACAAGTATATTTATCCATAATAACAAGCTGCCTTCGTGATTTCCCCAAGTTCCTGAAATTTTATAAAGCAATGGTTTTTCGGTATGTGAATTTTCATAAACATTGATCATAGAGAAATCTGAAAATATGTATCCAATCAAAAGAACTAAAAAACTTAATAAAGAAAAAATTAATTGAACTGATGAAAATTTATATATTTTTTTTTGAATTTTATCTCCAGAAACCTTTAGCTCAACAAAAGAAAGGTAAATCAAAAGTAAAGATGCTAGTAGTGATATGCTTGAAGAAATTATGCCAAGATTACTTAGCATTTTTTTCTAAACTTTCTTTAATTTCTGGAGGCATATAGTTTTCATCATGTTTTGCTAAAATTCTTTTAGCTAAAAAAAACTTTTTATCCTGCAAACTTCCCTCTGCAACCACTCCTTTACCTTCGGCAAAAAGAGCGGGAACTGTACCTTTGTAACTAACAATTATTTCGTTTTTGTAGTCTGTAATAATAAATTTAATCTCGTTTTCATTCGTTTTGATTGATCCATTTTTAACCATTCCACCTACTTTAATTGTATCACCAAAAACCATTTTGTTACTTTCTTCTACATCTGTGGGGGAATAAAAATATAGAACGTTATCTTCTAGTGTTTTTAAAATAAAGATAATTATTATAATGCTTAATGCAGATATTGCTATGAAGATTGATAATCTATTTTTTGTCTTAATATTAAGCATTTCAAAAATGCTAAATTAGGTTCTTGAGTGTGAAACTAAAATTTCTTTTACGATTCTTTGTTTTTTCAAATCTTCAAATTGCTGCTGGGAAAGGTTTTGAGTTTCCTTTATAAAATCTTTTTCAAGTTTTTTTAAAGTTTTTCTTGTTCTTAAAAACAAAAATAAACAGACCAGGAAGGTTAATAGGAAAGATAACCAGACGTAAATCCCGTAACCGTTCATTAGAAAAATATTCAAATTCATAATTTTTTCAAACTCTTCTTTTTTACTCTAATTGTTTCTATCCTATATTTCATTAGAAAAATTAGCGCAGTATACAGTAAAAACCCAAATAACATGATTCCAAGCGGTATTAACATGGAAAAATGTACTGTTGTTTCACCTGCTAAATTAATACTTGAAGGTTGGTGAAGTGTGGGCCACCAATTTACAGAATATTTGATTATTACAAGATTTATTAATCCCAAAACAGAAATTAAGGTACAAATTTTAGAAGATCTTTCAGGGTTCGTAATGAATTTATAAGACAAAATAAAAATTATATAAAAGAATATTAAAATTAACATCGAGGTTAATCTTGCATCCCAAGCCCACCATGTTCCCCAGGTTGGTTCTCCCCATAGTGATCCGGTAAAAATAGCTATAAAATTAAAAGTTAATCCTATCGGAGCAAGACTTTTATAAATTAAACTTATGCTTTTAATTTTAAAGATAAAATTAATAACGCAAAGAAAACTGATTAGGGCAAAACATGACAAAGATATCCAGGCGGATGGAACATGGACATACATAATTCTTACGGCATCTCCTTGGATGTAATCTTTTGGTGAAATAAATAATGAAAAAATAACTCCAATTATGATTATAGGTATAACAAAAATCTTTATAAAATTAAGAATCTTTCCAGTTAAGTAAAAAATATAACTAGGATTTAAGAATTTAATCATGCCCTCATTTAACTGATTTTGAATGAACTTTGAATGAGTTATTTTGTTGGTCCAGTTGAAAATTGAGAGGGAGATAAAGGAAGTAAATGAATTTCCAACTAGACACTAACCTAAAAAAACTATTGTTCATTTTAGCCGGAGTTTTGTATTAAATTTGTTAAATTTGTGGCAGTCTATTAAAAAACCACTAATTTGATGGCTTGTAGTAACCAGAGCCTCTTTTTTCAGAAAAAACTTCATTAACTAAAGGATGTCGAATTGGTTTGTTAGAGCTATCTACAATTAGATTTTGTTCTGAAACGTAAGCTTCATAAGTAATTTCGTTATTCTCTGCAAGTAAATGGTAAAAAGGCTGATCTTTTCTGGGTCGAACATCTTTGGGTATGGACTCGTACCACTCCTCCGAATTATTAAACTCAAAATCTACATCATAAATTACGCCTCTGAAATTGAAGTGTCTGTGTTTAACTACATCGCCAATTGAAAATTTAGCTTTTTTTGAATCCATTTTTGAATAAAGATAATAACATTTACAACAAAATCAATAAAAAAAATTTAAATTAAATTTCTTTTATGATAGCTTTTTCCTGTGAATAAATCTTTTGTTAAGTTTTTAACAGACTTTGGGCCGTTATTAATTTTTTTTATCATATATTATAGAGGCGGAAAGAATTTGATAATAGCGATCCCTCCATTAATTGTAGCAACGTTAGTTGCTGTCTTAGTTGTATATTTTCTTGAAAAAAAAATACCCTATATTCCATTGATGGGAGCAATTCTAATATCTATTTTTGGAGGATTAACAATTTTTTTTAATAATCCAATATTTATATATTTAAAGCCTACTGTAATTAACATTCTTTTTGCAATTGGATTATTGGTAGGAAAAATAATATTTTATAAGAATTTTCTCAAACTGTTTTTTAAAGGTTCGCTTAAACTAGAAGATATAGGTTGGGATAAACTTATGTATAGATGGGTCTTCTTTTTTATTTTCTTAGCTATACTTAATGAAATTATTTGGAGAACACAATCTGAGGAAACTTGGATTAATTTTAAGGTTTGGGGAATACTAATATTAACTTTCATATTCACAGCTTCTCAAATACCATTAATACAGAGGTATAAAAAAAATGAAGAGTAAATTAAAACTGATAGTTAATAACAGATTTTATAAAAAAGAAAAATTCTTTATCAAAAAGGAACTTCAAGCCATACTCAATTTATATGCAAGAAAAGTTTCTTCTGGGGACTGGAAAGACTATGGACTTTCAATAAATAAGAAAGAGATAACTTTTGATGTTTATCAAAGAGCATCTGAAAAACCTGTTTATAGAATATCAAAAAATTTGAATCCAAAAAATAAGGCAGAAAAATTTTATATTTTAGATAGAAATGGAAGAATAGTAAAAAAATCTGAAAATTTAGATAAACTAATAAACAAAGTTGAGTGGACTAACTTAAAATTAGTAAGGTAATTTTTTTATCTTCTCTGACCAAAAAGTCTTAAAAGCATTATGAATAGATTAATGAAATCTAAATATAAAGTTAAAGCACCCATAACGGCTTTCTTGCCCATCAGTTCACCACTATCACTTGCTAAATACATATTTTTGATTTTTTGAGTATCATAAGCGGTTAAACCAACAAAAATTAAAACTCCTAAAACTGAAATCACAAAATACATCATGCTAGATTTCATAAAAATATTGACTATGGATGCGATTATGATTCCAATTAACCCCATCATCAAAAATGATCCAAATTTAGTTAAATCCCTTTTTGTGGTGTAGCCATAAATACTCATTGCACCAAATGTTCCTGCCGTAATGAAAAATACACGCGTTATACTAGCACCTGTATAAACTAAAAATATCGATGCAAGAGAAGCTCCCATGAGAGCTGCAAAAATCCAAAAAGTTGTTTGAGCTTTAGCTGCACTCATTTTTCTAATACCAAAGCTCATATAAATAACTATTCCTAATGGAGCTAACATTACAATCCACATTAAAGGGGAAGCAAACAAAGCTTGTCCAACTCCTGTTAAACCTGTAATTCCAGATGAAGTAACTTGTATGTCATATCCGCCGGACAATCTAAATAATATCAATGAAACGATTCCAGTAAGAAAAACACCAGAAGCCATATAATTATAAACTTTTAGCATGTAGCTTCTTAATCCTTGATCAATTACATGCGAGTCAGCTACTGAGGACTTTACGTTAGTGTTTTGACGATTAAATTCCATAGTTGAAATATATTCATTTTTTTTATGTTTTCAATGCCTCATATATCCCCTACAAATATTGCATTTTTATGAAATTTAAAAAATTAGGCGATACTAACTTAGAGGTTAGTCTCATTTGTTTGGGAACCATGACTTGGGGAGAGCAGAATACTCAAGAAGAAGGTTTTGAACAAATGGACTATGCGGTAGAAAAAGGTATAAATTTTTTTGACACAGCTGAACTTTATGCCATACCACCTAAAGAAAAAACCTACGGCAAAACAGAAGAAATAATAGGTAATTGGTTTAAGCTTAGAAAGAATAGAGATAAAATTATACTTGCAAGTAAAATTGCTGGTCCAGGATTAAAATGGATAAGAGGAGGGGGCTCTCAGTATTCCCCCAAAAGTATAGAAGAGGCTTTACATAATAGTTTAAAAAGATTGAAAACAGATTATATAGACCTTTATCAACTTCATTGGCCCGAAAGAAATACAAATTATTTTGGAGATTTAGATTACGAACATGATAAAAAAGAAAAAAACTGGAATAGCTTCGACAATATTTTAAAAACCTTAAAAAAATTTATTGACCAAGGAAAAATTAGATACATTGGTATTTCAAATGAAACTCCCTGGGGATTTTCAAAATTTTTACAAATTGCCAAAGAACAAAAGTTGCCCAAGATAGTTTCGGTTCAAAACCCTTATAACTTAGTAAATAGAGCTTATGAAATAGGCATGTCTGAAATTTCCATGAGAGAAAAGGCTGGACTGTTAGCATATTCACCTTTGGCAGCAGGTTACTTAACGGGAAAGTATAGAAATAATCAAATGCCAAAAAACTCTAGAATGGACTTATTTTATGGTAATTATCCAAGATACCATAATGAGAGAACTTACAAGGCTGTTGATGAATATTTTAATATTGCTGAAAAGAATAAAATCTCTCTAACCCAACTTGCTCAGGCTTTTGTTAATTCAAGAGATTTTGTTACAAGCAATATAATAGGTGCTACGACAATGAAGCAGCTCAAGGAAAACATTGCTAGCATTAACATTTCTCTCAATCAAGAGATTATGGATGAGATAAACTTAATTCATCAGAAAATTCCTAATCCTGCTCCTTAAAGAAAGAACTATTGAAAAGATAATAAATTTGTATAAATTGCATGGATCAATCAAAATAAAAAAATGATTAAAAAGATTTTGTTTATTTGTATACTCTTTACTGGATTTTTATCTTCATTGGCACTTGCTCAAGATCCTAAAAGTGTTGGAAAGTATAAAAACTGGGAAACTTTTATTTATACTGATGGAAAAGGAAAGGTTTGTTTTGCTCAAACCAAACCTCTAGAAAGAGCTCCAAAAAATTTTAAAAGAGAGCCATCAAGATTATTTGTTACTTTTAGAAAGTCTGAAAAGATAAAAAATGAAATAAGTGTCACAAGTGGTCACGAGTATAAATTGGCTTCTGTAACAGCAAAAACTGGAAAAAATGAGTTTTCATTTTTCTCACAAGGAAATTTTGCTTGGCTACTTGATGGAGAAGAAGAATATAATTTAATTAAAACAATGAAAAAGGCATCTAAATTATCCATAAATGCAACAGCAAAAAATGGCAGCAAAACAAAAGATCTTTATTCGATGATGGGTTTTACAAAAGCCTATAATGCTGCAAGAAAAAGTTGTGCCTAAAGCTAAAAAAAAAACTAAAAAAAAAAATAAAATTGTTCTAGCCTACTCCGGTGGGTTAGACACCTCTATTATTCTTAAATGGCTTCAGGAAAATTATAATTCTGAAGTAATTGCTTACACTGCAAATATTGGTCAAGAAATTAATAAAAGTAAAATTATTAAAAATGCAAAAAGATTAGGAGTTAAAAATATTATTATTGAAGATTTAAAAAATACCTTCGTTAAAGATTATGTTTATCCTATGATTAGAGGACACGCTTTATATGAAGGAACCTACTTGCTGGGAACTTCTATAGCCAGACCTTTGATTGCGAAAAGACAAATTGCTATTGCAAAAAAATTTAAAGCATTTGCAGTTTCTCATGGTGCAACAGGTAAAGGAAATGATCAAGTTAGATTTGAACTTGGATATTATTATTTTGGACCAAAAGTAAAAGTCATTGCTCCGTGGAGAATTTGGAAATTAAAATCAAGAACTGATTTAATTAGATATGCAAAAAAAAATAAAATACCAATTCCTAAAGATAAGAAGGGTGCACCACCTTTTTCAGTAGATGATAATCTTTACCACACTTCAACTGAAGGAAAAGTATTAGAAGATCCAAAAAAACAAGCACCTGAATATATTTATCAAAGAACTGTATCGCCAGAAAAAGCTCCGAATAAACCATCTTATGTAACTATAGGATTTAAGAAAGGAGATCCTGTTTCGGTAAACAATAAAAAATTATCCCCTGCAAAACTTCTTCAGAAATTAAATATGGTTGCTGGAAAAAATGGAGTTGGAAGAATTGATCTGGTTGAAAATAGATTTATTGGAATAAAATCTAGAGGCATTTATGAAACACCAGGTGGAACTCTTTTAATGGTTGCCCATAGAGCTATGGAGTCGGTTACTTTAGACAAACAAACTATGCATAAAAAAGATGAGATCATGCCAAAATATGCTGAGCTTATCTACAATGGTTTTTGGTATTCAAAAGCTAGATTTAAATTGCAAAAAATTGTTGATACTAAAAAAAATCAAGTAAATGGATTGGTTAAGCTTAAACTATATAAAGGAAATGTTACAATTGTATCGAGACAAAGTAGAAGCAAAGCTTACTCTGTAAAAAAAGTTTCTTTTGAGGAAAATAAATCTTTTAAAAGATCAAAAGTTGAAAGATTTATATCAAGTGCGTCAAGAAAGCTTAGAGCTTAAAAAAAATTATCCTATATATAAAGTTCGCAAATATTAATAGGATAAAAATGTTTAAATTAATAATAATATATGAGATTATATTTATACTCTTTTGGAATGTATTGTATCAATCTAGCTCAGGAATAGAAAATTGGTTCCAAGAAAAATTTTTATCTGCCATCTTCAGTGTCTTATCTACAATGGCCTTAGGGTTAAGCATGGCATACGTAGTTTATATAACTTTAAAAATATCTGGAATTTCAGCTAAATTAAAAAAAATTAAAGATCCTAGAAAAACATAAAAATAAAAATTAGATATATGACTGGTAAAATTTTGATATTTGGAGCAACAGGAGCGGTAGGTAGTTCCTTAGCAAAATTATTAAACGAAAATTCAATTTCAACACATCTAATAGGAAAAAACGAGGAAGAAATATCTAAGTTATCAGGAGAAACAAATGGATCATACAGTGTAGCAGATATGACTGATCCAAGCTTCATAGAAAAAATTGATTCAGACTTAAAAAATATAGATATTGCAGGTATAGCATACTGTGTTGGTTCGATTGACCTTAAACCAATAAATTTAGTCACAAAAAAAGATTATTTAAAAAGCCTAGAATTAAATTTGTTTCCTATTGTCGAAATTATTAAAAAATATAAAGAGAACTTGAAAAAAAACAAAGCTTCGATAGTTGTTTTTTCTACTGTTGCGGTTAAACAAGGATTTGCAAATCATAGTATCATTTCTCCAGTTAAGGCATCATTGGAAGGCCTAACTGTGTCACTGGCTGCTGAACTTGCGCCCAATATAAGAATTAATTGTATAGCTCCAAGCTTAAGTAATTCTAAAATGGCTGGAAAAATTCTTGGAAATACAAAAATTGCCGAGGGAATTGCCAAACAACATCCTCTTAAAAGATTGGGAGAAGGTAAAGACTCGGCTTCACTTGCAAAGTTTTTATTATCAAATGAAAGCTCTTGGATTACAGGACAAATTATTGGAGTTGATGGAGGAAGATCAAACGTAGGATGAAAAAAAATTTAACACAAAAACAAGTTAATCTAATAGCTTGGATTAAACAGAAATGGAAAACAAAGTCAGGTAAAAAATCTTCAGTTACTGGAGAAAGGTATTTGCCAGAAAAAGCAATTAAAGCTTTATCAAATCGAGATTACAAAATCACAACAAAAGCTAAGCGAAGAACTTCAAAGAGAGGCGAACAATTTTCTAAACAACCCAAATATATTGTGGAGCAAGTGAGAAAATATAGAAAAGAATGGAAATATAAATCTTCACCAAAAAAAACAGCCAATTATACAAAACCTTATTTAAGACAAAAACTATTTTTGCAAATTAAAGCTGCAAAAACTCATGGTACAAAAGCAGGTCAATGGTCAGCTAGAAAAGCTCAATTGCTAGCAAAAAAATATAAGCAAATGGGTGGGGATTATTATTAATTTAATTTTTTAAAACACTCAACCGTATTACTAAGCAAACAAGCAATCGTCATGGGTCCTACTCCACCAGGAACTGGGGTTATTGCCTTTGCCACTTTTGAAACTTGATCAAAATCAACATCACCTACTATACCAGAGTCAGTTTTATTAATTCCAACATCAATAACTATAGCGTCTTTTTTTACCCAATCTCCTTTAACTAGCTTAGGTATTCCTACTGCTGCAATAATTATATCTGCTCTAAGGCATTCTGCTTTCAGATCCTTTGTTTTTGAATGAGTAACAGTAACAGTACAATTTTCTTTCAAAAGTAATTGGGTCATTGGTTTTCCATTCAAATTTGATCTCCCAATCACTACAGCATGTTTTCCGCTTAAATTTTTTTCAGCTTTTTTAAGCAATAAACTACATCCAAGAGGTGTGCAGGGAATGCTACTGTCATAACCTGACGATAAATTTCCAACATTCATCGGATGAAATCCGTCTACATCTTTACCGGGAAGTATGGTTTCAATAACTTTTTTTTTGTCAATATGCTTTGGCAAAGGTAATTGAACTAAAATACCTGAGATTTTTTTATCTTCGTTTAGTTCTTTAATTTTATTTAAAACGACCTTTTCTTCTGTGTCTGCAGGATACCTAATTACCTCAGAATTCATTCCAATTTCTTTGGCAAACTTTTCTTTATTTTTTACATAAATTTTACTTGCAGGATCTTCTCCAACTAAAATAACGGTTAATCCCGGAACAGCATTATGGGTAGACCTAAGTTCTGCTACCTTCTTTTTTAATTCTTCTCTTAGCTCTGCGGCTGTTTTTTTTCCATCAATAATCATATTTAAAACATCGCTGGTGCAAAAAATTCAAAGATTAAATTTCTTGCAAACATTAACAATAAAATAAGCACCACTGGTGAGATATCTATACTACCCAAGTTAGGTAAGAAATTTCTTATAGGTCTTAAAAGTGGATCTGTCATTTTGTAACTTATATCCAACAAAGAATAAACTAAACGATTTGAAGTATTTAAAACATTAAAAGCAATTAACCAACTAAGTAGAGCATTAATAATTAAAACCCAAATATAAATAGTCACAACGCTATCAATTAAAATTAAAATAGATTTCATTATTTTTTTTCCACATAAATTGATTGACTTGGAAATGCAAAAGAAGCATTATTTTTTTCTACAATTTGTTTAATCTCTATAGCTAACCTTTCTTTAACTGCAAGCCACTCATCCCAATCATCTGTAACTGTGAAACATCTTATATACATATCTATAGAACTATCCGAAAACTTATCAACCCTAACAGCATGACCCAAACTAGTTTTAAAATCCTTGTGAGTAGTAACATATTTTTCTATTTCATCTCTAATTTTTTTAAGTTGTTCAACAGTTGTGTTGTATTGCAACGTTATAACCCAGCTTATTATCCAATTTGTTGTTTTGCTTATATTAATTACTGCATTTTCTGCAAATTGAAAATTTGGAATGATTGCTACTGATTTATCAAACTTTCTAACAGCCGTTGATCTAAATCCTATGCTTTCAACTATACCTTCGATGACATCTTCAACGATAATCCAGTCACCAACTTTAAATCTTTTTTCCACTAATACCAAAATGCCTGATATTAAATTTTTAAATAAGTCTTGCGCTCCTAAAGCTACTGCAACACCAAATAAACCTAGTCCTGCAATTATTGGTCCTATTTTTATTCCCCAAAGTTCTAAAACTGCTGCCGCACCAAGAATTAAAATTAGAATTTTAATTGCTTTGATAATCCAATTCAGTAAATCTTTTGACAAAAGATCTTCTATTGATTTTATTAGAACAGAAAGAGGTCCAATGATTTGGTGTATTGACCAAAAAATTAAAATTGTTATTAAAGTCCTGTTGGCATTATCAATAAAATTTTCACTGCTGTCTCCAAGAGAAACATAGCTAGTGGCTATAAAAAAACCTATAACAATCGGAAAAAATTTTGTTGGACCCTTTAATGATTCAACCAAGGAATTATCAAAACGATTTGTGGTCTTAGAAACATACTTTTCAAGACGTTTTATAATAAATTTTGCAAACAGACCTCTAAGTAAAAGAAAGGCAAAAAATATTAAAAGAGCAATAATAATTTCAGAAATATTAATTCCTGATATTCCATTTTTCCAAACCTCAACAAACAAACTTATAAATTGCTCTATTCTATCCATTTTTAATTTGATCTATTTTTATCAATTCCTCGCCAGGATTAAAAATTTTAGTTTTTTTCCAACCTTTTGATTTTAAAAACTCTTCAATTTTTTTACTTATACACATAACTATGCACTGTGTCATCAATTCAGCAAGAGAGTATTTTCTAACTATCTCATCAAAACTTTCGGCACTTCTTTTGGAGTAAATAAGTGCAATATTTGCTGGATATTTTTTGATCAAATCCATGCTTTCTTTGTTGAGATCCGTAATCTTGGTAGAAGTGTAATTTATAATTTTGCTTACTTTAAAACCTTCTTGTGAAAGCTCCTTATCTAGTTCATAGGAAATAACATCTCCGCATAAATAAGCTAAATTTTTAATATTTTTTTCTGAATTTATAATTATGTTTTTAAGTGCATTCACTGTGCCAGACGCTGCAATGGTATTGTTAAAACCTTTAAGTCTTAAAGATCTTTCTGTAAGGTTTCCAACACAAAAACATTTTGTATTTTTGTCATTATTTTTTAATTTTAAAAATCTAACTGCATTTGCGCTGGTAAATATTAATCCGTCATAATCTTTTGTATTTATTGGTTTCATATTTGCTGAAGCAATACTTAAAGTTGGCATATGAATTACTTTGTGTCCTGATGAGAAAAAATTCATCATAAGATCTTCAGAATCTATTAATGGCCTAGTAAAAATTATATTCATCTTTTTTTAATAAAATTACTTCCAGATTTTTTTAAAATTTCTTCGCCCGCTAACTTTCCAAGCAACTGTGCTTGATTTGACTTGCCTAATTTCATAACATTAAAAACTTTCTGTCCATCATCAGAAAAAAGTTGCGCATTAATTTCTATATTATCCCTGTTTAAAATCGCAGAACAGCCTACTGCGGTATCACAGTCTCCACCCAGAGTTTTTAAAAAACTCCTTTCGGCCAAGGCACATACTTCTGTCTCATTATGATTAATTTTTTTTAAAACTTTCCTAGTATATTCATCATCTTCTCTGCATTGAACAGCAATTATTCCTTGGCCAGCTGTTGGGATAAAATCTTTTATTGAGAATGTTTCTTTTACATATTTTTCTAGATTCAACGCTTTTAAACCTGCTAAAGCTAATATTGCTCCATCAAATTCTCCTGCCTCAACTTTTTTTATTCTTGTATCTACATTGCCTCTAATAGTTTCCACTTTAATATTTTTGTTAAGTAACTTTAATTGAAGTTCTCTTCTTCTTGAACTTGAACCAATTTTTCCATTATTTAATTCTGATAATTTTTTAAATTTTTTGGAAACAAAAGACTCTCTTGGATCATTCCTTTCTATATAAGCCTGAATAACAAGACCTTCAGTTTCAATAGAGTCCATATCTTTTAAAGAATGAACAGCAATATCAATTTCTTTTCTGATTAATTTATCTTCGATTTCTTTACAAAATAAATTTTTTCCTCCAATTTCAGATATTTTTTTATCCTGAAACAGGTCTCCTGAGGTTTTAATAGTTTCTATTGTTATTTTTTTACCTGTTGTTAAATCAATATTTGATATTAGATCTTTAACTTTGTTGGCATAAGCCAATGAAAGTTTGCTGCCTCTTGAGCCTATAGTTATTTTATTATTCATTTATCTATAAAGATATATATTTTATAATATCTAATTTAATGAAAAAAAAACTTACTTTTTTAGGAATTGAAACTAGCTGTGACGAAACAGCTGCATCAGTAGTACAGGAAAATGGAGATGGTACTGCAAAAGTTTTGTCAAATGTAGTTTCTAGTCAAATCAAAGAGCATGAAAAATTTGGCGGTGTGGTCCCCGAAATTGCAGCCAGAGCACATGTTGAAAATATTGATTTTATTATTCAGCAAGCCTTAAATAAGAGTAAAAAAAAGATTGAAGATATAGATGGTATAGCCGCAACAGCAGGACCAGGATTAATTGTATGTTTAAATGTTGGTCACAATATTGGAAAAAGTTTAGCGACTTTTAGTGAAAAACCTTTTTTGTCAATAAATCACCTTGAGGGGCACGCGTTAAGTCCTGGTATAGAAAACAAAATATCTTTTCCATATTTATTATTATTAGTTTCTGGCGGGCATTCTCAATATTTAATAGTGAAAGACGTAAATAATTACAAACAAATAGGAACAACAATTGATGATGCTGTTGGAGAAGCTTTTGACAAAACTGCAAAAATTTTAGGTTTAGGTTATCCTGGAGGGCCACAAATTGAAAAATTTTCAAAATTAGGAGATAAAAATAGTTATAATTTACCTGAGCCAATCATAAATAGAGCGGGATGTAATCTTTCTCTTGCTGGACTCAAAACTGCTGTTCTTAGAAAATCTAAAGAACTTTCATCAGATAAAGAAAGATATAATTTGGCTGCCTCTTTTCAGGAAACAATAAATAAAATTTTAACAAAAAAAACTAAGGTGGCTATGGAAAAATTTAGAGAAGAAATATCTAGTAATTCTTTAAGACCATTTGTTGTTGCAGGAGGAGTTGCTGCAAATGAAACTATAAGAAAAAATTTAAAAGAATTATCCAAAAAAATGGATTTTGATCCTATTTTTCCCTCAAAAGAATTTTGCGGGGATAATGCTGCCATGATTGCTTGGGCAGGAATTCAAAGATATAACAAAAAACTTTTTAATATTAAAAATGACAATGTTCGATCTAGGTGGCCACTAGATGACAATGCTCCTTTTTTAAAAGGACCAGGTTTGAAACTATAAATGAAATATTGGTTATTAAAAACTGAGCCAGACGAGTGGTCTTGGAAAGATCAGGTTGAGAAAAACAAAAAAGGAGCTGTTTGGGATGGTGTAAGAAATTTTCAAGCTAGAAATAATTTGAGAGAAATGAGTATTAATGATCTGTGTTTTTTTTATCATACAGGAAAAGAAAAAAAAATTGTTGGAATTGTTAAGGTTATTAAAGAATACTTTGATGATAAAAGTGATTCGACAGGAAACTTTGGGTCCATAATGGTTCGATCTTACAAAAAATTTGAATTACCAGTTGCATTGAAAGATATTAAAAAGCATGGGCTTTTGATGCATCTTTCACTTGTTAAACAATCGAGGTTATCTGTTATAAACATTGATTCAAAAAGCTGGAAAATTATATGCAAGATGGGTAAAGTAAATCTCTGAATATATAATTGGATTAATCATGGCTAAAAGAAGAAAAAAGAATAAAAGAAAAAAGAAGACAAAAAAGAAAAATAAGAAAAGAAGAAAAAAATCACAAAAAAAAATTAAAATAGTAAAGAAAAAATCTTCTAAAGAAACTGTAGACTCTGATGGTAATTCTGTCTTCAAAGTTTCAGAAGCTTGGGCAAAACAAGCCTATGTGAATAAAACTCAATATGAAAAAAAATATAAATTATCCCTTAAAGATAATGAAAGTTTTTGGAAGAGAGAAGGAAAAAGAATAACTTGGATAAAACCTTACACAAAAGTAAAAGATGTTAAGTACAGTAAACAGGAAGTATATATAAAATGGTATTATGATGGAACTTTAAATGCCTCTGCAAACTGTATAGATAGACATTTAGAAAAAAAAGGTAACAAAACTGCAATTATTTGGGTAGGAGATGACCCAAGTGAATCTAAAAAAATAACGTATAAAGAACTTCACAAAAATGTTTGTAAAGTAGCTAATGGTTTAAGAAGTATTGGTATTCAAAAGGGTGACAGGGTAACTATTTATTTAACAATGATCCCAGAGTTAGCATACATAATGCTAGCTTGCGCTAGAATTGGAGCAATACATTCCATCATATTTGGTGGCTTTTCTCCTGACTCGATTGCAACAAGGATAAATGATTGTGAGTCGGATTATGTTGTTACAGCTGATGAAGGAGTGCGTGGCGGTAAAATAATACCTCTTAAAAAAATCGCTGATGAAGCCATGATGCAGTGTCCTAATGTAAAAAAATGCATCGTAGTTAAAAGAACTGGAAACCAAGTAAATTGGGATAATGAACGAGATGTATCTTACGAAGAAATAACATCAAAAGCTTCTGATAAGTGTCCTCCCGAGGAAATGAACGCGGAAGATCCTCTTTTCATTCTTTATACCTCTGGTTCAACTGGAAAACCAAAAGGAGTTTTGCATACAACTGGCGGCTATATGGTTTATGCATCAATGACTCATCAATATATTTTTGATTACAAAAACAGAGATATTTATTGGTGTACTGCTGATATTGGGTGGGTTACTGGTCACAGTTACATAATTTATGGTCCCTTGTCGAACGGGGCTACAACAATAATGTTTGAGGGAGTGCCAAATTATCCGGATAACTCTAGATGGTGGCAGATAGTTGATAAATATAAAGTTAATATTTTTTATACGGCTCCCACAGCAATAAGAGCATTAATGCGAGAAGGTGATGCTCCTGTAAAAAAAACTAGCCGTAGATCACTTAAACTTTTAGGCACAGTGGGTGAACCAATAAATCCTGAGGCTTGGATGTGGTATTACAAAACCATAGGAGAGAAGAAATGTCCTATAGTGGATACCTGGTGGCAAACAGAAACGGGTGGTATTTTAATTGCACCACAGCCTGGAGCTATAAATTTAAAACCTGGCTCTGCTACAAAACCATTTTATGGAATCAAACCTGTAATCGTTGATGAGTCTGGAAAAATACTAAAAGGTGCCTGCAAAGGAAGGTTATGTATGGCACAATCTTGGCCTGGTCAAATGAGAACTGTTTATGGAGATCATCAAAGATTTATAGACACTTATTTTTCACAATTTGATGGAAAATATTTTACAGGAGACGGATGTAGAAGAGACAAAGATGGATACTACTGGATTACCGGCAGAGTAGATGATGTTATTATTGTATCAGGACATAATTTAGGAACAGCAGAAATTGAAAGTGCTTTTGTAGCTCATACAAAAGTTGCAGAAGCTGCTGTAGTTGGGTTTCCTCATGAGATCAAAGGTAATGGACTTTATTGCTATGTCACCTTGAATGCGGGAGAAAATCCTAGTGGAGATTTAGAAAGAGAACTTAAGCTCTGGGTTAGAAAACAAATTGGTCCAATTGCAACACCAGACCATATACAATTTTCACCAGGTTTACCGAAAACTAGATCTGGAAAAATTATGAGACGTATTTTAAGAAAAATTGCTGCCAACGAACATCACAATCTAGGTGATACTACAACCTTAGCAGATCCATCAGTAGTGGAATCTTTGATAGATAATAGAAAAATTAAATAATTTTTATTTTGAATTAAAATTAATAGTTAGTTTTTTAAAATCAGTTTGTATATTATTCCATTTCAATAACATTGAATTTAGAACGATTTTTTTATCTAATTTTTTTAATTCATCAGCGATAGGTGCCCAGTAATAAAGAGCATTACTGCTATAACTAAACGGTTCTGAATCACAATGGCTTGTCCAATTTATTTTCTGATATCTTGAATTAAATTCTTTTGTTGCACTTTCATACGCTTCTGAGTTCATTCCATTAGTCTTTTCTGTGTTGAGAATTTCAAAAAAAATTCTATTTGCCTCTTCTGTTTTTGAAAAATTTCTTTCTTTGTATAAATAAGAAAAACAAAAGAATGTACAGTCAACTAATGAAGCTGCATATATATGCCATTTGGCAATATTGATTGAGTTTAAATAATCTTTGTCTTCAAACATTATTACATGTTTAGCTCCCATCCTTGTTTTTAAATATCCATACAATGTCAGCTGACTTACAAGAGAAGATTGTTCCTGAATAAATTTTTTAACCTGATCCGTATCCTTAATCTGACGATATTTAGAGAACACCCGTTTTAAGGGAAGTAGATATTTTTCAAGATCTTTAAGATTCAATTTCACGTTGTATTACTAAAACTATCAAACTATTTTCCTTATTAAAAGGGTATCATATTAGGCTTTTATTGGGTTTTTTAACTTTTAATTGATGTTGTATTGGGTATGCTCCCGCCATTAACTCTTAATAAATAAGGGAGGAAAGACATGTCAAACAAAGAAGCGCATTGGACGAAGACTAGAAACCATATGTGGGTTACATTGGCGATCTGGTTCTTCTTCTCAATAGTAATATTTATGTTCGGCGAGTCGGTAAATCAGGGATCGTTTCTTGGTTATCCATTAGCTTATTATATGTCGGCGCAAGGATCACTTCTTGCATTCGTAATTTTAATCTTTTGGTTTGCTAACAAACAGGAGAAAATCGACGACGAACACGGATATGGTGGCGAAAGGGAGGATGACTAATGTTTAAAGGTGGTTTTATACAAAACCTTCCCAAAATCTACGGTTTATACACTGGTGGATTCATAGTTTTCATCTTATTGATGGCAATTTTGGAATCAGCTGGTGTTAGCGCAGCAAATATAGGAATTATGTTTGTGGCCTTTACGGTGTGTATATACGCATTGATCGGTTACTTATCTAGAACTATTCAAGTTGACGCTTATTACGTAGCGGGAAGACAAGTACCAACGGTATTTAATGGAATGGCGACAGCAGCTGACTGGATGTCAGGTGCATCGTTCGTTGCAATGGCCGGCGGTATTTATTTTGGTGGCTATACTTACATGGCATTCTTAGTTGGATGGACTGGTGGATACGTATTAGTATCGACTCTTCTAGCACCATATTTAAGAAAATTTGGTTGTTATACTGTGCCAGACTTTATTGGAACTAGATACGGCGGAACTCTACCGAGATTCTGCGCAACTCTAGTACTAGTATTGGCTTCATTCACTTACGTGACTGCACAAATTAATGCTACTGGAACAATTGCATCAAGAGCTTTACAAATTCCATTTGAACTTGGAGTTTGGGTTGGTCTAATTAGTATTTTATTGTGTTCTATGTTAGGTGGTATGAGAGCTGTAACTTGGACGCAAGTAGCTCAGTATATCGTGTTAATTATAGCGTACTTAATCCCAATATTTTGGATGGGTAATAAGTTAGGAAACATATTCCCACACTTAATGTTAGGTGATGAAGTTCAGCGTTTAGCTGCTCTTGAAGCAGAATACGGTCTAATAAAAAACAGTGCTGCGGACATTAAATCTGCGGGTGTACCAGGTGGATTAAAATATATTTCTAATCCTCACTCTGCTGTACCTGCTGGTGGAATGGCTGTATGGAAATACTTATCGCTTGCGATCTGTATGATGGTTGGAACTGCATCGTTACCTCATATCTTAATGAGATACTTTACAACTCCTTCTGTTAAATCAGCAAGAAAATCAGTGGCTTGGTCACTGTTCTTTATCTTCTTGCTTTATTTCTCAGCACCTATGTTAGCGACACTATCTAAACTACAGTTAATGGATCCAAACTTACCTACTGCAATTATTGGTAAATCAATTGCGGAAGTTCAAGGTATTCCATGGGTTCAAAACTGGATGGCAGTAAAACAAGTATTTATTGCTGACTTCAACGGTGATGGAATATTGCAGTTGAACGAATGGTTTATGAGAGGTGACGTAGTAGTATTAGCGACTCCTGAAGTTGCTGGATTACCTTACGTTATTTCTGGATTAGTTGCTGCAGGAGGTATGGCTGCTGCCATGTCAACTGCCGATGGATTAGTTTTGGCGATATCAAACTGTTTATCACATGATATCTATTACAAAATAATCGATCCGAAAGCTGACGTTAGAAAAAGGCTGATCGTAGCTCGTGTACTTCTAGTAGTTATCGGTGCTCTAGGTGCTTATATCGCATCAATGAGACTTACTGGTATATTAGGAGCAGTAGCTTGGGCATTCGACTTCGCAATGTCAGGCTTATTCTTCCCACTTGTACTTGGTGTATGGTGGAAGAGAGCTAATACAGCTGGTGCGGTTGCAGGAATACTTGGAGGTTTAACTGCTGGTACAGCATATCTAATTTATGTTGGACCTAAGTTTATGGCTAACACTCCATGGCTTGGAATTGACCACTTAAGATTTGGTATCATAGGAGCATCAGTAAGCTTAGTTGCAATGGTTGTAGTAAGCTTAATGACTAAAGAACCTAGTGCTGCCACTCAGAAGATGGTTGATGACGTTAGGGTTCCTAGCGGAAGAGCTATTCTTGGAAAACAACACTAAATAAAATTATTTTATTATAAAAGGGGCGATTTATTCGCCCCTTTTTTTTTGCTTTAAGCAATTAATTTCACATGCTAATTTAAGTTATGCCAATTTGGGTACTAGTTTTGGATTATATTTTAGGGATCATAATGTGGACCCTAATAGGAAGATCTGCAATGAACATTTTTCAAAGAGAGGATTCTAATTTCTTTTTTATGAAAGCTTTTGTTAAATTAACTAATCCTATAATAAAACCATTCAGATTTATTACCCCAAGTTTTATAATACCGATTTTTGTTCCGCTATATGTTGCATGGTTCTTTTATATGTTCAGATTCTATGTAATGCCCTATATTTTGGGATATGATGTCATGGGTATGTTATCTTTTCCCCTAGAAAGTGATATTGCAAGAGAAATTTACCGTTTATTTAATAGATAAAAAAATGACTACAAAAATTTACTCTTTAATGCTTTTTATAGGCCTATACTGGTTTGCCTGTCTGTATATAGGATTCAAAACCCAGAAGAAAATAGCGGTACCAGTTGATTATTTTATTTTTGGTAGACAGGTTCCGGGCTGGTCTTACATCACTATTATGACCGGAACAGTATTTTCTGGTTGGATATTTTTTGTACAACCAAGTTTAGTTTTCATTAATGGATTATCATTTGCTATGACATCTCTGTTTGTTATTGCCATTCCTTTAATTGGAATTTTGTTTTCAAAAAGACAGTGGATGTTTTCGAAAAAATTTGGTTTCGTAACACCCAGTGAAATGATTGGGGCTTATTTTAAAAGCGATATTCTGAGAGTCTTAATTGTGGTTATAACTTTAGGTTTTGCCATTCCATTTATTGCAATGCAACTTTACCTTGGCGGATTGCTAATAAGTATTTTATCTGATGAATTAATTCGCCCTGGATCAGCAGCTATTTTGATAGGAGCTGTAATGGTAGTTTATTTAAATTTGGGTGGCATTAGATCTATGATTTATATTAATGCATTTCAGTTTTTATTTTTTATTTTTGGAATAATTTGTATTGGATTTGTTACTTATGACCTAGTTGGTGGTTGGGATTTGTTAAACGAAAGCTTATCAAGAATTGCGGCTTTAAAAGAAAATCTTTTCAATATAAAAGAAAGTTATAAAGCTTATCTTTCTGTTCCAGGTACAATAAAAACTGTAAATTTATTGGACAATGGTTTGTCACACAACGGAATATGGACTGCCTCGATGATTTTGACATTTACGTTTGCATTAACCGGAATACAAATGTCTCCTAATATTTCAATGTTAACTTTTGCTAGCCAAGAAGTTAAATATTTTGGAACTCAGCAAATATGGTTCTCGGCTTTTTTGATGGGTTTTCTATTAATATTTTTTACAGCCGGAGTAGGAGCTGGTTCAATTTTATTGGGTGGAAATTATATTGTTAATGAAAGTGGAAATAATATATCAAATATTATTCCTCCCAATATATTCCCTAATGAGATTGAAAGCCTAGTACCACACCTTATAAATCTTATAGGAGAATATTCTATTGTTTTTTTTAGCATCTTGGGAATTTGCGCCATAGCATCTGTTCAGGCAACAAGTTCTCTTTATTTAACTTCTAGTGCTATTTTTACAAGAGATATTTTAAAAAGATTCTTTTTTAAAAATATGAATAACCAAGAACAAATCCTTTCTTCCAGGATAGTATTGATGGTTCTTTTTATTTTTTCACTACTCTTAGCAAGTCAATTTGGTGATGAAATTTTTAGTCTTGGAAGCTTTTCTCTTGCTATAGCTTGCCAGATGTTTGTTCCATTAATTGCAATATGTTATATTCCGTGGTTAACAAAACAAGGAGTTTCTCTAGGTGTTGTTGTTGGTATAATTGCTGTATTTTTTACAGAAGGTGTGGGACAGGTAATATTTGGTGATTCAATTTTTTGGAATAAGTGGCCTTTAACAATTCATTCTTCTGTTTGGGGTCTAGTTTTTAATATCTCTGCCGCAACGGCTATATCTTTTATTACGCAAAATACAAAAGAAACCAATCATAGATTTAAATTTCACGATTTCATTAATGATCACAAAAGTTATGCGATCGGTAGAAGAAGCTTAAAACCAAGTGCTTGGATTATCACGAGTGCTTGGGTATTTTTTGCTTTGGGGCCAGGAGTGCTAATGGGAAATGAGCTATTTGGTAAGCCGACGAATGTTGAAAGTTGGTCATTTGGCATGCCATCAATTTGGGTGTGGAATATAGTTTTTTGGATCTTGGGAATACTATTGATTTGGTTTTTAGCTATTAAAATGGAGATGTCAACTTCACCAAATAAAGCCATTGTTTCTCAAGTAGAAGATTTTGGCAGTCTTAAAGGGTAAAGTATTTTTTTGACATCAAAAAATTAAAAACTATAAATAAATAAATATGGCTAGTTCAATAAAAATTTCACCTTCTATTTTGTCATCAAATTTCAGTAAACTAGGAGAAGAGATTAAAGCTTTAGAAAAAGCTGGTGCCGATTATATTCACGTAGATGTTATGGACGGTCATTTTGTTCCCAATTTAACAATTGGTCCTGATGTAATAAAACAAATAAGACCCTTCAGTGATAAGATTTTTGATGTTCATTTAATGATTTCACCCGTAGATAAATATATTGAGCAATTTGCAAATGCTGGAGCTGATATCATTACTTTTCATCCAGAAGCAACGAAGAATACTGCGGAAACAATTAAATTAATAAGAAAGTTTAAAAAAAAAGTTGGTATATCTCTCAAGCCTAAAAGCGAAATCAGTCTAATAAGAGATTATTTAGATAAAATAGATTTAGTGTTGATAATGAGCGTAGAGCCTGGTTTCGGGGGACAAAAATTCATGCCAGAGGTATTACCGAAATTAAAAGAATTAAAAAAAATTATAGAAAAAGAAAAATACAATGTGGATTTAGAGATAGATGGGGGAATAAATTTTCAAAACTCAAAATCTGCAAAAGAAGCTGGGGCCAATATACTTGTTTCGGGGTCAACAATATTTAAAGAAAATAGCGGTGATTTAAAAAAGAATATCGATTTACTTCGTAAAAGCTGATAAATGACTGGTTTAAAAAGTATTTATATTTATTTTTTATCTATAAAAAAAATAACAATTAAACTAATTAAAGAATTTTTTTTTTCTACTAGTTTATACAATAAATTATTAGATTCAAAAATTCCATCCAGATTTTTCTTTTATCCTAATCCATATTTGTTATCTCCTTTATTAAATCACAAAGATTTATTAATTAAAATCTCCCATGAAGATGTAAGAAATTTTTGGATAAATATTTTAAAAAACAAAGAAAAAAAAAGTATACATAATTTTTTATGGTTAAATTTAGTTGACAGAAAAAATGAGTCTAGAATAATTCAAAAGATTATAGAGGAATGGACATTGCAATATCATAAATACAAAAAAGATATATGGAGCGATGGTTTAATTAGTCTAAGAATTATTAGTTGGATTTCTAATGCTGATGTCATTCTAAACAATAACCAAAAAAATTTTAATAAAACTTTCTACAAATCTCTTGTTAGGCAAATAAATTTTGTAAGAAAAAATTTAAAAAATATATCCGATGAAAATAAAAAAATATCTTCTATTAGTGCAATAATACTATCTGGTTTAGTGTTTAGAGAATATTATAGTAATTACAAATTAGGCTTAAAAGAACTTAAAAAATTAATTGAAAATTTTTTTGATAAAAACGGTTTCCCCAAAAACAGAAACTTTGAAAATTTAGTTATATTTGTACAATATTTTGTGCTTATAAAAGAGTGGATGAAAGGTGGCCAGGAAGTAGTTCCTGACTACCTGGAAGATATAATTGAAAAAAATTTAGTATGTCTTAATTCTTTAAATAGTCCACTTAAAAAACTTCCGCTATTTAATGGTTCCACCGAAAAAAATTTAGAAGATTTTTTACAGTATTTAAATAAACTTAATTATAATCTTAAAAAAAATTTAAAATCTGTTGGACAAGTTCAAATTATTAAAAATAAAAAATCAATTTTATATTTTGATTCTGGAGAACCTCCAACATATCAATTTTCGAAGGACTACCAATCGGGACCTCTATCATTTGAATACTCAAATGATGGTGATAAAATAATTACAAATTGTGGTTATGGAAAAAAAATATCAAAAAAAATTCAACTTTTGAGCAAATTTACCTCTGCTCAATCCACACTCTGTATCAATAATACCTCAGTTGTAAAATTTAAAAAAAACGCTCTAATCAACAAAGCTTATGGTTCAACAATAAATAACTCATTCAAAACTTTTGATGTTGACAGAGCAGAAGATAAAACAAATGTTATTATTTCCGCAACACACAATGCCTACTTAGATAAATTTGGATATTTACACAAAAGAACCATTAAATTTTTTAAAAAGAACAATGACATAATAGGAAATGATCGTTTGATTAAAAAAAATGGTAGTTCGAATGTTGAATTCAGTATTAGATTTCATTTATATCCTGGAATAAATACAGTAAAGACTATCAGTGGGAAAAGTATACTTTTGCAAATTAATAAAAATAAATCCTGGATGTTTTCATCTGAAAATCAAAAAATTAACATAGAGAAAAGTTTATTTTTGGGAAGAAATAAAGCATTAAATAATCAATGCATAGTAATTTATGGAAACACAGAGGATGAAGATGTTAATGTTGAGTGGAAATTAAAAAAAGCCAGTTAAATTAATGTCTCAAAAAATAAAAAACGCTTTAATATCTTTATCTGATAAATCCCAAATACAAAGAGTGTTAAAAGTACTTCAAAAATACAAAATAAACATAATTAGTTCCGGCGGAACTTACAAAGAAATAAAAAAGCTTGGGTACAAATGTACTGAAATCTCAAAATATACTAAGTTTAGTGAGATGCTTGATGGAAGGGTTAAAACTTTACACCCCAAAATTCATGCTGGAATTCTCAGCAAAAGATCTAACAGCAAACACAGAAGGGAAATGAATAGAAAAAAGTTTAATTATATAGATTTAATAATTGTAAATTTTTATCCTTTCCAGCAAACAATACAAAAAACAAAAAATTTCAAAAAAATTATTGAAAATATAGATATAGGTGGTCCAACAATGGTAAGGGCTGCAGCAAAAAATTTTTATGATGTTTCAATTATCACGGATAAAAAAGATTATAGCTCTCTCATAAGTGAATTAAACAAGAATAAAGGTGCTACAAGTCTAAAATTTAGGGAACAAATGGCTAGTAAAGCCTTTGGATTAACTGCTTACTACGATTCCGTTGTATCAAATTGGTTCAACAGAAAATTTAATATAGTTTTTCCTGAGACAAAAACTATTTTTGGTAAAAAAATTGCACAATTAAGATATGGTGAAAATCCACATCAAAAAAGCAGCATATATATAAATGATTTGTTTAGTGAAGAATTGGGTTTAAAAAAGATTAAAGGAAAAGCATTAAGTTATAATAATTATAATGATGTATTTACTAGTCTAGAAATTTTATCATCATTCAAAAAATCTGGATCAGTTATAATTAAACATGCAAATCCATCGGGAGCATCAATTAATAATTCTCCGATAAAATCTTTTCAGGAATCTTACATTTCTGATCCTATAAGCGCATTTGGAGGGGTTGTGGCGTGTAATTTTACAATTAATGAAAAAATAGCCAGGGAAATCTCCAAAGTATTTTTTGATGTTATATTGGCAAAAAAATTTGATAAAGGATCTTTAAAAATCTTAGGTTCAAAAAAAAATTTAATATTAATAGATATATCTAAGTTTAAACATAAAAAAGAATATCAAGTTAAACAGTTTGATAATTCATTTTTAGTACAAGACAAAAATAAAATAATATTTAAAAAGAAAGATCTAAAATTTGTAACAAAGCTTAAACCAACCAAAAAAGAAATTAGATCTGCTGAATTTGCTTTAAACATATGTAAATTTGTTAAATCAAATTCAATTATAATTGCAAATAACTTTTCAACTATAGGAATAGGAGCTGGCCAACCTAGCAGGGTTGATAGTTGCAGAATTGCTGTTCAAAAAGCAAAACAGTTCCAACCAAAAAAACTTAAAAATTCTGTTGCCGCATCTGATGCTTTTTTCCCTTTTCCAGATGGTATCAAAAAATTAATAAAAGCGGGTGTTAAAGTAATTATTCAACCTGGTGGCTCAATAAGAGACAAGGAGTCAATCTTGGCAGCCAATAAAGGGAAAGTAAAAATGATTTTTACCGGGACAAGACATTTTAATCATTAGGAAATTTTATCAACTTTAGCAGCTAAAATAAAATCACTTTCGTGCAATCCTTTTATTGCATGTGTAAAAATTTTAATTTTTGCATATCCCCACCCAAACCAAATATCTGGATGATGACCTTCTTTTTCAGCTATTTCACCAACTTTATTTACAAAGTTTTGGCTCTCTAAAAAATTTTTGAATTTAAAGTTTTTAATTAAATAGTAAATTTTATCATCATCTGCTTTGACTTCCCACCCATCAACCATTTTAAGATATTTGTGTATTTCAGTTATTTCAAATCCTGGAATACCGCCCTCGCAAGGAATACATTTTTTATCGGCTAAGTCAGTCATAAATTTAAGCTTTTCTTTTGGAGCGGGAGAAGGGAATTGAACCCTCGGCCTAAACGTTGGCAACGTTTCGCTCTACCACTGAGCTACTCCCGCTTATTAAAAAAATATTATAGAACAAGGCTTTTTTATAAGCAAGAGTCTGAAAAATCAAGTAACTATAAATAGCCCAGTTCTTGCATTTCTTCTTTAAGATTGCTTTCTATTTTTTTTTGCAAATCGGTGGGTAATTCATTTTTCCAGGAATCCTTTTCTCCTTTCCTGAAGAATTTTCCATTTTGTGCTTCCACAAAGCCTTTTTTATTTTCTAAATTTTTTAAATTTGAAAAGTTACAAATTTCTACCGTTTTTTTTATTTTTTCTTTACTTAATTTAAATTCAATTTTATCTTGAAGAAATAAAAGTATGTTTTCAAATTCTTTCTCTGGATTATCCTTTAAATCTTCATATTTAACAATTATTCCAGGAAAGTTTTTTCTTTTTTTCCAAGATAAATAATTTATTTTCCAAGAACATGTTAATTCAGCTAAATAATATTCTCCATTATATCCAATAAAATTTTCATTAAGTAAATTTTCAACTGATTTTTCAATTTTAATATTAGAATGAACTGCTTGTGAACAAACTATAGCTCTTGGATCACGAACAACATAGACATATCCGCTGCTATTTTCTTTTGTGGTGAACCATTTGTCTTTATAAGAAACACAGGCATTATGAGTTTTAAAAAATTGAGTTTGACCACTTAAATTAATTCTTGATTGGGCTGCGCTCCAATAATTTGTAATTTCAAGGGGATTAGTCTTTAGTTTATTTAGCTCAACAAGTGGTGAAAAATATCTAGATTGAACAAAATTGGGTATTTCGTCTAAAATACTAAAATTAAATTCCTCTTCTTTTAAAAAAAAATATGTTGATAGCAGCGCTCTTAACCATGTATTCCCACTTTTTGGATAAGATGTAAGCCAAATAATCATACTAAGAAGTGCTTAATGAGAAAAACCTTTGTTTGATAAATTTATACTAAAATTTTTTAAGAATTTAAATTTATTTATATCTTTTAAAATTACATTTTTAATAGGTTGTGCAATTTTATTATATTTAAAAAATCCACTCATTAAACTTATTCCAAGGCCAAATAGAAAATTTTCAGGCTTTCTTTTAACAGTAAAATTATTTAAAACTCCAGAATCTTTTAATTGCATTCCACAAGACAAGTGTTTTGTAATTTCTGCGCTCAATATTTTAATGTCTCTTAAAATTAGGTTATACCCCTGGCCTGCTATTGGATGAATATTATAAGAGCCCTCTCCTAAAACTAAAATATTTTTTTTAAAAAAATTTGTATTAAATTGAAATGATATTGGAAAAAAATCTATCTTGGAAAGATTTATTTTTTTATCTAAACCCAGTGTTTTTTTTAATTTTTCTTTTATTAAGTCTTCCATGATATCTAATTTATAATTTTTACTAACACTCCAGACTAAAGAGAATTCCTTCTTATTAAGAGGCAATATTGCCAAAGGGCCCTCTTTAAGAAAATATTGTTTGGAGTTAATAATGTTTAAATTGTGTTTAATAATTGATGTAAAAGCTATATCACTAAGATCATCACTCACAATTCTTCCTCCCATCAGCTCTTTAACCAATCTAGATTTTCTGCCCGAACAAAGAAAAATAGAGTCGTAGTTAATTATTTTATTTTTTAAAAAAATTTTAGATTTTTTTTCATCAATCTTTTTAACTTCTGCGTTAACAATTTTTATTTTCTTTTGATTTTTAATTTTTTTAAGAATAGTTTTTATCAGTTTGCTATTTCGAACTATATACATTAAATTTTTTCCATTATTTTCAAAATTCATAAAATTAAAATATCGATTAGATTCCTCGTGATAAAGATCTATCTTTTTAGAGGGCCAAAATAATTTGGAATCTTTTTTGTCTAAAAACTTTAATAAAAAATCATAATTGCTTGGAGAAATTGCTGTTGTTCTGTTATCAAAAAATTCTTCATCAAATTTAAATTTTCCTATCAAATGTACTTCTATATTTAGTTCGCTTAAAACTAGAGCGGCCGTTAATCCTGTTAGACCGTTCCCTATAATGCAAATTTTTTGTTTTTTCATTTCTTATTCCTTACCGTCTGAATAACATATTCTATTGTTTCTGGTTTGGTTTCCGGCAAAACACCGTGTCCTAGATTAAAAATATATGGATGCCCAGAAAATATTTTAAGATATTTTTCAATGGTGCTTTTTATTTTTTCTCTCCCTGACAAAAGAATTTTGGGATCCATTCCTCCTTGGATTGTTATTCCTCCAGATTTTTCTTTAATCCAACCTGGGTCTATGTCTTGGTCTATGCTTATACAGTTTGGTTTAACTATTGAGCAAAAATTTTCATATTTTTTTCCTATTCCTTTGGGAAAACAAATAACAGGAATTTTTAAAGATTTTACGTGCTCTACTATTTTTAAATTTGGGCCAAAACAATAATCAGAAAGATCCGACTCGGGCAATAGACCGGCCCAGGAATCAAAAACTTGTATTATATTTGCTCCTGCTTCTACCTGCTTGTTGATATGTAAACAAATGATTTCTTCAAGTTTTTTTAATAATTTTTTGATTAAGGATTTATCTTTATTAATTGTATTAAAATTAAAATCTTTTTTTGGAGATTGTTTGTTTAGCATGTAAATTAACAAGGTCCAAGGGGCACCAACAAAACCAATTAAGCTTTCTTTTTTTGTTGTTTGTGCAACTTTGTTTATTGCTTTATAAACGGGTGATATTTTTTTTAGAAAACTTTCGGGTGTAGTTTCTATAATTTTATCTAGATTAAAACTTTCTAATATTGGACCAATTCCTTTCTTAAATTCTACTTTTTGGCCAAGACCGTAAGGTATTATCAAAATATCAGAAAAAATAATTGTTGCATCTAAATCAAATCTTTTTAAAGGCTGTAAAGTAATATCTTTGACCAATTCAGGTTCCAAACAAAGTTTAATAAAATTTTTATTTTTTTGTCTTATTTCTCTAAATTCAGGCAAATATCTACCTGCTTGTCTCATAAACCATATTGGAATAAAAGAAGAATTTCTATTAATTATACAATCAAACAATTTACTCATTTATTAATATTATAGATTTAAAATATAATTGATGTAATAGGTCATGTTAGTTACGTAAAGTTGCATTATTCTTATTTTATCTACATTTTATTGATTAAAAAATGCTTATAAACTTAACTTTTTCTTTATTATACACAGTGTTAATTATCGAATACAAAATTATAAACATAAGATAAATTGTTAGGAATTTGTTAAATAAAGTGAATAAAAAATTTAATTTATGAGTTGTTATTAATATCTAATACTTATACTGAAAAAATCCACAAACTTAATGACAAACAAATATCAAATATTTTTAATATCAGACTCCACGGGAGAGACTCTTGATAGAATTTTCTTAGCTTTACAATCTCAGTTTGCAAATTTTGATTATGATAAAAAAGAATTTGTTTTTATAAGAACCCAACAGCAAATTGATAAAATCATTAAAGAATGTAAAGAAAGGGAAAACCCCATAATATTATATACAATTGTTGATGTGAAGCTTGCTAAACTTCTAGCTGCCGAAAGTGAAAAAAATAATATTCCTTGTTTTGGTGTTTTGGGAAATTTAATTTTAAGTTTTTCGAAACTTTTAAATCAAAAAGCAACCCACACCCCCAGCGCACAACATGTTCTCGATGAAGATTATTATAAAAGAATAGAGGCCATCCAATTTACAATGTCGCACGATGATGGAAAGAAAAATGAAGATATCGAAAAGGCAGATATAATTTTAATTGGGGTTAGTAGAACAGGAAAAACCCCAACATCTGTTTATTTGGCTAACAGAGGATATAAAACATTAAATATACCTTTGGTTTTGGAGCAAAATATTCCTTCAATTTTAGAAAAAGAAAACAAAAATCTCTGCGTTATAGGCTTGTTCATCGAAGCAGAGAGACTATCGGAAGTAAGAAAAACGAGGGTAAATGTAAATGCTTCCGTTGATTTAAAAACTTACACCGATGTTGAAAAAATTAGAGTTGAGTTAGAAAACTCAAAAAAAATTTTTAAAAAATACAATTGGCCATCGATAGATGTAACTAGAAGATCGGTTGAAGAAACAGCCGCATCTATTATTAAAATTTATGAAATTAAAAAGAATAAATGAAAATTGTTTTAGCCTCCAAAAGCGGTGTAAGAAAAGATATTTTAAAGAAAAATAATATCAAATGTGAGGTTTGCCCATCAAATATAAACGAAGATGAGGTAAAAAACTCCCTTATTTCAACAGGGGCTAGTCCTTTGTTAATATCAAAAAATTTAGCCGAATTAAAATCAAACAAAATTAGTTCAAAAAAACCCGACCAAATAGTATTGGGCGCCGACAGCGTTATAGACTTAAATGGAGAACTTATTTCAAAGCCCAAAAACAGAGATGATGCTTTAAATATACTTAAAAAATTAAATGGAACAAAACACCAACTAATTAGTTCAGTCTGTATATCTAAGAACGGATCTATGATATGGAATTATACAGACGCTTCCACTTTGACAATGAAACAACTTAATTTGGACGAAATTAAATTGTATTTAAGCAAGATAAAAGACAAAGAATTATATGCCTACGGTGTTTATCAAATTGAAGCAGAAGGCAGATCTTTGTTTTCAAAAATTGAAGGAGATGAAAATACAATTATGGGCCTACCCGTAAAACAAATTAAGGAGTATTTAAAGAATTTTAAATGAAAAAGTATTTAGTCATAGGAAATCCTGTTGAACACTCCTTGTCACCAAAGTTACATAATTATTGGATTAAAGAAAATAAAATTGATGCTGTTTATGACAAAAAACAACTGAATGAGGGCGATATTCAAAAAATAATCTCAGAAGTTAAGGACGATAAAATTAATGGAATTAATGTTACCGTGCCATTTAAAAAAATTGTTATACCTTTTTTAAACGAACTGACCTCTGTTGCAAAAAAAACTAAATCTGTAAATACAATTTATAAAAAAATGGATAAAATTATTGGGGACAATACAGATGTTGGGGGTTTTGAAAGTGCATTGCAAAATATTAATTATAATATTAAAGGGAAAAAGGCTTTTATTCTAGGGGCAGGTGGAGTTGCTCCTTCGATTATAATGGCTTTAAAAAAAATGGGCGCATCCAAGATTGTTGTAAGCAACAGAACCAAACAAAAAGCTGAAGATTTGAAAAAAATATACCCCGAATTAGATTTAGTTAATTGGGGGAGCCTTCCTGAGTTTGACATAATAATCAATGCTACAAGTTTAGGTCTTAAAGAAAATGACACAATAAAACTGAATTACAGAGGCATAGGCCCCAATAAATTTTTTTATGACGTCATTTATAATCCAAGCAAAACAAAGTTTCTTTTAAAGGGAAAAGAGCTTGGCAATCAAATTGAAAATGGAAAAACTATGTTTGCTTATCAAGCCCAGTTAGCTTTTAAGATTTGGCACAATATTGAACCAAAAGTCGATGAAAAAGTTCTTAAATTATTAGAAAATGATTAAAGTGGGTATTACAGGCTCAATAGCTTCAGGCAAAACTACTGTAGCAAGAATGTTTGCGGGGAAAAAATACCCACTTTTTGATGCAGATAATGAAGTTAGAAAAATCTACAAAACAAATTTTTTTAAAAACAAAGTGCGCAAAAAATTTAATCTAACTAATACAAAAAATATTAAAAAAAAAATGAAAAAAGTTATATCTCAAAATGAAAAAAATTTAAAAAAATTGGAAAAAATCATACACCCACTTGTAAGGAAAAGTTTAAGAAATTTTGTAAAAAAAAATAAAAATAAAGAAATTTTAATATTTGAAATTCCACTTTTGATAGAAAGTAGACTTATGAGGGATTTTACTAAGGTGGTGTTCGTGAATTCTAAAAAAAAAATAAGATTAAAAAGATACTTAAAAAAAGGGAAAAATAAGAAAACTTTTGATCTTTTAAATAAAAGACAACTTTCTCCTGTAAAAAAAATAAAATTTAGTGATTATGTTATCAACAACAACAATTCCTTAGAATTTTTAAAAAAAAATGTTAAAATTATAAAAAATAATTTATGAATGAAGTAATTTTAGACACAGAAACCACGGGTTTATCAGTAAAAGATGACCATAGAATTGTAGAGATCGCCTGTGTAGAGACAAAAAATCTTATACCAACCAAAAATGTTTTTTATAAATTAATTAATCCAGAAAGACAGGTCTCAGAAGATGCAATTAAGGTTCATGGTTATACCAATAAAAGATTAGAAAAAAAACCTAAATTTAAAGATATAGCCGATGAGTTAATCAAATTTATTACAGGGAAAAAATTAATTATTCACAATGCTCCTTTTGATATTGGTTTTTTGAATCATGAGCTTAAAAAAATTAATATGCAAACTATAGATCATAAAAAAAATATTATAGACTCCCTTGAGCTTGCCAGATCAAAGTATCCTGGCTCTTCAAATTCTTTAGATAATTTGTGTAAAAAATTTAATATAGATCTGTCAAAAAGAACAAAACACAATGCTTTATTGGACTGCGAATTACTAAGAAAAGTTTATATTAATCTTGTTGGTGAAAAAGAACCAACTTTAACTTTTCAAGACTCTAGCGATTCTGATTTTTTTTTAAAAGATGAAAAAATTAAAAACAATAAATATTCAAAAATTGTTGTTAAGCCTTCTCCTAAAGAAATGACAAGCCATACTAGTTTTTTGAAAAGTGAGTTGAAAAAAAATTACTTTTGATTTTTTTTTTGTTCGTAAAGTTTTAAAAAATCAATTTTTTCATGTATATTAATTTTTTTATAACCAGATTTTTCAAATAGAAGCACAACCATGCTTCTTAGATTGGGATATATTCTGGTAGGAATTTCTATGAGAATAATTTTTTCTAACTCTTCTTTAGCAACTTTTCCCTCAATTGTTATTAAAGATGCAAGATTAACCGAAACATAAATAATTTTTTTTGCGCTTTTGTCTATTGGTGATAGTTTTAAATTTACACTAACCTCTATTATATTTTCTTTTACCTTTTCACTATTTATGTCGCAAATAAATCTGTAGTTTTTAATATCTTTTTCTAGAAGTAAAGCTGTTTTTGAGTCAGGTATTTCAAATGATATATCTTTGTAGTATTGCGCAATAATTTTATAACTCATTTTTATCTTTATCCTTGTCTACAATTTCTCCATCAATATATTCCTCAGCTTTTTTAACGGAAATATTTTTTTTTGTTATAAAAGATTTTATAATTATTTTTCTCGTAAAGGGTATTAGTAATAGAAAACCAAGAGAGTCTGTAATAAAACCGGGCAAAATAAGTAAAAGTGCCGCTAGCGCTATAGATGCGCCAGAAAATATTTCAAAGAGTGGAATTTTATTTTTGTATAAATTATAGACCCCCGACCTTAGTGTGTTTAGACCTTCAATTTTTGCAAAATAAATACCCACGATTGCAGTTAAGAAAATTAAGCTAACTGTTGTTAAAGCCCCTATATTTTGTCCAATTTTTATCATTACAAATATTTCTATAGCGGGTATGCCAATTAAAATTAATAAAAGTGTGTTCATTTGGACATTTCTAAATTATATTATTAATGTATATTTAGCAATTAATGAGTAACAATTTTGGATATCTAGACATCATACTTTTGGCAATGATTGCTGGATTTATTATTTTAAGATTAAGAAATATTCTAGGCAGAAAAACTGGTCATCAAGATAAAGTTTACTCTGACTTTGCCCAAAAAAAATTTGGTCAATTTAAGAAAACAGATGAAACAGAAACAAAAAAACCTCCGATCGAATTTGATACAGATGGCAAAAAACAATTTCTTAAAGGAGCAGAAATAGCTTACGAAACAATAATTACTTCTTTTTCAAAAGGAGACAAAGAAAGTTTAAAAAGTTTACTAACAGAAAAAATGCAAGCAAATTTTTCTTCAGCTATTGAAGATAGAAAATCTAAAAAAATTAAATCCGAACTAACTTTTATTGGTATCAAATCGTCAGCCATTGAAAAATTTGAAAAAACAACAGAAGCTCTTTTTTTTACTGTAAAATTTGTTAGTGAAATTATATCTGTTAAAAAAGATAACAATAATAAAATAGTAGAAGGTGACCCAAATAAAATTAAAACTGTAATTGACCATTGGAAATTTACACGAAAAATTTCCAGTTTAAATCCTAATTGGTATCTTGCAGATATACAAAATCCTTGAAAAAAGACTCTGACCAAAAAGATTGGGAAAACTTTTTAAATAATCCTTCAAATATTTTTGACAAAGATAATCTGCAAAAAAAAAGTGAAAAACTTTTCAATAGGTATAAATTCGATTTTCATGGCTATTCTATAGATGATGCTAACAAAAAGGTTGAAGAATTAATTTTTAAATCATTCGAAGAAGGAGTAAGAGAACTTCTTATTGTTACTGGGAAAGGCATTCACTCAAATAAACAAGAGGATGTTTATACCTCAAAAGAATACGGTAAATTGCAGAACTCTTTGCCAGAGTTTATAAAAAATAATTCAGAATTAAGTTCAAAAATAGAAAAAATAAAACAAGCACCCCAGGAACTTGGTGGAGATGGAGCTTTAATTATTAAGTTAAAGAAAATTAAAGAATAAATTTTGATAGATCTGTATCTTTAACAAGGTCTCCTAAATTTTTCCTAACATAATCTGCGTTAATTGCAATTTTTTGTCCAGCTTTATCTGACGCTGTAAAACTAATTTCATCTAAAACCTTCTCTATTATGGTGTGTAGTCTTCTTGCGCCTATATTTTCCACGGTAGAATTTATTTCTGTCGAAAGTTTAGCCAACATATCAATTCCATCATCAGAAAAGTCTAAATCAACATCTTCAGTTTTTAATAATGCTTTGTACTGTTTTATCAAACTGTTATCAGGTTCTTTTAAAATTCTTTTGAAATCTTCCTCTGTAAGCGCCTTTAATTCTACTCTGATAGGCAAACGTCCCTGTAATTCTGGCAATAAATCCGAGGGTTTTGCTAATTGGAAAGCTCCTGATGCAATAAACAAAATGTGATCTGTTTTAACAGGTCCATATTTTGTATTCACAGTTGTGCCTTCTATCAACGGAAGCAAATCTCTTTGGACACCTTCTCTAGACACATCACCACCCACTCGGTCTGTTCTTGCGGAAACTTTATCTATTTCGTCCAGGAACACTATTCCGTTATTTTCTGTTGAATCTTTTGCTTCTTTAATAATTTTATCTTCTTCGATCATTTTATCTGATTCTTGAGCTATCAAGATTTCATGTGACTCTTTAACGGTCATTTTCTTTTTTTTACCCTTTGGATTCATGGACTTACCTAGCATTTCTCCAATGTTGACCATTCCGATGTTAGCACCAGGCATTCCAGGTATTTCAAAGCTTGGCATTCCTGATTTTGTTTCGTTTACTTCAATTTCAATTTCATTTTTATCTAAATCACCAGAACGCAGTCTTTTTCTAAAACTTTCTCTTGTCGCTAAACTTGCTTTTTTTCCTACAAGGGCATCTAAAACCTTTTCCTCAGCAGCTTGTTGAGCTTTTGCATGAACTTCTTTTCTTTTTTTCTCTCTCTCCATTGCAATTGCTATCTCAATTAAATCTCTGATTATTTGTTCCACGTCTCTTCCAACGTAACCAACTTCTGTAAATCTGGTAGCTTCAACTTTTATAAAAGGCGCTTGAGCTAATTTTGATAATCTTCTTGAAATTTCTGTTTTACCAACTCCAGTCGGTCCAATCATTAATATATTTTTAGGCAAAACCTCTTCCTTCATATCATCAGAAAGAGCTTGTCTTCTCCATCTATTTCTAAGTGCTACAGCTACAGCTTTTTTTGCTTGATTTTGTCCTATAACATATCTGTCTAATTCTGATACTATTTCTCTGGGAGATAATGCGCTAACCTTAGAGCTACCTTTTTTTCCTGAATCTTTAACAATTTTGAGATTTGAAACTTTTTGAACCATAATTAAACTTTTTCTGTTGTGATATTGTTGTTTGTAAATACACAAATTTCAGACGCAACTTTTAAAGCTTTTTTTGCTATTTCTTCTGCAGACATATTTGTCTCCATTAGAACTTTAGCAGCTGCTAGAGCATAATTCCCACCTGATCCAATACCGATGATACCGTCTTCTGGTTCTAGCACATCACCCGTACCGGATATAATAAAACTTTTTTCTTTGTCTGCTACAGCCATTAATGCTTCCAATCTTCTTAAATACTTGTCCGTTCTCCAATCTTTTGCCAATTCAACGGCCGCTCTAGTTAAGTTTCCTGCGTGCTTTTCTAATTTAGCTTCTAATCTTTCAAACAAAGTCAGAGCATCTGCTGTTGATCCTGCAAAACCCGCGATCACATTTCTTTTCTCAATCTTTCGGACTTTTTTTGCTTTACTTTTTAAAACAGTATTTCCCAAACTTACTTGACCGTCACCAGCCACTATAGTCTGATTTCCTTTTCTTATTAGGACAATGGTTGTTCCATGCCAATTTTGATTTGTGTTCATATTAACTTATGTGGAGATTTAATTTGAATCTTCAAGGTTTTATATTGCGTTTATTGCTAAAATGTAAATTTAGCTATATATCTTCATATGAATCTCAAAATTTATGAGTAGAAAAGCCAAAATTGTAAGAAAAACCAAAGAAACAAATATATCCGTCGAAGTAAATTTAGATGGAAAAGGAAAATATCAAATTAAGACCAAAATAGGTTTTTTGGATCACATGCTAGAACAGCTTTCCAAGCATTCTTTAATAGATATGAAAGTCCTTGCTAAGGGTGATACCCATATTGATTTACATCACACTACTGAAGATACTGGTATTGCTATAGGTGAAGCTATAAAAAAAGCTGCTGGAAACCTTAAAGGTATTAAACGTTTTTCAAGCACAATTATCCCTATGGATGAAACTTTAACAAGAGTTTCAATGGATATTTCTAATAGGCCATATCTGATATGGAAGGTAGACTTGAAAGTCGAAAAGCTTGGTGAAATGGATACCGAGCTATTTAAAGAATGGTTTCAAGCTTTTTCTCAGGCAGCAGGTATTACTCTGCATGTTGAAAACATATATGGAGACAATAGTCACCATAAAATCGAGTCATGTTTTAAAGCTCTAGCAAGATCTTTGAGAGAGGCTTTGGAAATAGATAAAAGAATTAAAAACATTCTTCCTTCGACAAAAGGAAAACTTTAAAAAAATTAATGAAAATATTTCCTGCTATAGATATTAAAGGGGGGAAGTGCGTTCGACTTCTAAAAGGAGATTTTGATAAATCTACAGAATATAAAAAGTCTCCTATAGATCAAGCAAAGGAATTTTCAGAATCAGGATTTAAAGATCTTCATATAATTGATTTAGACGGTGCACTAAAAGGAGAACCAGTAAACGGTGAGTTAATTGAAGAGATATGTAAATTAATAAAAATAAGGGTTCAAATTGGTGGCGGAATTAGATCAATTGATCATATAAAAAAATTAATTGATATTGGTGTTGACAGAGTAGTTCTGGGTACTATGGCTGTTGAGGATACTAAATTGCTAGAGAATGTTTGTAGTAAATTTAAAAATAAAATTGCAGTCGCTCTTGATGTTCGTAATGGATTTATTGCATTAAGAGGTTGGAAAGAACAAACAAAAATTTTGGCCTCAGATTTTTTAATGAAAATTAAAAACATAGGTGTTTCAAGAATAATTTATACAGATATTGAAAGAGACGGAACTTTAACAAGGCCTAATTTTGAAGAAACTATAAAAATTGTTAAACTTCTTGAAAATAAGATTCCAGTTGTAGTTTCAGGAGGCGTAGGATCTATAAATGATATAGTTGCAGTAAAACAAAATCCGGAATACTTTGAGGGAGTAATAGTTGGTAAAGCAATATATGATGGACGTTTGTCGGTTTCAGGAAATATAGTTAACTTATTAAGCTAATTTTAAATGCTAAAAAGAATCATACCTTGTTTAGATGTTAAAAATGGAAGAGTAGTCAAAGGAATTAATTTTATTAATCTAGTTGATGCTGGTGATCCAAGTGAGCAAGCAAAGTTTTATAGTGAAAATGGTGCTGATGAAATTTGTTTTTTAGATATTACTGCGTCTAATGAAAACAGAAATACTATTTTAGATGTAGTAAAAAAAACATCCGAACAATGCTTTGTTCCTTTGACTGTTGGAGGAGGAGTTAGAAATCTTAAAGATATTTCAAATTTGCTAAGCTCCGGTGCAGACAAAGTTTCAATCAATACTGCCGCAGTGAATAATAAAAATATCGTAAAAGAATCAGCTGAAAATTTTGGATCGCAATGTACAGTTATTGCAATTGATGCAAAAAAGATCAGTGAAAATAAATGGGAAGTATTCACGCACGGGGGAAGAAATTCTACGGGCAAAGATGTTCTTAATTATGCTAAAGAAGTGGAAGAACTTGGTGCGGGCGAAATACTTTTAACTTCAATGGACAGAGATGGGACAAAAAAAGGTTATGATTTAAAGCTAACGGAACTAATTTCTAATTCAGTGAATATTCCGGTCATAGCTTCCGGCGGCGTTGGAAACCTTGAACATTTATATGATGGCCTTAAAAAAGGAAAAGCTAGTGCAGCATTAGCTGCATCAATATTTCATTTTGGGGAATTTTCCATACAAGATGCAAAAAAATATTTAGACTCAAAAGGAATTCCTGTAAGAATTTAAAAAATGTTTAAAACTTTAGAAGAATTGATTGCTATTATTCGTCAACGGAAAGGATCTTCACCCGAGAAATCCTATACGAATAAATTATTAAATGATAAAAAATTAAGTGTTGAAAAAGTAAAAGAAGAAGTAGCAGAACTTATCAATGCAATAGAAAAAAATTCAAATAAAGTTCACGAAGCAGCAGATGTTTTGTATCACCTCGTGGTGCTTTTAGAGGCAAACGGTGTTAAAATTGAAGATGTAATGGATGAATTAAAAAAAAGACAAAAGAAATAAAATGGCATACGACAAAAACAATATTTTTGCTAAAATTTTAAGAGGTGAAATACCTTGTAAAAAAATTTATGAAAATGATTTTGTTCTTTCATTTCATGATATTAATCCACAAAAGAAAATACATGCCTTAGTTATTCCAAAAGGATCATATGTAGATTTGGATGATTTCATTAAAAATGCCAAGGAAAAAGAAATTAAAGAATTTTTCAAAGCAATCTCTCATGTTGCTCAGCTACTCAAAGTATCCAGCATAGAAGGAGGATACAGAGCGTTATCTAATATAGGTAAAAATGGCGGACAAGAAGTTCCTCATCTTCACTTTCATATTTTTGGCGGAGAAAATGTTGGCAAGATGGTCTCTAGTTGATTGCTGGAATACTAAATAATTTTTTGTCTAAATTTTGATTTTTATTAAGATTTTTAATTTCAAAATTAGTATGATTGCCATTTAGATCAATAATTTCCCATCCAGATAAATCAAAATTTGTTTTATTAAAAAAAAATGTTATTTCCCCCCTTTTTTCATCCGAAAATTTAACTTTAAATATTTCTCCGTTTGAATTTAAGTTTCCTTCAAGAATTATACTTGCAAATTTTTTTTTATTTAAAATCTCCAAAAAATAAGAATTAGAAACAGGATAGTAATATGTTTTGTTGTATCTTTTATGATAAATCACAAGATTTTTTCTATTTATGATAAGTTCTTTCTGGTTTTTGTTATTATGATATATGCATTTTAAAAAATGAGGTCTTTTTAAAAAACAAATGCCATTTTCCTTTTTATCAAAAGAAATTTGAGTAAAATCAAACTTAAGAGTTTCTATATTATTTAAATTATTAACTATTTCCAATTTGGTGTTGGCTATTAAATTTGTGGTATTTATTGAAAAAATAAAAATTAATAAAGTTAATATAGATTTTTTCTTTAACAAAACCTACAAAACCTCTCTTTTGCCCGTGTGGTTGGCTTTACTTACAATACCATTATTTTCCATTTGATCAATTATTCTAGCTGCTCTGTTGTAACCAATTTGTAATTTCCTTTGAAGAAAACTAGTTGACGCTTTTTTTTCAGTTTGAATAATTTTAAGAGCAGCTTCATACAATTCATCTTGCCCTTCATTTGATTCACCGTCAGCTGTAATACTATCTTGAATTGTTGTTATTTCTTCAATGTAATCTGGATTTCCTTGGGACCTTAAAAAACTAGTAATTTTTTCAAGATCTCCTTCGGAAACATAAGGACCGTGAATTCTAAATATTTTATTTGCTGAAGACATAAATAACATATCCCCTTTTCCTAACAACTGTTCAGCTCCTTGTTCTCCTAGGATTGTCTTACTGTCAATTTTTGAACTTACTTGAAAAGATATTCTTGTTGGGAAGTTAGCTTTAATTGTTCCAGTAATTACATCAACACTTGGTCTTTGAGTGGCCATGATTATGTGAATTCCAGCTGCTCTTGCCATAGCTGAAAGTTTTTGAACATAACTTTCAATTTCTCTACTTGAGATCAACATTAAATCTGACATCTCATCTACAACAACAACTATGTAAGGCATTTTCAATTTATGTTTTTGATTATAACCATCTATGTTTCTCACCCCTTCAGAACTCATTAATTTGTATCTATTCTCCATTTCTTTGACCGTCCAACTTAATGCAGAGGTAGCTTTTTTTGCATCAGTAATTACCGGAGATAAAAGATGTGGAATTCCTTCATAAGAAGAAAGCTCCAACATTTTTGGATCAATTAAGATAAGTTTACAGTTATCCGGACCGTGCTTGTAAAGGAGAGAAGATATTATCGTATTTATACAAATTGATTTTCCAGATCCTGTCGTTCCCGCTATTAATAAATGCGGCATTGATGCTAAGTCAGCGACTATTGGAAATCCAGAAATACTTTTTCCAAGAGCTATAGGAAGTTTTATTTCTTTTTTTTGAAAAGAATCCGAACCAATAATTTCTGACAAGACAACATCATCTCTCTTACCGTTAGGTATTTCTATTCCAACTGTATTTCTGCCAGGTATTGTAGAGACTCTGGTTGAAACCGAACTTGTATTTCGAGCAATGTCATCAGATAGGCTTATTATTTTAGAAACTTTAATGCCCGGTGCAGGCTCAAATTCATATAAACTAACAACCGGACCATTGCTGACTTTTTTTATTTTTCCTTTAATACCAAAATCTAGCAAGATTTTTTCAATAAATTCTGGGCTAGGATTTTTTGAAGTAGAGGCTTTTACACTTTGTTTTTTTTCTAACAAATTTATTGTCGGAAGCCTGTATTCTTTTGTTTTACTTTCTGATAAATTTTTAAAAGAAAAAGATTGTTGTTTTATTTCTGATGATTCCTTTGCTTCATGTACAAAATCAACATCATTATTTTCAACCGAAATTTTTTGGCTATTTTTTCTTATAAAAAATCTTTTTATATTAATTCCTGAACCTAAAATAAAAAATATACATGCTAATAAAAAAATTCCAACTTTTGATAATTGATTTTCTAATATAGGGGAAAATTTATTTAAAAAATAAAAACTTTTTTCACCTAAAAAACCAGAATTTCCATTATCAATTAGCCAAAAAGAGTTATTGTTAGTTAAATAAACAAACAAACATCCTAGGTTGATATACAAAATAGTATAAAATATCTTTCCTAATAAATTTTGAATTTTTTTATTTACAATTAGGTTAATTCCCCAGGACAATATACTTATAGCGATCAAGAAGGATATTAGACCAAACGATTGAAGAAAAAAGTCTGCAATTATGCTTAAATATTTTTGAAAAATGATGCCCGTTTCAGAGGAATCTATTTTATAAATTAGAGTAGAATTTTCAGGTGAGTAGCTAAATAATGAATAGGAAAATATGAAAAAAAGACTTATCAATAGAAGACCGAAGAGTTCGATAAATCTCCTCTTGAAAAAATCTAAAGTATTATTATAAATGTTTTTATCTAATTTCATCTAGCGAATCACTTACTTTACTTTGTATCATTTATAAAAAATTGATAAAGTTTTTAAAAGAAAATATGAAAAAAGCAGTTATTTTATTTAATTTAGGTGGTCCCGACAACTTGGACAGTGTAGAGCCATTCCTTTTTAATTTATTTAATGATCCGGCAATTATTAGCATTCCATCATTTATAAGATATCCTTTGGCAAAATTTATTTCAAAAAAAAGAGCACCTATTGCCAAGAATATTTATAGAGAAATGGGAAATAAATCTCCCATTCTTGAATTAACAGAGGAGCAGGCAAAAAGTTTAGAAAAAAATTTATCAGCCAAAGGAAACTACAAGTGTTTTGTTGTTATGAGGTGTTGGCATCCACGAGCGGCTGATGTAATAAAAAAAGTGAAAAAATATAATCCAGAAGAAATAATACTTTTGCCGTTGTACCCACAATTTTCTGCTACAACTTCAGGGTCATCAATTGATGAATGGAATCAAGTATGTAAAAAACAAAATTACAAGATAAAAACCAAAACAATCTGCTGTTATCCAACGGAAGATCATTTTATAGAATCACATGTTTGTCTGATTAAAAAAACAATAGAAAAACTGAAAGATAAAAATTTTAAATTAATTTTTTCTGCACACGGTTTACCAGAGAATAAAATTAAAAAAGGTGACCCTTATCAATGGCAGGTTGAGGAAACAGTAAAAAAAATAATGTCAAAATTATCAAATGAACATTTGGATCACACAATAACCTATCAGAGCCGAGTAGGACCGATGAAATGGATTGGTCCATCTACAGACGAAGAAATTATTAAATATTCAAAAGAAAAAAAGGGTTTGATTATAGTTCCGGTAGCATTTGTTTCTGAGCACTCAGAAACTCTGGTTGAACTAGATATTGAATATAAAAAATTAGCTGAAAAAAACGGGTGCAGTTTTTATAAGAGAGTGCCAGCTCTAGGAATTGAAGAAAATTTTATAAAAGCATTAGCAAAATTAATTTTAAAACCAGAAGAAAGAGGAGGCTTCGTGTCTTCTTTGGTTTGTCCAAATAAATTTACCAAATGTCCTTGTAGAGATGTTAATATATAGAAATGAATATATATTTGTTATTTAAATCACTTCATTTGATCGCAGTCATATCCTGGATGGCAGGTCTTTTGTATTTACCAAGAATTTTTGTATATCACGTAGAGAATAAAGAAAAAAAAGAAACCACAGATATATTTGAAGTGATGGAAAAAAGATTATTTTTTTACATCATGCGTCCAGCAATGATTTTTACTTGGATTTTTGGATTAATATTAATTTATATAAATGGAATAGAAGTTTTTTCTCAATTGTGGATGCAAATAAAAATAGTCCTTGTAGTTTTGTTGTCAGTTTACCATGAATATCTCGGTAAATGCCTTGTATCATTAAAAAGCAACACTAATACTAGATCTTCAAAATTCTTCAGAATAATTAACGAAGTTCCCACTGTTCTGTTAATCACAATAATATTTATTGTTGTTTTCAAGCCTATTTAGGCTTGAATATTAATTTTAAATCATTATATTATTAAGTACTTACCTTAATTAATAACAATCAATATGAACTTACAAGAATTGAAGCAAAAATCGCCATCCGAGCTAATATCTCAAGCTGAGAAGCTTGGTATTGAAAACCCAAGCACTTTAAGAAAACAGGAAATTCTTTTTTCTATTTTAAAAAAATTAGCAGATAAAAATGAACAAATTACTGGAGGAGGCGTTTTAGAGGTTTTACAAGATGGTTTTGGTTTCCTTAGAGCCATAGAATCAAACTACCTTCCAGGACCAGATGATATTTATGTAAGTCCTAGCCAAATAAGAAAATTTGGTTTGAGGACTGGAGATTCTGTAGAAGGAGAAATTAGGGCACCAAAAGATGCAGAAAGATACTTTGCTTTATTAAAAGTAAGTCAGATCAATTTTGAAACTCCAGAAAAGGCAAGGAATAAAATAGCGTTTGATAATTTGACTCCTCTTTATCCAGACAAACAATTAAAAATGGAAGTGGAAAAAAATAAAACTGAAAAAAAACCTGATCAAACCGCAAGATTAATTGACCTTGTAAGTCCGATCGGAAAAGGACAAAGATCACTTATAATTTCACCACCTAAAGCTGGTAAAACAATTATTCTGCAAAATATTGCTAATTCTTTAGAGGTAAATCATCCTGAATGTTATTTGATGGTTCTATTAATAGATGAGCGACCAGAAGAAGTTACAGACATGCAAAGAACAGTAAAAGGAGAAGTAATAAGTTCTACTTTTGATGAACCAGCTTCCAGACACGTCGCTGTTGCAGAAATGGTTATAGAAAAAGCAAAAAGATTGGTAGAACATAAAAAAGATGTAGTTATTCTTTTAGACTCGATTACAAGATTAGGAAGAGCCTACAATGCTGTAGTTCCGAGCTCAGGAAAAGTATTAACCGGGGGTGTTGATGCAAATGCACTTCAGCGTCCCAAAAGATTTTTTGGAGCAGCCAGAAATGTTGAACAAGGAGGTTCTTTAACGATTATATCAACAGCTTTAATAGATACCGGAAGTAGAATGGATGAAGTAATTTTTGAAGAATTTAAAGGAACAGGTAATTCAGAATTGATATTAGATAGAAAAATTGCCGACAAAAGAATTTATCCTGCAATTGATATAACTCGTTCGGGAACTAGAAGAGAAGAACTTCTTTTCAAAAAAGAAGATCTGACAAAAGTTAATGTCCTAAGAAGAATTATAAGCCCGATGGGCACGATGGACGGAATAGAATTTTTAATGTCCAAACTTAAGAACACAAAGAATAATGCAGATTTCTTTGTTTCAATGAACAAACCTAGTTAATTAAAACACTTTCAAATTTTAATAATTTTTCTTTTAATCTTATCCCCCCAGAGGCTGAAAATCCTCCCAAAGTTCCGTCAGATTTAATTACTCTATGGCAAGGAACAATGAGAACATGCTTATTTTTTCCACAAACATAACCAACATATCTTGGTGAAATTTTTAATTTTTTGGCAATTTCACCATAGCTCTTGGTTTCACCTATTTTAATTTTTTTTAATTCATTCCATACTTTTTTTTCCAAAAAATTACCTTCGATTTTAATAGGAACCCATAATTTTCTAGTTTTTCCATGAAAAAAGGATCTAAGTTTTTTTTTAAGCTTACTTAGATTTTTGCTAAGGAATCCGACGTTTTTGAGCCTTTTAAATTGAATTTTAGTTATTTTACCATTTATTTCGGTTGCGGTTATCCAGCCAAACTTAGTGTTAAAAGAAATGGTATTTTCCATATATTCTATGTTATGAAAAAATTAAAAAATTACAAATGAATATATTTGCTCTATCAACAGGTAAAGGACCTTCAGGGATTGCAATTTTGAGATTGTCTGGAAAAGATAGCCTACAAATTTCAAAATTAATAACAAAGAAAAACGACATCAAATCCAAGGAGGTTAATCTTTGCAAATTTTATGATCCCTCAAATGGAAAAATGATCGACGAAGGACTATTACTTTGGTCGCCTGGTCCCAATAGCTATACAGGGGAGGATTTGGCAGAGTTTCATACACACGGAAGTAATGCTGTTGTCAGTTGTTTTTTGAGGGTACTTGGAGAACAAGAAAATTGTAGATTAGCAGAACCAGGAGAATTTACTAAAATTGCATTTCAGAACAACAAAATGGATTTAGTCGAAGCCGAAAGTATAGGGGACCTTATACATGCCGAAACAGAGCTTCAAAGACAGCAGGCCATAAAACTAATCCAAGGTAATGCATCAAATCACTATAATTCTTTAAGAGAAAAGCTAGTTAAATCTTTGTCTTATATTGAGGCAAAAATAGACTTTGCTGAAGACGATCTTCCAGAGAATGTTTTAAAAGAGGTTCAGGCTTCCATAAAGCATGTTCACAAAAACATTAAACAAATACTGGAGGACCAAAAAATCGGAGAGAAAATTAGAGACGGATTTAGAATATCTATTATCGGAGATGTAAATGCAGGAAAATCTTCTTTATTAAACCTCCTTTCCAAAAGAGAAGCAGCTATTGTATCTGAACAAGAAGGTACCACACGGGACGTTATAGAAACTTATCTTAATATTGATGGATACCCCGTTATTCTGGCAGATACTGCTGGTATAAGAAAGGTCAAAAATAAGGTCGAAAAAGAGGGAATAAAAAGAGCCATTAAAAAAGCCAAGGATGCTGATCTAACCTTGGTTATGGTGGATGCATCTAAAAAAACAATTAATAAAGATCTAAAAAAATTGATTAATGAAGACTGTATATTAGTTTTTAATAAGTCGGATTTAAGCAAAAAACCTCCAAAAAACGAATTTACGAAAAATAATCAAATTTTGATATCAGTAAAAAAGAATAAAAATATCGATAGCCTTATTAAGACAATAAAAGAGAAGCTAAGTAAAAAATTTATGAAGGCAAACAGTATTTTGGTTACTAGAGAAAGGCATCGAGCTAAACTTAATGCAGCATTAAAAGAAATAGAGAAATTTTTAAAGAAAGATCAAAAGAAAGAGATCGAGACAGCTGCAGAAGACCTTAGACTAGCCACAAGACATCTTGGGGGTATAGTAGGCAAGGTTGATGTAGAAGAAATACTGGGTTCCATATTTCAGGACTTTTGTATTGGTAAATAAGCTATCTTTGAGCTTGTAAAATCATATTTCATCGATACATTTACTCTATGAGCGATAAAATGACCTTTGATGTGGCCGTAATAGGCGGTGGACACGCTGGATGTGAGGCTGCGGCAGCATCGGCCAGAATGGGCGTAAATACTGGTCTTTTTACACATAAAATAGAGACTATAGGTGAAATGTCGTGCAATCCGGCCATAGGAGGACTAGGCAAAGGTCACTTGGTTCGAGAAATTGATGCCTTAGATGGAGTTATGGGTGATGTAGCCGACAAATCAGGAATTCAGTTTAGATTATTGAATAGAAGTAGAGGTCCAGCGGTCAGAGGACCACGAACTCAGTCAGACAGAAAGCTTTACAAGAAGTATATGCAGGAGCTATTGCTCAACTATCCAAATTTAGAGGTGATAGCTGATCCTGTTATAAAATTTATCTTCGAGAAGGATAAAATCAAAGGTTTCATTTGCCAAAGTGGAAAAGAGGTAGTGTGTGGTCAGTTAATTCTTACCACAGGGACTTTTTTAAATGGATTAATACACATAGGGGAAAAGCAGATACCAGCCGGAAGGTATGATGAAAAACCTTCTACAGGACTAAGCGAACAATTAGAAAAATTTAACATCAAAATTGGAAGACTCAAAACAGGGACACCTCCACGGTTAGATGGAAGAACTATTAATTATGACAATCTAGAAATGCAGCCAGCCGATAAGGAACCGTACTTTTTTTCATTCTTAACAACGAAGGCTATCAATAAGCAAATTAGTTGTGGTGTGACATACACTAATGACTCAGTGCATAAAATTATAAGTGACAACATTTCAAGAAGTGCAATGTATTCTGGCAACATCAAAGGGGTAGGTCCAAGATACTGCCCATCCATCGAAGACAAGATTGTTAAGTTTAAGGAAAAGCAAAAACATCAAATTTTTCTAGAACCCGAAGGTTTGGACGATCACACAGTTTATCCGAATGGTATTTCGACCTCCCTCCCTGAGGATGTTCAGCTCAAAATATTAGCTAAAATCAAGGGTCTCGAAGAGGTCAAAATGATAAGGGCAGGATATGCCATAGAATACGATTATGTAGACCCAAGGGAGTTAAAAGCGAGTCTAGAAGCCAAAAAAATAGAGTCCCTTTTCTTGGCCGGCCAAATTAACGGAACAACAGGTTATGAAGAAGCTGCGGCCCAAGGATTGATAGCCGGAGTTAATGCTGCTCTAAAAATTAAAAAAGGAGATGAATTTATTTTGGATAGATCGAGTTCATACATTGGAGTGATGATAGACGACCTTATCACGAAGGGTGTTTCCGAACCCTACAGGATGTTTACGTCTCGAGCTGAATATCGATTGTCGTTGAGAGCAGATAATGCAGATCAAAGACTTACGCCCATGGGTATAAAAATAAATTTAATAAAATCTGACAGAAAAAAATTATTTAATGATAAACAGAAAAAAATAAATAGCCTAGAATTATCCTTGTCAAAAAAATCTATGACACCAAACACTGCCGCGAAGCATTCCATTAAGATTGCAATGGACGGAGTTAAAAGATCTGGATTAGAAATTTTGAGAATGAAAAATGTTCAATTAAATCATCTAAGAGAGATTTGGGCTGATATACCCCATTATGGACATTACATTGACGAACAGGTTGCAATAAATGCCCATTATTCAGGCTATTTACCTAAACAGGAGAGTGACATTAGAACTTTTAAAAAAGATGAAAGTTTAGTGATACCAAATGAGATAGACTATGACTCTTTCAGCGGACTCTCTAATGAAGTTAAGTCGAAATTGAAATTGATAAGACCAAAGACCTTAGGACAGGCCCTGAGGATCGATGGAGTGACCCCAGCTGCAGCAATAATTCTATTAGGAGCTATCAAAAAGACAAAACACAAAGTTCCAGCCTAGAACACGCATGAACTCTAGTGAATCTAAGGTAAAATCAAAGCTAGTTTTAGCTGAAAATCTTAATTTTAATGATAAAAAGCTGAAGCTTATCGAATTATTTGTACAAGAGGTTCTAAATTATAATCAAAAGTATAATTTAATCTCACGAAACTCCGAAAAAGACATTTGGAATAGACATGTTTTGGATTCCGCTCAGCTTGTTAAGCATATAGATCATAAAAATTTTAATAGCCTATCTGATTTAGGCACTGGAGCCGGTTTTCCTGGAATTATACTATCTATTTTTTATAGCGATATTCTCACGTTTCACGTGAAACTTTATGAAAAATCTAAGGTTAAAATTAATTTTATTAGAGATATTATAAAAAAGCTGGGTCTTAAGAACACCAGAATATATGATAATGATTATCAATCTCATGTATTAGATAGTGATTATATAGTTTGTAGAGCATTCAAAAAGTTGCCTGAAATATTAAGAATTTCACGTGAAACAGCCAAGAAGCCTCATAAACTGATTGTCATGCTGGGAAAGAGTGCACAGGGGGAACTAAATAAAGCTTCAAACGATTCTATTAATAAGTATAAGCTAGTAACAAGCATTACCAGCAGTGATTCAAAAATACTTTTGTTGGATGCTAATGAATAATTTGTGGCTAGATCTATATTATCAGTAATAAATCAAAAAGGTGGTGTTGGGAAAACTACTACCGTAATAAACTTGGCAACAGCTTTAGCAAAAAAGGGAAAAAAAATCTTAGTAATTGATTTAGATCCCCAGGGCAATGCTACGACTGGTTTGGGAAAATCAAATAATGATGAAGGAAAAAGTGTCTATAATGTTCTTATAGGCAAAACGTCAGCTAAAAGTGCAATTCAGGAAAGTAGTGTGCCAGGTCTAGATCTTATTGGATCCAATGTGAATCTATCCGGGCTAGAAGTAGAAACCGCAAATGATGCAAACCGAGCCTTTTTATTAAAAGAGATTTTAAGGAAAGAAAATGAGTCATATTTTAATAGATACGAAAACATCTTTATCGATTGTCCACCTTCTTTGAGTCTACTAACAGTTATGTCTCTAGTCGCCGCAGATGAATTGCTGATACCTCTCCAAACAGAATTTTTTGCATTGGAAGGAATTACTCAGCTGGTCAAAACAATTGATCGAATAAAAATTAATCTGAATCCGGGACTTGGCATTAGAGGAGTTTTACTCACTATGTTTGATAAAAGAAACAAGCTGTCGTCCCAAGTGGATGCTGAGGCCAGAAAGCATTTTAAAGACAAAGTTTATAAAACAGTAGTTCCGAGAAACGTCAGATTATCCGAAGCTCCGTCTCATGGGATGCCTTGCTTGGTTTACGATAAAAATTGTTCGGGTAGCAAGTCTTATATAAATTTAGCAGAAGAGTTTATTAGCCAAAACAGTCAACCTATGGGTAGCGCAGCATGAACGCAGCGAAAAAAGGTCTTGGGAGAGGCTTATCAGCCCTATTTGGTGATATTGAACAAAAATCGAAATCAGGTCAGGTTCAAACAAATAAAATTTCAATAGCTGATTTAGAACGTAATAAGTATCAACCAAGAACTATATTTGATGAGGACAAGCTTGCTGAGTTATCTTCGTCTATAAAAGAAAATGGAGTTATTCAGCCAATAGCAGTGCGTCCCAACAAATATGAACCTGGAAAGTTTGAGATAGTTGCCGGAGAAAGAAGATGGTTGGCTGCTCAAAAAGCTGGTTTAAATGAAGTGCCAGTTGTTGTCCTTGATATAGATGATCAGAAAAGTTTAGAGATTGCCATAGTAGAAAACGTTCAAAGACAGGATTTAAATATTATTGAGGAAGCTAGAGGTTATCAGAGATTGATTAAAGAATTTGGTTACGGTCACGAAAAGATTTCAAAGTTTATGTCCAAGAGCAGAAGTCATGTAAGCAACACATTGAGATTACTTAGCCTACCAGAGGATATTATTGGATTAATGGAAGAAGGAAAATTAACAGCTGGTCAGGCAAGGCCCTTGATAGGCATGCCAAATGCTTCAGAAGTCGCAGAAAATATAGTTAAAAAGAAGGTTGCTGCTAGAGAGGTTGAGTCATTAGTAAAAAGAAAAAAGGGTGGAAAAGGCACTAAAAAAATCGAGGATCCCAATGTTTTGTTCGCTAGAAATGAAATTGAAAGTAAACTTGGATTAAACGTAGAAATCGTGAATAAAAAAAATAATTCAGGAAAAATTATAATTAAATATAAATCATTAGATCAGTTTGAATTGATTTCAAAAAAACTTAGGAAGTAGAGTTTGCGATCTTACACAGGCTAATTATTAAATTTTTAATTAGTGTATTATTATAATTATTTAGTCTAGTTTTCATTTTTATCTCAGTATCAATTAAGATTTTTTTAGCTGCTTCTAATTTTTTTAAATTCCATTTCCCCACTTGTTTCATGAAAATAGGCTTATCTTTCCAGAATAATTTTGGTTTCATGTTTTCCATTGCTGTTTCGATATTCTTATCAATTTTCCATTGTTGTTGCAGTTTTAATAATTTTTCAATTCGAAGATTCAGACTGCTAAGATAAAAATATGCATCTTCATTTTGCAAAACAATGTTTCCTAAATTTTGATTAAGTTTGTCTTTGTTGCCCTCGAGACAAGAATCTCTTAATTTATCAAAATCAAGGTTATAAGTGTTGTTAATCAAGCTTTCTAGCTTATCTATTTTTATCCTTTTATCTAAAAATAAAACTTTTATCTTGTCTATTTCGTTGCTTAAAACTTTTCTATCAAATCCAGAGTTTTCAATAAGAAAATTAATAATTTCTTGATTAATACCGCTAAATCCCTCTAACTTTTTTCGCAAATATTCGACTAAGGTTCTATGATTATCTTGGTAGCACGGAATTATACTTGTATTTTTGTTTTTTTCAAAATGGGATCTTAAAGTAGATTTTCTTTCCAGGTTTTGTCCAAAAAGAAATATTTTTATATTGTTTTGAGGATTTTCAGTTATATCAATAATTTTTTTTTTAATTTTATCTGAAATTTCATTGATAAATATAACTTTATTTTTGCTAAATAAAGAAACATTATAAATTTGTTCTTCTAATACTTTACCTTTAATAATTTCATCCTGATTAAAATTGATTTGTTCATAATCTTTATATTTTTCTTTTATTCTTTTTTTTATTTCATCCTTTAATCCAATATTTTCACCATAAAATAGAGTTATAAAATATTTGTCTATGATTGATAAATTTTTTTCGACCAAAAAACTTTTGAGAATCATTTTATTTATATGCTAGATTTAAATCATTTGTTATTTGATTTGCAATAGATTTAAGCAAATCATCAGTAATTATTTTTTCACGACTTAGAGTATCTATATAAAACTTAGATGCTTTATAACTTCTTTTTTGTGAATAGCTTTTTCTAAGAATAGAACTACCATCCAGGGTAGAAAGTGCTTCCAAATTTATATTTACACCCAAGCTGTATTCGAGCACCTTTCCAGCACTGTCTTTATTTGATACTTCCCTACTTTTTTCTATGTTTATTTTACACAGTAATTGATTTTCAGAGTCTTTAAACTCAATAAATCTATTTGCTAGTATTTGACCTAGTTTTTTGTTTCCAGAAATATCAAAAGTATTAATATTAAATTTTTGATATTTTTCTGTCAGTAAGGGTTGATAACCGCAGTTTTGAATCAAAATCAAAAGTGATAAAGCAAGTAGAATTTTTAAAAATTTTGAAGGCATTTTAGGTAGTGATAAAATTAATTATTTTATTTTTAACAAAAATATTTTTTACAATTTTTTTGTCTTTTAAATTTTTCTTAATATTCTCAATCTTTTTAGCTTCCATCAAGGCATCCTTTTCTGATAGATCTTTTTTCGTAACAATTAAACCTCTTTTTTTCCCATTAACTTGAACTACTAATGTAACTTCTTGATCTTTTAATAATGATTTATTCCCTTTTGGCCATTGAATATCTTCATAAAAATTTTTGCCTTCTAATTTAGACAAACATTCACATGACAAATGAGGCGCAAAAGGCATCACGATTTTAACAAATTTAATTTGTGATTCTAATAAACTCTTTTTACTTATTTTTTTTGTTAAACTGTCCTCTAAAAGATTTGTTATTTCATATATTTTTGCTATAGCTACGTTGAGATGAAAATTTTCAATTAAATCTGATATTTTAAAAAGATAATCATTAAATTTTGATAAGAATTTTTTTTCATCTTTTGAATCAGATTTTTCATCCTTTTTGTTCAGTATCTTATCATTTAGACTCCATATTCTTTGTACAAATTTATGTGCCGCAGAAACACCCTCAGTTGACCACTGAACATCACGATCTGGCGGGCTGTCAGAAAGTATAAACCATCTTACCGCATCGGCCCCATAAATTTTGATCATACTTTCTGGATCAACAATATTTTTTTTTGACTTTGACATAGCTTCGGATGGGCCAACTTTAACTTTTGAACTATCAATTTTGGAGACAAATCCTTCTTTTGTTTTCTGAATTTGATCTGGGCTTAGCCATTTTCCATTCCGATCTTTATATGTCTCATGACAAACCATTCCCTGTGTAAAAAGGCCTTTAAAAGGCTCTTTTACTTTGACTTTGTTGTTACAAAGCTTAATTGCTCTCATAAAAAATCTTGAATATAGCAAGTGTAAAATTGCATGCTCAACACCACCAATATATTGATCAACGGGCATCCAATAGCTAAATGATTTTTCATCAAATGGTTTGCTAGTAAGTTTTGGAGAACAAAATCTTATAAAATACCAAGAAGAATCTACAAATGTATCCAAAGTATCAGTTTCTCTAATTGCTGATTCACCGGTTTTTTTGTATTTAGTTTTTTTCCAAGTAGGATGGCTATCGAGAGGATTTCCCTTATGGTTTATATCAATATTATTAGGTAGTTTTACAGGGAGCTCGCTTTTGTCAACAGGAACGACTTTTCCATTCTTAAGGTAAATCATGGGAATTGGACATCCCCAATATCTTTGTCTAGAGACACCCCAATCTTTTAGTCTGAAAGTAATTCTTTTTTTTCCGATCTTTTTACTCTCAATTTTATTTACAATTTTTTCTTTTGCTTTTGGGACAGTTAAATTATTAAGAAAATCTGAATTTATGATTGTTCCATCACCAGTATATGCACCACTCATTGTTTCTCCATTAGGATTTTCTGATTTTACTACAGGAATTATTTCAAGTTTATACTTTTTTGCAAAATCAAAGTCTCTTTGATCATGTGCTGGACATCCAAAAATTGCGCCAGTTCCATAGTCCATTAAAATAAAATTTGCTACATAAACAGGTATTTTTTTTTCTTTTAAGAACGGATGTTGAGCCATTAAATCGGTTTTAAAACCAATTTTTTCAGCATTTGCAATAGCCTCTTCGGTTGTGCCAACTTGGGAGCATTTTTTTTTAAATTCTATGAAATCTTTTGAATTTTTAAAGCTCTGACACATAGGATGATCAACTGATATGGCTAAAAAAGTGGCGCCAAATATGGTATCCGGACGAGTTGTAAAAACTTTTATGAATTTGTCTTCATTAGCTATTTTAAAATTGATTTCACAACCCAGGGATTTTCCAATCCAATTTTTTTGCATTAATTTAACTTTTTCTGGCCAATCTTTTAACAATTCTAGATCTTTAAGTAATTCGTCAGAGAATTTGGAAATATTAAAAAACCATTGATATAATTTTTTTCTTTCTACCAAAGCATTTGAGCGCCAACCTCTTCCGTCAATAACTTGTTCGTTTGCCAAAACTGTTTTTTCAACTGGATCCCAATTTACATAAGTTTCTTTTCTAATGACCAATCCTTTTTTAAAAAAATCAATAAATAGCTCTTGTTGGTGTTTATAATACTCTTCATCACAGGTAGAAATTTCTAAATCCCAATCAATAGATAAACCCAACAATTGCAGTTGATGTTTCATCGTAGAAATATTTTTTTTTGTCCACTCTTTTGGGTTTAAATTGTTTTCTCTAGCAGCGTTTTCTGCAGGAAGACCAAAAGAATCCCAACCCATTGGATGCAAGACATTAAAACCTTTCATCATTTTATATCTGGCTATTACATCTCCTATGGCATAATTCCTGACATGGCCCATATGAATTTTTCCCGAAGGGTAAGGAAACATTTCAAGACAATAAAATTTTTTTTTCTTGTTGGTATTTTTAAAATGATTTTTTCTTTTAGACCAAAAAATTTGCCATTTTTTGTCAATTTCTTCTACATTTATTTTGTTCATGAAGTGCTAGAATTTAATTTTTTTTCTTATTTTTTGTATCTTTGCTAGTTGCATCCAATAGGGCTGCTTTTCTAATAATGTCTGATCTAATGGTATCTTCAAGTTTAGCTGAGGTAATTTTTTTTATAATACAGTTCGATTGAGCTTTGCATGTTTTTCTATGGATTATTATTTTTAGACTATCAGCCCTTATTTCGTTAGATAGAAATCTAATAGTAAACTTTAATGAGTCATTAGCGGTGTTAGAATCCGTGTACCAGTCAGTAACAATCATACCACCAGAATAATCAACAGTAACAAGAGGCATGAAGTCAATAACATCAAAGGTTGCTCTCCACAGGGGGTTAGAAGTGCTAAATTCATAGCTTGTTTTTTTTCCTCCTCCCATCACATTTTTTTTAAAAGAAAATCCTTTTCCTTCTTCAAGATTTTTTCTGGCTCTCACTTCACCTTCCATTTCCATAGTTCTGGCATCTCCAGGTTTAGGAAGTTTGCAAGACGATAGAATGAATAAAGCTGAAAACAGGTAAAGTATTCCAATTAATGATTTTGGTAAATTTTGCATAGTGGTAGTCTTTTACAATCTATAGGCTCCAAACAAAATAAACATTAAAAAAACCCTAATATTCATGTGATATTTTTACAACACTTAAGAAAAAATATCGAAGAAATTCAGTAATTCAATGAAAAATAGCTCAATTTTAGCTAATTTTCTCTCAGTTTATTTAAATAAACAAATATGGAGATAAACATGAAAAACGTAAAAAAAGTAGGTTTATCAGCTCTAGCTGGAGCGTTAGCATTTACTTCTGCGCATGCAGGTGATGTTAGCATTACAGGTAGCATGATTGCCTCTTTAACAAAAAAAGGTGGTTACAGTACAACTGGTAACCCTCTTGGTATGAACAAGGAATTAACTGTTTCTGCTTCTGGTGAATTAGATAACGGTGTTTCTGTTGCATACAAACAAACTATAACTAACGCGATGGGCTACAACGACAGTGAACTTGCCTTCACTGGAGTTCCTATGATGGGAGATGCAACTCTTGCATTGACTTCTGCGGGTGCCCCAATAAGTGCTATCGATGATGTAACACCGATTGCTTTTGAAGAAGCAAGTGCTGCAGTTGGTTCACTTAAAGACGTTAATGGTGCAGATGGTAACTACGGTATTAGATACACGTTAGCTGATGCAATGGGTTCTGGAATGACAGTTGATGCATTCTATACTCCAAATGCAGATGGTGACGCTCAAGCTGAAAAAGGAACTGGTGGAGTTAATGGTTCTGCTGAATCTGCTTATGAGGTAGTTGTTAAAGGTTCAGTTCCAGGTGTTGACGGTTTAGACTTTGGTGCTGGTTACGCTCATATCGATCATCATAACGATACTGACGCATCAGACAGCCAAGATGTTGATGAAGGTACATTCTACATCAACTACGCTTTCGGCGGTCTTAAAGTTGGTGCTCAAAGAGGTGTAACAAATACGGCAGGTACTGGCGAAATTTCCTATGACAACGAATACCTAGGAGTTTCTTACGCTGTAAGCGACAACCTTTCTATTTCGTACAACACTATTGACTCTACAAAATCTACTGGTAATGCCGGTCAAGTAGAGCAAGACTTTGACTCAATCTCATTATCTTACACTTCTGGTGGAATGACTATTGGTGTACTAGATGCTGATTGCGGTAACTGTTCGTATACTGCTAACAGAGATCAATCTGCTAGAGCTATACAAATGACAGTTGCGTTCTAAAGTTTAATATTATTTAAAAAAAGCCGGTACGTATGTGCCGGCTTTTTTTTTGTCTGAGACAATAGCTATCCCAGAAATATTTAAATCTTTTATATGGGAAAAATTTTTTTGTTTAATGCCACCTAAAGCTATAAAGTTAGTAGGGAATCCTCGAGAAAGTAAATTAAATTTTATTTTACCAAAAAAACCCTTTTTGTACTTATATTTTGTTTTAAACACTCTCGATAAAACAATTTGATTACATCCTTGATTTATTTTTTCATTAATTTCTAAAGGATTATGTGCACTTCCTATTATGTCTATTTTACGATTAATGTACTTTAAATGCCAAAATTGTTTTTTATTATATGAAGATATATAAAACTTATTAGTATTTAAAAGGAATAAAATTTTTACACTATTTGCAATATACAGGTCAATTTTTCTTTGTGTGCATCTATTTTTAAATTTTTTTAAATCTTTTAACTTTAGTTTTTCTGGATTTCTTAAGACCAAAATAGCACCTGTTTTTTTTACATAATCTAGGTTAATCTCATCTAGTTTATTGATCAAAAAATACAGATAATTTTTCTTTTTTGTCATGACTGATGAAAGTATAAATAAATTAACTTTAATACAAGACAATATAAAAAAGTTAGGAACCAATAATTTAAATAAACCAGAAATTATTTGTGTCTCCAAAACTTTTTCTATAGATCGTTTGAAACCGCTCATAAACCATGGACATTTCCATTTCGGCGAAAACAAAGTGCAAGAAGCAGAAGAAAAATGGAGCAAGATAAAAAAAGAAAATTTAAATTTAAAGCTTCATATGGTGGGTAGGTTACAGTCTAATAAAGCAAAAAAAGCAGTGCAACTATTTGATTTTATTCATTCTTTAGATAATACGAAATTGGCTGATACATTGAGCAAGAGAGAATTAGAGCTTAACAAAAAACTATCCTATTTTATTCAAATTAATATTGGAAATGAATCTCAAAAATCTGGAATTTCATCAGAGAGTGCAAAAGATTTTTTAAAATATTGTACTAAAGAAATTAATCTAAATGTAATTGGTTTAATGGTTATTCCTCCCAACGATAATAATCCAAGCAGATACTTTGAAAAAATTTCAAAACTGAACTCTAATCTTGGATTAGAACATTTAAGCATGGGAATGTCCTCAGACTATGAAGCAGCTGTCAAATTTAACTCTACTTTTTTAAGAATTGGTTCTGGAATATTGGGAGAAAGAAATACTAATAAATAAATAGTTTAGTTTTTTTTGTAATAAGTGGTAAAATTTTAATAAAATCCTTTTTTTTAATTGCAATACATCCTTTCGTGGGGCTAAATCTTTTATCTATAAGATGAAGAAATATAGCACTTCCTCTGTTTTTTATTACGGGTTTTCTGTTAAAATTTATCACTAAAATTAAATCATAATTTCTTTTTTTTAGAAATAATTTTTCAGCACTTTTTTTAAATGGAAATTTAACTAAACGATTATAACTAGAAGATCCAGAATCATCACACCATCCCATATTCTTAGAAATTTTGATTTTTTTCAGTTTTGAATAAATTTTTTTTATTCTGTCTTTCCTAAATAACAAAAACTCAAATTTAAACCTTCCTTTGGGAGTTTTTAAATCACCTTCTTTTTTTTTGGACGTTAATCCTCTTTTACCTATTGAGCATTTTATCTTATAGTTATAAAAGTAAAGAAATTTGTTTTTTAAACTTATATGCATAATAATTCTTACAATGTTAAAGTTGGATGTATTTCCAGTAAAAATTTTATCAAGTCTCTAGAGGAAGTAAAATCTTTTTTTGGATTTAAACTAGTTCCAGTAGAAAAAAACTTTGAAAGTTCAATTAATAATAGTTGTAATGCTGTAATTATTGAAACAAAAGTAGAAAATAAAAACTTATCTAATAAGATAAAAGTTCCTAAAATTTTTATTCAGGAAAAGCATCAAAAAAGAGTATCAAAAAGCCCTTTTGAATTAATTTTTAAACTACCAATAAATATTATTCAATTTAATCAATCGGTTATTGATTTGTGTAAAAAACATGAGTTTGATAAAAATTCTTTAATAAAGATAGGAGATTATGTCTTAGATAAAAATGAGAGAATTTTAAAAAAAGGAAACAAGATTCTGAAAATTACAGAAAAAGAAACGCATTTCATTGATATGTTAAATTTTTATCAAAAATCTTTGAGCAAAGATCACATTCTTAAAAAGATTTGGGCATACTCATCTGACACCGATACACACACTATTGAAACTCACATTTATAGACTTAGACAAAAAATCCAAGATAGTTTTGGCGATACTAATTTTATCAAAAATACTAAAGACGGATATTCTCTTTGAAAAAAAGAAATGTAATTGCCAAAGATTTATTTTCAAAAAAATATCGGAAAAGAATTATTAGACCAAAAAAAGGTAAAGGAAGTTTTAGTAGAAAGAAATTTAAGAAAGTCTAGCGCCAATTCTTTGAATAATTTGTGAAGACATATCTGTGCCTTTTTGAAGGCTTTCTCTTAGTGATAAATTATTTATATAACCATGCAAAAATCCAGCAGCAAAAAGATCGCCAGCTCCTGTTAAATCCACAATTTTTAAATTTTTTTGAACACCACACTCAAACACATCATTTTTATTTATTGCAATACTACCTTTTTCACCTCGAGTTATAATCATTAACTTTCCGAGATTTTTTCCAAAAGAAATTACTTCATCAAAATTTTTAGTATCAATTAAAGATAAAATTTCTTGTTCATTTGCAAATGTAATATCTAGTTTATTTTTTACCAAATTTAAAAAGTGTGGTTTGTGTCTATCAACACAAAATTGATCGGATAATGACATAGCAATCTTGTTTGAGTTATTTATAGCTTTTTCGAAAGCTTTCTGAGGATTACCCTCATCCCAAAGATATCCTTCCAAAAAAGTTATTTCACTCTTTTTAATGGCATCAACATCAACATCATCTTCGTTAATTTTGCCTGCAATTCCTAAAAAAGTACACATTGTTCTTTCCGAGTCGGGAGTTATCAAAATTAAACAAGTCCCAGTAGACAAGGCTTCTTTTTTTTTAGAATAAAAGTATTGAACTTTTTCTTTTTTAAGTCCTTCTTCATATTTACTACCCAAGCCGTCTTCATTGACTTTGCCTATGAATCCAACATTATTACCTAACTGTGCTAGGCCTACAATGGAATTTGCAACAGATCCTCCTGCAACAGTTTCTTCAATTTTTAAATTGGATAATAATTTTTTAAATTCTACTTCATCGACTAGTTTCATAGTACTCTTGGTGAGTTTATTTTTAGCTAAAAAATTATCGTCAACTTTGCAAATAACATCTACTATTGCATTTCCCATTCCCAAAATTTTCATATTAAGCTTTCTTTGTTTTAATTGGTATTTTACGATTAGGATAACAAGTGGTACAGATTTTACAAGTAAGGCCGTAACACTCTCTTGCCTTACAATATTCTCTTCCATAATAAATTATTTGAAGATGAAGTTTATTCCAAGATTTTTTAGGAAATAGTTTTTTTAAATCCTTCTCAGTTTGAATAACATTTTTACCGTTAGTTAATCCCCACCTTTGTGCCAAACGATGAATATGTGTGTCTATAGGAAAGGCTGGATATCCGAATCCTTGAGACATCACTACACTCGCCGTTTTATGACCTACACCTTGTAAATTTTCAAGATCCTTAAAATTTTTTGGTACCTTCCCACCGTGTTTTTCTATCAATTGTTTTGAGAGCAAATATACGCTTTTAGCTTTGTTTCTAAAAAAACCTAGACTTTTTATTAACTTTTCAATTTTTTTTCTTCCCAATTTTACAAAATGTTCTGGTTTATAATATTTTGGATATATATTCTTGGTCGCTTTGTTCACGTTAATATCTGTAGTTTGTGCAGATAAAGCCACAGACACTAATAAAGTAAATGTATTTTTGTGTTTTAGTGGAGTCGGAGTCTTTGGATAAATTTTATTAAGAATTTTTAATATTATTTTTGCTCTTTTATTTGAACTCATTGTTTTAAATTTATTCAAAATTTAAAACATTTCTCATTGAGTATAAACCTGGTTTTTTATTTATTAACCATTTTGCTGCAGTTAAGGCCCCTTCAGAGTATAAAGTTCTATCAAAGGATTCGTGATTTAAAGTGACTATTTCTTTTCCGCTTGAGAATTTTACCTCATGTTCTCCAATAATTTTACCTTTTCTAATGGAATTAAAATTGATTTTTTTGCTGTAAGGAAAAGACTTTTTATTTAAAAATCTTTTTCCCATAATTCTACTTAAATCTTTATTTTTTCCTAATGCTATACCTTTTCCAAGCATCAAAGCTGTACCCGAAGGATGATCTTTTTTATGTTTATGATGCACTTCAAAAATTTTGCTTAAAAAGTTATTTCCAAGAGATTTTGATGTAATCTCGGTTAAATAAACAAGCAAATTTACACCCAGGCTCATATTTCCCGCTTTAAGTATAGGTATTTTTCTAGAGTATTTTTTTATCAATTTTTCTTCTCTTTTTGAAAAACCAGTTGTTCCAATCACTACTCTTTTTTTTAATTTTGAAGCGATTTTAAGCACTTCTAAAGTACATTTCGGAACCGTAAAATCTATAATTACATTTGCATTTTTAAATGCATTTTTTGAATTTAATTGAGGTTTTAAACCCGATACTTTTTTGTTAACTATTCTATTTTCTGTAACAGAAACAAGCTTAAAGTTTTTAGCAGTTTTAGAAGACCTGATGAGTTGCTGACCCATTCTTCCAAGACATCCGGTAATAGCTAAATTAATTTTTTTCATTTAATTTTTCCAGAATTTTTTAGCTTTATCAAAGAAAGTTTTAATTAATGGATTTGATTTAGTGTCTTCCAAAGTCTTAAATTCTTCAAGCAGTTCTTTTTGTTTTTTAGTCAAAGATGTTGGTACTTCAGTTATAATTCTGATGTACAAATCTCCAGATATATTTCTTTTTAAGATTGGCATACCTTTTCCTTTAAGTCTTAACTGTTTTCCGCTTTGGGTTCCAGATGGAATTTTGATTTTTGTTTTGCCACCATCAATTGAAGGCACCTCAACCGTTGTTCCTAAAGCTGCATCAGCAATAGAGATTGGCAACTCATAATAAAGACTTTCCTCTGATCTTTTAAAAATACTATGAGGTTCTACTGATACAAATAAATACAAGTCTCCATTTGCTCCACCCTTATTACCAGCCTCCCCTTTCCCCGCAAGTCTTATTCTTGTTCCATCATCAACTCCTTTTGGAATTTTCACCGAAACAGATTCACTAGATTGTGTTTTTCCCATTCCATTACATTTATTACATGGACTAGTAATTTTTTCTCCTTCACCACCACACTGAGGGCAAGTTTGCTGTATAGTGAAGAATCCCTGACTAGATCTTACTCTTCCCTGTCCGCCGCAATAACTACAAGCAGAAGGTTTGGTACCTGGTTTAGCACCACTCCCAGAACATGTTTTGCATTTTTTATAAGTTGTGTAATTTATTTTTTTTTCAGTACCGGTAAATGCATCATTCAGATCTATTGAAATATCATACCTTAGATCACTACCTCTATTATTTGATCTACCTCTTCTTGATCCAGCAGATGCTCCGAAACCAAAATCCCCAAATACATCTTCAAAAATATCGGAGAAAGATGAAGAAAAATCGAAATTGCCAAAACCTCCTTGGCCCCCAGAACCTTGAAAAGCTGCATGTCCAAACTGATCATAATTTGCTTTTCTTTTATCATCAGAAAGTACGTGATAAGCTTCACTTCCTTCTTTGAATTTTTCTTCAGCTGCTTTATTACCCTTGTTTTTGTCTGGATGGTATTTAAGCGCTAATTTTCTGTAAGCTTTTTTGATTTCGTCTTTACTGGCAGATTTATCTACACCTAAGACTTCGTAATAATCTCTTTTTGCCATGAGAAGCTTTGCTCCTGTTAATTAGTCTTAGGCTCTTTTTTCTTTGTCTTCTTTTCCGTCTACAACTTCTGCATCAACAACGTTATCTTTTTCCTTATCGTCTTTTTTTTCAGCAGCTTTGCCATCAGGTTTTTGTTGGCTTTTATAAACTGCCTCTCCTAACTTCATTGAGGCCTGAATCAAGGATTGAGTTTTTTTCTTTACTTCTTCCGTGTCTGTTCCCTTCAAGGCATTTCTTAAGTCTGAAATAGCAGTTTCTATAGCCTTTTTTTCAGCTTCACTGATTTTAGAACCATGTTCTTTAAGATTTTTTTCAGTCGAATGAATTATAGTATCGGCCTGATTTCTTGCATCCACAGATTCTCTTTTTTTCTTGTCGGCCTCTTTATTTGATTCAGCATCTTTAACCATTTTTTGAATTTCCTCTTCAGATAATCCACCTGATGCTTGAATTTGAATTTTTTGCTCTTTACCTGTTCCTTTATCCTTAGCAGATACATTGACAATACCATTTGCGTCTATATCAAAGGTTACCTCAATCTGCGGAACACCTCTTGGAGCAGGAGCAATTCCGACAAGCTCAAAGTTACCTAAAATTTTATTATCTGCAGCCATCTCTCTTTCGCCTTGCAGTACTCTTATCGATACGGCAGGCTGATTGTCTTCAGCAGTTGAGAAGACCTGACTTTTTTTAGTTGGTATAGTTGTGTTTTTATCAATTAATTTTGTAGATACTCCTCCAAGCGTTTCAATACCTAGTGACAATGGAGTAACATCTAAAAGCAAAACATCTTTCACATCGCCCTGTAGTACGCCTGCTTGAATTGCAGCTCCCATTGCAACTACTTCATCAGGGTTAACACTTTTGTTTGGATCTTTTCCAAAAAAGTTTTTAACAGTTTCAACAATTTTTGGCATTCTAGTCATACCGCCAACTAGAACCACTTCGTTAATCTCTGCTGCAGAAAATCCTGAATCTTTAAGAGCCGTTTTGCAAGGTTCTAAAGTTCTCTCTACCAGATTTTCCACTAAAGCTTCTAGCTTAGCTCTAGTAAATTTTAAATTAATGTGTTTTGGTCCTGTTTTGTCTGCTGTAATGAACGGAAGATTAATTTCAGTTTGCGTTGCAGAAGATAATTCTATTTTTGCTTTTTCTGCCGCTTCTTTTAATCTTTGTAAAGCGAGTTTGTCAGTTTTTAAATCAATGCCGCTATCTTTTTTAAATTCTGAAACCAGATAATCTACAATAGTGTCATCAAAATCTTCACCACCTAAAAAAGTGTCTCCGTTTGTAGATTTTACCTCAAATACACCATCGCCAATTTCTAAAATAGAAACATCAAAAGTTCCACCACCAAGGTCGTAAACAGCAATTTTTTTTCCACCTTTTTTATCTAAGCCATATGCTAATGAAGCTGCAGTAGGCTCGTTAATAATTCTTAAAACTTCTAAGCCAGCAATTTTTCCTGCATCTTTCGTTGCTTGTCTTTGTGCATCATTAAAATATGCTGGTACCGTTATTACTGCTTTAGTAACTGGTTGACCCAAATGTTTTTCAGCTGTTTCTTTCATTTTTTGAAGAATAAAAGCTGATATCTGAGACGGAGAATATTTTTTACCTTTTGCTTCTATCCAGGCATCATTTTTATCTGACTTGACTATTTTAAATGGAACTTTTTCGACATCTTTTTTTACAGATTGGTCATCAAAAGTTCTTCCTATTAATCTTTTAGCAGCAAAAATTGTATTCTCAGGATTTGTCACAGCCTGCCTCTTTGCAGGTTGACCCACTAGTTTTTCGTCTTTTTCAAGAAAAGCAACTACTGAAGGAGTCGTTCTTTGTCCCTCAGCATTTTCAATAACTTTTGCTTGCTTGCCTTCCATTATGGCTACGCAAGAGTTTGTTGTGCCTAAGTCTATTCCAATTACTCTACTCATAATGCTTGATATATGGGTGTTATTTGTGTTTCTACAAGATGGTAATTACTTTTTTTTCTCATTTTTTTCCTCATTTTTTCCTTCTTTTTTTACACTTTTTTTAGAAACAGCAACCAAAGACGGTCTAAGCAACCTTTCCCTTAACATATAACCGGCTTGTATTTCTTGTACGATGGTTCCAGCTTCTACATTGTCATTTTCTATTTCTGTCATAGCCTGATGAAAATTTGGATCAAATTTTTTCTTAGTTGTATCAATTTTTTCTATTTTATTTTTTTTGAAAATTGAAATTAAATCTTTTTCAATAATTTCAATGTTTTTCAAAAATTTATCTAAATCCTTGTTATCTTTTAAGGTTGGATCATTTTTAATCGAAATATGGGCTCTTTGTAAATTGTCTAATATAGCTAAGTTTTCTCTTGCAAAATTGAAACCTCCGAAATCTATTGCTTCCTTAATATCTTTATCAAACCTCTTTCGTTGGTTTTCTAGCTCGGCAAGAGATCTTAAAAGCTTATCCTCAGTATCTTTGAGCTTTTCTTCAATACTTAGTTCTTTTTTTTCTTCCTTTTTTTGAGCTTTACTCTCTTTTTCGTTTTTATCTTCATCGTTTAAATTAGTCATATTTTCTATATAGTTATGAAATATTTAATTTCCAGGTCTTTATGCACAAAATTGATAAGATATTAATAGGAACTCATAACAAGGGAAAATTTAAAGAAATAAGTAGTTTATTGCCGAATAAAGTAGAAAAAGTTTCACCTATTGATCTCGGTATAGAGAGTCCAGAAGAAAGTGGAAAAACTTTTCTTCAAAATTCAGAACTAAAAGCTAATTTTTTTTGCAATAAATCAAAATTAATTACTCTATCTGATGATTCAGGTCTTGAGATTGATTGTTTAAATGGGCAGCCTGGTATTTTTTCTTCAAGATGGGCAAAGCAGTTTGGGAGTTTTGATAATGCAATGATAGAAATTCTTAACAAAATAAAAACTTTAAACAAAGGTACAGCAGCCCAGTTTGTTTGCAGCCTAACTATACAATGGCCAGATGGAAAAAAAATTTCAGAAATTGGAAAGATAAAGGGAAATATATCTTCAAAAAAAGGGAACAACGGCTTTGGTTATGATCCTATCTTTGTTCCCAACGGTCATTCTAGAACATTTGCTGAAATGGACTATAAAGAAAAACTTTTGATAGATCACAGATATATCGCATACAAGAAACTAGAGGAAAAAATTAAAGTTTATTTTTAATAAATTTTCCCTCTTCCAATTTATAGATATTAAGTTCTTGAATGACTTTATTATTAGATATTTTGAATTTTCCAATTTTTCCCTTGATATCTGTTTTTAGATTAAAATTATTAGTTGAATTTATATTTTTTTCATTCTTCCAAACATAATATATCAAACCAATAATATCATAGGCCAGGATTGTAATTTCAGTGGGTTTGTAATTATAAGTTTCATAAAATTTTTTATTAAACTTTTCAAAATTTTTTAAATCTATGGAAGGAAAATAAAAATTTTTAATCGACGTTTCTTTTATTATGCTGTCGTCAAACCATTGATTCCCAGTTATTATTAAAATATCCTTTTCTGATACGTCGGTGTAGGCTAGGGATGTAAGTACACTTTTTAAGCCATTTCCAAAGTCAATTATTACAACAGAATCAAAATTCACTTTTCCGAGAGTGTATCTTTGTTTAAGTTGGTTTAATTCTCTTATATCTTTGGGTTCTTCTGAACCTTCCAATTTTTTCATTCTTGAATTCAAATTTATTTTTCTTTGTTTATAATTTGTTAGCTTTTCTATTTGTTTAGTTAAAATTTTTGGATCTTCACTATAGCTAAAAAGTTTCGCGCTTGAAAAATTTGTTAATCTAATATTTTTTTCCACATGTTTTGCATATTCATTCTTAGGATACAAAATTACTGTTTTTTTCTTTTTTTCTTTTTCAATAAATTTTTTGATTGTCAGTAGTTGTGATTCCAAATTAATACCCATCATTATAATATTTTTTTTGGGCTCAGAGTTTATGTTTGACAAAGATATAAAAACTAGATCTTCAAAATTATGTAATTCTTTAAAAAATTCTGAATCGGTAGGGCCAATAATAATTTTTATATCTTCATTTCTAAATTCTTTGCACGCTTGAATTATTTTTTCTTTCTTCGATCCCGAATCTTTTGGATATATTTTTATTTTAGGATTATCGATATCGTGTAAAGCTAGATTTATGGCATACAACATATCTTCTCCCAGACTTTTTAGTTCGCCAGTAAGAGGCAACAAGGCCCCAATTTTAAGAATATTCTCATCCTTATTTTCAATTGCGAAAACAAAAGTGTTAAAAGTAATTAGCAAATAAGATAAAACTATCTTAAAAATTTTTTTCATATTATATGAATAATTTCTTACCAGGTTTATACATTGTTTCAACACCAATAGGTAATTTGGAAGATATTACATTAAGGGCATTAAATGTATTAAAAAATTCAAATAAAATTCTATGTGAAGATACTAGAAGATCTTTAAAATTGTTAAATTATTATAATATTAAAAAACAACTCATCTCTTATCACAAATTTAATGAAAAAAAATTAACATCCTCTATTATTGAATTAATTAAAAAGGGAGAAAAAATTTCGCTTATCTCAGATGCCGGAACACCTCTCATATCAGATCCTGGGCTGATTCTTTTAAAAGAGTGTATTAAAAAAAAAATTAAAATTTTTCCAATTCCTGGTGTTTCAGCCGTTACAACAGCTATGAGCATTTCCGGTTTTGATGAGAAGTATTTTTTTTATGGTTTTTTACCAAAAAAAATAAAGGAGTTAGAGAAACTAGCCGAAGATTTAAAAAATTATAATTTTAATATTGTATTTTTTATTCCTGCTTTAAAAATTAATTTTTATACAAAATTTTTTAAAAATTTTTTTTTGGATAGAAATATTTTTATAGCTAGAGAAATGACCAAAATACATGAAACTTTTTATAGAGAAAATCTAGAAGATTTTAAAGGTCTTGGAACCAATGTTAAAGGAGAACTAACAGTTGTGTTGTCTAAAAGGAAAGAAAAGTATAGTTTAGAAAAGGAGAATATTGACGAAGATAATTTAAAAATGGAAATTAAAAAGTATTTAAAAAGATATTCATTGAAAGATGTTGTAAATTTAATTTCTGCAAAAAATAAAATATCAAAAAAGAAAATTTATAATTTATGCTTAAAAATGAAAAAATAATTAGATTATTTATAAAATTAATTTTAATATCTTTTCTTTTATACTCGTGTGTTGGAACTTCATCCGTTGGCGTGTTTGGCTCAGGCGTTAGTGTTGCGTTTGACCCAAGAACAGTTGGTATGCAAATTGATGATTCAATAATGCAAAAAAATTTAATGAGCAGACTAGCTTTGACAGAAAAAAAATATTTCCTATCAATTAGTGTTAAAGTTTTAGATGGAAATATATTCTTGTCTGGAAAAGTTGATGAACCAGAAGAAAAATTAAAAATTACTAAAATGGCATGGGAAACAAAGGGAACAAGATCTGTAAGGAGTGCTATTGCAATTAAAGGGCAGACAAATTTTAAAGGTACCGCAAAAGATATTTTAATTACATCCCAATTAAGAACTGCATTAATTTTTAACAAACTTATTAAAGCTACAAATTACAATATTGATACAATAAACGGCAAAACTTATATATTTGGTATTGCTATGACAGATGATGAAAAAAAAGAAGTAATAAAAGAAGCAGAAGAGGTTTATGGAGTTAAAAAAGTAATTCCGAGCATTATATTAGTGAAAGAATTAAGTAGAAATAAAAATTAATTACTTTTTTTGTTTTTGTAGTCAATCACATTTGCTGAGTAAGCCGCAACAGATGCAAGATTTAATATATCATTTGGAGATGATCTAAGAGGAGCGATTTCAATCGGCAAACCTAATCCAATTAAAAGTGGACCAATTGTTTTTGCTCCACCAATAGTTTTCATTAGTTTAGTTGATATGGCTGCACTATGAAGGGCAGGCATTATTAAAATATTAGCATTACCAACTATTTTAGAAAATGGATATGTTTCTTTGTACTTGGGATTTAAAGCTACATCTGGTTGCATTTCGCCATCAAAATCAAAATCTACATTTTTATCTTTTAAAATTTCAATAGCTTCCCTAACATGTTTTGTATTTCTGGATTTTGGTTTTCCAAATGTAGAGTGGGATAAAAAAGCCACTTTTGGTTCAAAACCAAATAATTTAGCAACTCTAACACTAGACATTGCGATTTTTGTTAATTTTTCTGCAGATGGAAAATCGTTTACTTGTGTGTCAGCAATAAAGATAGTTTTTTTAGGTGTAATGAGCATATTTAGACCAAATAAAATTTCACCAGGTCTAGCATCTACTACTTTTTTAAGGCTTTCAATGGATGCAGCATAATGTCTAATATTTCCTGTTACCATTGCATCCGCATCTCCACAATCAACCATAGAAGCACCCCAAATAATTCTATCATTTCTGATTAATCTATCAGCATCCCTTTCCAAAAGACCTTGTCTCTGTAGTTTGTTATATAATTTTTTTTTATATAGTTCTCTTTTTTCCTTATCAGTTGAGTTGACAATTTTAATTTTATAATTTTCATCTAACCCAATTTCTTTTAACTGCTCTTTTACTCTTTTTTCATTTCCAATTACGATTGGTGTTCCTAGACGACTATTTTTGTAGGCAATTGCAGCTTTTAACATATTTTCATCTTCACCTTCGGCAAAAACAACTGTCTTTGGATTTTTTTTAAGCTGAGCATTGATTCCCTGCATTATGCTCATAGAAGGATCTAGTCTATTTGCTAATTGATCTTTATAGACATCAAGGTCTGAAATTTTTTTTCTTGCCACACCACTTTTCATTGCTGCCTCAGCAACAGCAGCAGGTATTCTACTAATTAATCTAGGGTCAAAAGTAGATGGAATAATGTATTCCTTTCCATAACGAGGTCTTTCTCCACCATAAGCATTTACTACTTCATCAGGAACTTCTTCCCTAGCTAGTGCTGCTATAGCTTTTGCTGCAGCTATTTTCATTTCTTCGTTAATTTCTTTTGCTCTAACGTCAAGAGCTCCTCTAAATATATATGGAAATCCAATTAGATTGTTAACTTGATTAGGATAATCTGACCTTCCAGTAGCAACTATTGCATCTGACCTTACTTCATCCACTAACTCAGGTTTTATTTCGGGATCAGGATTAGCACAAGCGAATATGATTGGATTTTTCGCCATAGATTTTACCATCTCCTGAGACAAAACATTTTTTGCTGACAAACCTAAAAAAACATCAGCTCCCTTTATTGCATCTTTAAGAGTCCTAAATTTTGTTTCACTCGCATATGCTGACTTAAACTGGTCTACATTGTCTCTGCCTTTATAAATTACACCTTTTCTATCAAGCATAACTATATTTTGAGTTTTGATACCAATGCTTTTGAAAAGATTTGCGCATGCTAATGCAGAAGCTCCTGCACCATTGACAACAACTTTTACCTCTCCAGGCTTTTTATTTGAAATGTCCAAAGCATTAATTAGTGCCGCAGATGTAATAATTGCCGTACCATGTTGATCATCATGAAAAATAGGTATATCTAGGGTGTCTCTTAATTTTCTTTCTATAATAAAACAGTCTGGTGCAGCAATATCTTCCAAATTTATTCCACCAAAACTGTTTCCAATATTTTGAATACATTTAATTATTTCGTCTGAATTTTTATTATCTATCTCAATGTCGATAGCATTTATATCTGCAAACCTTTTAAAAAGAACGGCCTTACCTTCCATAACTGGTTTTGATGCCAGTGCACCCAAATTTCCTAACCCTAAGATTGCAGAACCGTTGCTTATTACAGCTACCAGGTTTCCTTTACTCGTATATTCATAAGCAGCATCTGGATTTTTTGAGATTTCTTTAACTGGAACTGCTACTCCAGGAGAATAAGCCAAAGAAAGGTCTCTTTTAGTTGTTAAAGATTTTGATGAAATAATCTCAATTTTGCCAGACTTTCCTTTATTATGAAAATCTAATGCTTCTTTATCCGTGTAATGATCAATTTTTGATTTTTTTGTCATTAAAATTTAAGTATGTAATATAAATGGTATTAAATCACTAACAATTTGTCTTAATTATGAATTTATTGTCATCAACATCAGTTTTTAGTTTTTATACTTTAATAAGTAGGATTTTGGGGTATCTGAGAGATATTTTAATAGCCATTTTTCTAGGAACAAGCGTTTATGCCGATGCTTTTTTTGTTGCATTCAGATTACCTAATACCTTTAGAAGATTGTTCTCAGAAGGTACATTTAATGCAGCCTTTATCCCAAGTTATGCAGAAGAAAAGTTAAAAGGAGAAAATTCAGGAAAAGATTTTGCAGATAATATTTTTAGTTTGCTTTTGATTTTTTTGATTTTTTTAATACTTGTTGTTGAAATATTCACACCTTTTGTAGTCTATCTTATTGCCCCAGGTTTTTATGAAGATTTTGAAAAATTTAATCTAGCCACTGAATTTACCAGAATTACTTTCCCCTTTCTTATTTTTATTAGCCTATCTTCCTTGTTGTCAGGTATATTAAATACAAATAATAAATTTGCTGTAGCTGCTGCTGCGCCAATAGTATTAAACGTTGTGTTAATATTATCTTTAATCCTTTCCTTCTATCTAAACTTGAGTATAGCAAAGAGCCTATCGGTTGGAGTAACAATGGCCGGGATAATGCAATTTATAATTTTAATCTTTTTTACAAAAAAATTTTATTTTCCCTCTCTAAAATTAACTTTTAAGTTCAAACAAAATATTAAAGATTTTTTCAAAAAACTTTTACCAAGCGTCTTTTCTTCAGGAATCACACAAATCAATATATTGATAGGAACAATAATTGCATCTTTTCAATCTGGAGCAGTTTCTTATTTGTATTATGCTGACAGAGTTTACCAAATCAACCTTGCCATTGCTGGAATTGCTGTTGGTACAGTAATTTTACCAAGTCTTTCAAAAAGTATAAAAACAAATGACCAAAATTCTGTAGATATTATACAAAATAAATCAATCGAGTTATCCTTAGCTTTATCTATGCCTGCAATGTTTGGTTTGTTAATAGCATCAAAAGAAATAATAAATTGTTTATTTGGATATGGATCTTTTGATAAAGTGGATATTGTTTATACATCTTCAGCACTAACATATTTTGCTATTGGAGTGCCAGCATTTGCTTTAGTAAAAGTATTGTCAAATTTTTACTTTGCTCGTGACAATACAAAGACACCTTTTTATATCTCTCTTGCCAGTATGTTAGTTAATGTTGGAATTAGTGTTTCTCTGTTTAGAGAATACGGATTTATAATTATACCTATAGCAACCACTCTCTCAACTTGGCTTGCAGCTTTAATTTATTTTATCTTACTTAAAAAAGAAAAGATTATTAATTTTGAAAACAAAAACTTTATAAATCTTTTAAAAATTTTATTAATTACAATACCAATGTGTCTTTTCCTTTATTTTGGTTTGGAATATTTTGAGGATAAGTTTGAATATGCTAATAATTTTAAATTAATTTATTTATTAATTGTGATAGGCTTATCAGCAGCTATATATTTGTTAGGAGCTAATCTTTTAGGCTTATTGAATCTTAAAAGTTATAAAGTGAAATGAAAAAAAACTTCAAAGAAGTAGTTTTCTCAGGAGTCCAGCCAACTGGAAATTTGCATCTAGGTAATTACTTAGGCGCAATGAAAAATTTTGTAGAGCTTCAAAAAAAAATGGAATGTATTTATTGCGTAGTTGATCTTCATGCAATAACAGTTTTTCAAGAACCTCAAGAATTAAATAAAAATATTCTTGAAACAACAGCTGGATTTCTGGCTTGTGGATTGGATTTTAAAAAGAGCATAATATTCAATCAATCATCAGTTAGTGGTCACGCAGAACTGGCTTGGATTTTCAATTGTGTATCTAGAGTTGGATGGATGAATCGAATGACTCAATTCAAGGAGAAAGCTGGCTCCAATAAAGAAAATGCAAGTGTCGGGTTATATGTATATCCAAATTTAATGGCCGCAGATATTTTGTTATACAAAGCCACCCATGTACCAGTGGGTGATGATCAAAAACAACATCTGGAATTAGCCAGAGATATTGCACAAAAATTTAATAATGATTTTAGAAATGAGAATTTTTTTCCTATACCGGAACCTCTAATACAAAAAAAAATTTCAAGAGTTATGAGTTTAAGAGATGGCAAAAAAAAGATGAGCAAATCAGAAGAATCAGACTATTCTAGGATTAACTTAGGCGATAGTGAGGATGAGATAAAAAAGAAAATTAAAAAAGCAAAAACAGATTCACTGCCAATTCCGGAAAAAAGTGAAGATTTAAAAAATAGACCTGAGGCATTAAATCTTTTAACCATTTATTCTTCAATTACAGATTCCACGCTAGAAAAAACTCTAAAAGAAATGAATGGAAAGGACTTTTCAAAATTTAAAGAGAATTTGTCTGACGCACTAATATCAACCATTTGCCCTATAGGAAAAAAAATTCAGGATTTAAGGAAAGATAAATCGTATTTATTGAAAATTTTAAAGGAAGGTTCTAACAGAGCTAGGGAGGTTTCAGAACACAACCTAAATAAAATTAAAGAAATTGTAGGATTTATTTAGTTTTATAGATGTGATAAAAACTTCGTAATGATTTATACAGAAAATACTCCAAATCCTAATGCAGTTAAGTTTCTTTCTGAGAAAACTCTTTCAGAGATAGGGGCTACTGAATTTCAAAAAAAGGATATAAAAAAAATCAAAAATAATTTTATTAAAAATTTGTTAGAATTTGATGGTATAGAATTAATTTTAGTTTCTGAAAATTTTATAAGTGTTAAAAAGAATGAAAAAGTTAATTGGGACAGTCTAAAACCTTCAATAATATCATTAATGAATGATCATCTTGAAAAAGTTAAAAAGCCCATCTTATCTAAAACGACAGAAAAAAATTTAACACAAAAAAAAAGTAAAAAAGAAGATTTGATAGTAAAAAAAATCAACGAGGTGCTTGATACTAAAATTAGACCTGCGGTATCAAAAGATGGAGGTGATATTAAATTCGTATCTTTTGAGAATGGAAAGGTAAAAGTAGAGCTTCGAGGAAGTTGCTCTGGGTGCCCAAGTTCTTTAATGACCCTCAAAAATGGAGTTCAAAATCTTTTGCGTCATTATGTTAAAGATGTAACTGATGTTGAAGCAATTTAGTTAGATGAAAAAAAATACACAAATATCATATAGAGACCAACTTCTTGAATTAGGCAAACTTTACAAAGTAGAAGAACTAAAGCTTTATGCAAAAACTAGAAAAGATTTAACGGTTTCTCAAATTGAATTAATACTGTTAAAGAACAAAATAAGGTTACCAGAACAAAGTTATAACAAAAAAAGAATAGCAGAGATTAAATTTAAAGAACAAGTAGTTTCTAATATTTTAATAACAGTTTGCTTAATAACGTTTATAGGAAGTTTATTAAGTGTCAGGCCATTTATCAAGACAATGACGAGTGAAATTAAATTTACTCACATTGCAAAAGAATATAAGTCAAACTTTAAAAAAAGTGATGAAAACAAAAATTTTGGGAAAAAAAAATCAAATAACAATAAGTCTGAAGATGACTATATAAGTTTAGACACGCGGGTAACGCTAAATATATTTGAAAACTTAAAATATGATCTAAAAAGCATAAGATTAGGACAAGCGGTTAAACCTGTCTATCTATCGAAACTTCCAAAGGATTTGAAAAAAATAAAAAGTACACAGAAAAAGAAAGATACTTTTATAAAAATTGTAATGCCTTTGATTTTAGATGAAAACAGTAAAATACTGGAAGATAGAAAAAAATTATTTAAAATTCTAGGAAAACAATCAAACTCGAGAGGAGAGAAGGTTTGGTTAAAAAGAAGATTTAAAGACTACAATATAGAAAAAGAGGATATAGCGGAACTAAAGTTAAGAATGGATATAATTCCAGCTTCGTTGGCAATTGCTCAGGCAGCAAAAGAAAGTGGGTGGGGAACCTCAAGATTTGCTTTGGAGGGAAATGCAATGTTTGGACAATGGACCTGGGGAAAAGATGGTATTGAGCCAAAAGACAAAAAAGGAAATCAGGATCATAAGATTTTAAAATTTCCTATGCTTCGTTCGTCCGTGAAGGCTTACATGACAAACTTAAATACACACAGAGGTTATAAAGAATTTAGAGAGGCAAGAGCAGAACTAAGAAGAAAGAATAAAAAAATATCAGGACTAGAACTTGTAAATTATTTATATAATTATGCCCAAACAGGCTTAGAGTATGTGAAAGTTTTAAAGAAAATTATCAAACAAAATGAATTAACTGATTTTGATAATGCAATTTTAATGAATAAAGGAAGATCTACAACGTCTCTAACATTATAATTTATAAATTACTAACAACAAATTGAATTCCTAGCCATCTCCAGCTTCCATCATTTTCTCTTAATGAACAGTTTATTCTGCCTCTTTCTGTTGTAAATTTTCCATTTAAAATTATCTTCAACTCATTTTTTTTATCAAAATCAAGTTTTGATTTTCTCCATTTATCTTCTTCATTAGAATAACAGTTAATATTTTTTAAATTTATTGGGTCTTCAAAAAAAATAATTTTTACCTCTGGAGGATTATTTTTCTCAGTCAGATACCTTTCCTCTGGAATAATTTTTTTATATGGAAATGGAATTGTTTTCAGTAAATTTTTAAATCTTTCCATTTTTCCATATTTTTCGTTGATAGGAAATCTTGGCAGTGTCAATTTATTTTTTGTCTTATCAATAACTCCAGAATGTTGTCCGAATGCATATAAAAAACCTAAATCCTCAACTATTTTTGTATAGGATTTTTTATATTCTCCGAAAGGATATGCAAAAAATTTTGTTTCATAGTTCATTTTTGTTTTAAAAATTTTTTTGGCAGTTTCTAAGTCTTTTTTTATTTCTTCATCTGTTTTATCAACAAGGTAACCATGCGAATGACTATGATTTCCAATATGAACAAAATCAAACTCAGAAATTTCTTTTATCTCATCCCAGCTCATATAGCCATTAGCACCTATGGTTTCTGTATTAATAAAAATAATAAAAGGAATTTTTTCTTTTTTTAAAATTGGCCAGGCTTTATCATAAAATGAAGAAAAACCATCATCTATCGTAAGTAAAACTTTTTTATCAGAATTATTTACATTAATAAATTTTTCAAATTCTTTATGAGAAATAAACTTAATTCCGGAATTTTTCACCAAATCTATTTGTGATTTGAAATCTTGAATTTTAATGTTTGTTGAAGGATACTTATTTTCCTCAAAACGATGATACATTAAAGAAATAATTCCATAATCTTCAATATTTTTTGCATGAGAATAATAATTGTTTATAGGGAGCAAAAAAACTATAAATGAAATAATGATAAAAGATTTTTTAATAATTAATTTCACAGGCAAAAACGATTCAATTGGTTTAAGAGTTAATAATAATTTTTTTGTTAAAAAAATTCAAACTAATATAAGAAATAATGGGTTGCTTGTGAACAATATATTTGACCTTATTAAAGAGAAAAAAGCCAAGGTGGATAAAAATTTTTCCGTTATAGTAAATATTGGCCCAGGCAGTTTTTCAGGAATAAGAATTTCATTTGCTATAGCAAAAGGTATCAAAATAGCAAAGGGAACCAAGATTTATGGATACAAGGATTCTCACTTAGCTGAATTTAACCTTAAAAATATTGAATTATTAATTCAAAAAAACTTAATAGAAAACAATTTGATTAAACCTGTGTATTTGAGCTAAATTGTCGTTTGTAATATGAGCAAGATCGAAGATAAGTGTAAAGAAAAAGGTGTAAGACTGACTGATCAAAGAAAGGTCATAGCTAGGGTTATGTCAGATTCAAAAATTAAGTATGGTTCAAAAGATCATCCTGATGTAGATGAGCTTCACAAAAGAGTAAATTCAATAGATGAAAAAATAAGTATCGCAACAGTCTACAGAACCGTGAAACTTTTTGAGGAGGCTGGCATAGTAGAGAAGCATGATTTCAAAGGTGGAAAAGCAAGATACGAACAATCTCCCGACGAGCATCACGATCATCTTATTGATGTAAATAGTGGTGAAATTATAGAATTTGTAAACGAAGAAATTGAAGAACTACAAAAAAAAGTTGCTCAAAAATTGGGATATAAATTAGTGGACCACAAACTTGAACTATACGGAACAAAAATAAAAAAAAATTAATATTTTGTCTAAAAAAATTTTCATTAAAACTTTTGGATGTCAGATGAATGAATACGATAGTAATCGTATTGCCGATATAGCTAAAAAAAAAGATTATGTTCGTACAGAAGATATAAAAAATATAGACTGCTATGTTTTGAACACTTGTCACATAAGAGAAAAGGCCACCGAAAAAGTTTATCACGACATTGGACGTCTTAAAAAAAATTATAAAAATAAAAAAAAGCCTATTGTTTTAGTTACGGGTTGCGTTGCCCAAGCTGAAAATGAAGAAATGTTAAAAAGAGAACCATACATCGATGCAGTAGTCGGTCCCCAGGCTTATCATGAACTGCCTAAAATTCTTTCAAAATTAAAAAATAATAGAAAAAAAATCAATTTAACTGATTTTGATGTTATTCAAAAATTTGATAAATTGAATACAATTAAAAACTCAGACTCAAATGTTTCCTCATTTATAACTATCCAGGAAGGTTGTGATAAATTCTGTAATTTTTGTGTTGTTCCTTATACTAGAGGAACTGAACATTCTAGATCAGAAAAAGAAATAATTAATGAGGCAAAAAATTTGGTCTCAAATGGGGTGAAGGAAATTACACTGTTAGGCCAAAATGTAAATGCTTATAACTATAGTACTTCTAAAAGAAAAATTAAATTATCAGATTTGATTTTTGAATTGCAAGATTTAAAAGATTTAAAAAGAATTAGGTACACTACATCTCACCCCAAGGATATGACCAATGATCTAATTGATTGTCACAAGAAAGTAAAAAAATTGATGCCATTTCTTCATTTGCCAGTTCAAAGTGGTTCAAATAAAATTTTAAAAAACATGAATCGCAAGCATACTAGAGAAGAATATTTGTCAACAATTCGAAGTTTGGTAAAAGCCAGACCTGATATAACTTTTTCAAGTGATTTTATTGTTGGGTATCCAGGAGAAACAGAAAAGGATTTTAATGATACTCTTTCACTGGCAAAAGAAGTAAATTTTGTTAATTCATTTTCTTTTATTTATAACCCAAGACCAGGAACGCCAGCTTCTCACCTCAAAGAAATTGACAAGGAAACACAAAAAAGACGACTAATAATCCTTCAGAATTTATTAGAGGGTATTCAAATAAAAGAAAATAAAAAGAAAGTTGGAAAATTAAAAGAAGCTTTGATTGAAAATAAAATGAAAAATCAAACCAATTATTTTGGCAGAATTGACAATTTAACCCCCGTGGTTGTAAGCAATGCCAATGAAAAAGATGTAGGAAAAATCATTAATGTTAGAATTGAAAATTATAATAGAAACACTTTATTTGGGGTTAAAGAAAATGTAGAAAGTGAAGTGGCGGCTTAATGTTAGAGGCAAAGAATTTAAATAAAGAAATTTCTATAAAAAAAATTGATAACGAAACCTCAAATATAAAAATTTTTAACAATAATATTTTGGCAGAAATAGTTGGCGAATTTAATAAAAATCTGATTAAAATTGAAAAACTTACAAATACGAAAATTTTTTTTAGAGGCAACTCTATTACTGTAAAAGGTAACAAAGAATCAATTTTCACTGTGTCAAATTCTTTGATTTTTTTAGTTAATAAGTTTCTTGTTACTAGCTCTATAGAGGACAATGATATAACCTATTCAATAAAAAAAGGAGACACCTTAGTAAATATGGAGAAAAGCAAAAGCAATATAAGATCAATAGATCAGGTAATCAAAACTCCGCGAAGATCAGTAATACCTAGATCTAAAAAACAATCGGAGTATTTAAAAGCACTGTTAAATGAAGACATTATTATTTCATTAGGTCCCGCAGGAACTGGGAAAAGTTATTTGGCCGTTTCCGCCGCAGTGAATATGTTAATGGAAAAGAAAGTAGAAAAAGTAATTCTTTCTCGTCCTGCAGTTGAGGCCGGAGAAAGACTTGGATTTTTGCCCGGTGATATGAAAGAAAAAGTAGATCCTTATCTTAGGCCTTTATACGATGCTCTATACGATTTGTTTGGATACGAAAAAGTCCAAAGAAAGATTGAAACAGGAGAAATTGAAATCGCACCTCTTGCATTTATGAGAGGTAGGACTTTAAAAAATTCCTTTGCAATTTTGGATGAAGCACAAAATGCTTCACTAACACAAATTAAAATGTTTTTAACAAGAATTGGAGAAAATTCCAAAATCGTTGTTAATGGCGATCCTTCACAAGTTGATCTTATAAATAAAAATCAATCTGGCTTAATTCAATCAACAAAAATTTTAAAGAATGTAAAAGAAATAAAATGTATTGAATTTGATCACACAGATGTTGTAAGGCACCCTCTAGTATCAAAAATTATTCAGGCCTATCAGCAGAAAATTGATGATAAAAATTGATGTTTTTATCCAAAATAAAAATTGGAAAAAGTATATATCCAATCCAAACGGATATATAAAAAGTAAGGCAAAGCTAATAAATAGCACACTCAGATTTATCAAAAATAAAAAAATAAACTTTTCTATTTTATTAGCGGGCAGCAAAGAGGTTAGAATATTAAATAAAAAATTTAGAAAAAAAGATAAAAGTACTGACGTCCTGTCATTCCCTTTTTATACAAATACAGAGATAAGAAATTTAAAAAATAGAAATGTTTATTTAGGGGATGTAATTCTCAACTTCTACAAAATTGATAAAAAAAACTTCAAAAAAGATTTTAATAGGCTATGGATACATGGCTTCCTTCATTTATTGGGTTACAAACATTATAAAGATAAAGATTATCACAAAATGAATAGAATAGAAAAATTAATACTAAAAAAAATTGAAGATAATTAATGTTAAATTTTTTTAATAAAAGATTTTTTATAATATTTTTATTTCCCTTATTTTTAGGAGGATTGACGGTATTAAGTTTTCAACCATTTAACTTTTTTTTTATTAACTTTTTATCTCTTCCTTTATTATTTTTTTCCATAATTTATGTTAAAAAAAAATCTAAAAGTATTTACAGAAAAAAGCCTTATTTAAAAAATCTATTTATACTTGGCACTTCTTACGGTTTTGGTTTCTTTTTTTTTGGTAATTATTGGATTGCTTATTCATTAACTTTTGATGAATCATTCAAATTTTTGATTCCACTTAGTTTAATATTGATTCCTCTATTTTTGTCTCTATTTTTTTCACTACCAATTTTATTAATAGGAAACTTTTGTGAAAAAAATATATCTTCAATTTTTTTAATAAGTATAACTTTTTCACTTGCAGATTTTTTGAGAAGCAACATACTCACAGGTTTTCCGTGGAATATTTGGAGTTATAGTCTTTCTTGGTCTATAGAGAGTTTACAAATGTTGCCTATCATAGGACTCTTCTCTTTAAATCTTTTGATTATTACAATTTTTTTTCTTCCATCAATATTTTTTTTCAAAACTAAAATAAAATATTTTTTCTTTTTTTCTTTTATGATATTAATTTTTGTAAATTATTTTTATGGTTCATATAAAATAAATTCTGTTAGTAATGATACAGATTCAAAAAAAATAAATTTTAAAATTGTTTCAGCAGGCATGAATCTATCAGATTTTAAGGATGAAATAGAGGTTGCTTTGAAATTGATAAAATATAGTGAGCCAGATAAAAGAAAGAAAACTATTTTTGTTTGGCCTGAGGGGGTGTTTTTGAGTAAAAACTTTGATCAAAAAAAGGAAATTAAAGATTTATTTATAAAAAGCTTTTCCAAAAATCACCTAATTATATTAGGTGCCAATACCTCAAAAAGCACTTCTTCGGGTGAGAAATATTTTAATAGCATGATAGTTGTTGATGAAAATTTTAGTTTTATTTCTAAATATGACAAAAAAAAATTGGTACCGTTCGGAGAATTTTTACCATTTGAAAAAATTTTAAATTCTATCGGTTTAAAAAAGATTACACCTGGCTATGCTTCTTTTTCAAAAGGAACTGGAGAATCTATAATTAATATAAAATTTGATTCAGAGAACATCAACTTTCTCAGCTTAATTTGTTATGAAATTATTTTTTCAAACTTTATTGATAAATACGATAAGTTTAATCTTATTATAAATATTTCCGAGGATGCTTGGTTTGGAGAAAGCATTGGTCCACACCAGCATTTTGCTAAAGCCATTTTCAGATCAATCGAATCAAGTGTTTATACGATAAGATCGGCAAACAAGGGTGTAAGCGCATTTATAAGTCCTGAAGGAAAAATTTTAAAAAATTTACAACCAAATGAAATAGGAAATATAGAATTAAATATACCAATGCTGGAGAAAAGCAAAAAACAATCTAAAAAAGATTTGATATTTTTGTTGCTTTTAATTACATATATCTTCACATTTTTTATATTACGTAAATTTAAAATTTAATGAAATCTAATAATTATTTTTTTACTAGTGAATCTGTATCTGAAGGTCATCCAGACAAAGTTTGTGATCGTATTTCTGATATGGTTGTTGACACTTATATTTCGAAGGATCCCTATTCAAGAGTTGCGTGTGAAACTTTAACAACAACAAACAAAGTGGTTTTAGCTGGCGAAACCAGAGGGCCTGAAATAAAAAAAGATCATCTAATAGAAAAAATTCGTAATTGTATTAAGGACATAGGTTATGAACAAAAAGGTTTTCATTGGAAAAATTGTAATATCGATATTCACCTTCATTCTCAGTCTTCAGATATAGCAATGGGAGTTGACTCAAAGGGAAATAAAGATGAAGGAGCAGGAGACCAGGGTATTATGTTTGGATATGCTTGCGATGAAACAGAAGTTTTAATGCCAGCTCCAATTTATTATTCTCACAAAATTCTAGAATTAATGGCTTTAGACAGAAAAAGTGGAAAAGCAGACAAGCTAGAACCAGATTCTAAAAGTCAAGTTACTTTGAAATACGAAAATGGTATTCCAGTCAAGGTCACTGCAGTTGTGATTTCAACACAACACTCTCCAGATGTAAGTCAATCTCAAGTAAAAGATATCGTTAGGCCTTATTTAGAAAAGGCAATTCCAAAGAAATTGTTATCTGAACTTAAGGATGAGAATTTTTATGTTAATCCAACGGGACAATTCATAATTGGTGGACCGGATGGTGATTCAGGTTTAACAGGAAGAAAAATTATTGTTGATACATATGGTGGTGCAGCACGTCATGGTGGAGGTGCTTTTTCTGGAAAAGATCCCAGCAAAGTTGATAGATCTGCTGCTTATGCCGCAAGATATGTTGCCAAAAATGTTGTGGCTTCAAAAATTGCAAAAAAATGTGAAATTCAACTTGCTTATGCTATTGGAGTTTCTAAACCATTATCTATTTATGTTAATCTTTTTGATGGCGATATTGAAAAAGAAAAACATATTGAAAATTTGATAAAAAATAATTTTGATTTGAGTCCAAGAGGAATAAGAGAAATGTTGAGTTTAAATCGACCTATTTACGAGTGTACAGCAGCATATGGTCATTTTGGCAGAAAACCAGGATCAAACGGCGCTTTTTCTTGGGAAAAAACTGATAAATTATCAGTTTTTAAAAAGTAGTTCTTGAAAAATATAGCAATATAAATTAAAAAAAAGACTAAGTTACCTGGAAGTACAAAATGGGCTTTTGCCCATTTTTTTTTAGGAGGAAAGAAAACAGTATGTTGAACAGAGGTTTAGATAAACAAGAGTTATTGCGAATAGTTGATTCGGTAGCAAATGAAAAATCAATTGATAAAGAGCTTATATTAAGTTCTATGGAAATGGCCATTCAAAGGGCCGCATACAATAAGTTTGGTTTTGAAAATTCTATTGAAGCTAAAATTAATAGAGAAAATGGAAGCATAAAGATCCACAAGGTTCTTCAAATTGTAGATAAAGTTGAAGATCCAGTAAAAGAAATAACTTTAAAAGAAGCAGAATCAATTGACAAAAAAAATAAAAGTTTAAAAGTAGGAGACAAAGTTTATGAAGAACTACCCCAAGTTGATTTTGGAAGAATAGCGGCACAAAGTGCCAAACAAGTAATTTCTCAAAAGGTTAGAGAAGCAGAAAAGAACAGACAGTATGAGGATTTTAAAGATAAACAGGGTCAAATTTTAAGCGGAATAATAAAACGAGTAGAGTACGGCAATGTAATAGTAGATCTGGGTAAGGCTGAAGGTATAGTTCGTAAGGAAGAATTAATTCAAAGAGAAATACTAAAAAATGGTGACAGAGTAAAAGCCTACTGCTACGAAGTTAAACAAGATGTTAGAGGACATCAAATATTTCTTTCACGTGCGCATCCACAATTTTTAGCTAGATTGTTTTTTCAAGAAGTTCCTGAAATTTATGAAGGTGTAATAGAAATTAAATCTGTAGCAAGAGATCCTGGTAGTAGAGCAAAAATATGTGTTAATTCAAAAGACTCCTCACTAGATCCTGTGGGAGCATGTGTTGGTATGCGAGGGAGCAGGGTCCAAACCGTTGTAAATGAATTACAAGGTGAAAAAATTGACATTATTAAGTGGACAGAAGATTTGCCAACATTGGTTGCTGAATCTCTATCACCGGCAGAAATACAAAAAGTTTTAATCGACGAACAAAACAAAAGGATTGATGTTATTTTGTCTGAGGAAAATTTAAGTAAAGCTATAGGAAGAAGAGGCCAGAACGTAAGATTGGCTTCAAAACTTATTAATTATGAAATTGATATATTAACGGACAAAGAAGATTCGGAAAGAAGACAGACAGAATTTAAAGAAAGAACAGAACTATTTATAAAAGGTTTAGAGGTAGATGAAACTTTAGGTCAACTTTTGGTTTCAGAAAATTTTCAAACCATAGAGGAAATTGCCCAATCAAAATTAGATGATATTTCCAAAATTGAAGCAATAGAAGAATCAACAGCGCAAGAGCTAATAGAAAGAGCAAAAGAATATCTAGAAAAAGAAAAGGCAGAAATATCTGAAAAATTAAAGAAACTGGGAGTAGAAGACTCGCTAACAAAATTGGAAGGTATGACTCAGGGCATGTTAGTTGTTTTAGGTGAAAAAAATATCAAAAAGTTACAGGATTTTGCCGATCTATCATCAGATGAATTAATTGGGGGAATGGACGAAATTAAGGGAAAAAGAGTTAAAATAAATGGTTATCTCGAGGATTTTAATCTAACAAGAGAAGAGGCAGATAACTTAATAATGAATGCCAGAAAAATTGTTTTTGGTGATTAATTTTATGGAAAAAAATAAAAATAAAAAGAAAACATTGACCATCTCTACTTCGTTTACGAGAGGATCTAGTTCTTTTTCCAAAAACAAGACAGAAAAAAAATCTTTTATTCCACAAAAAAAGAAAAGTTTTAAATCATCATTTAAATCTGGAAAATCTTGGCCTTCTCAGTCTATTGGCAAAGGAAAACCAAATAGCAGAAATCTTAATAGAAGATATGCAGAACAGCAGGCAACAAAAAGATTTATAGGCTCAGATCAAAAAGGGACAGACAAGGATAAAACAAGAGAAAAAACACCTGTTAAAAACAAGAATTTTCAAACAAGAAGGCAATCAAAACTAACAATTTCTAGAGCAATGAATGTAGAAGAATTTGAGATCAAGCAAAGAAGTTTGGCATCTGTTAAAAGAGCTCGACTTAAGGAAAAACAAGATGAAAAACATGATACAAAGAAAGAATTTAAAAAAGTAATTAGAGAAGTAAAAATTCCAGAGCAGATTACAATACAAGAACTGTCTAATAGAATGGCGGAACAATCTGCCAATATTATTAAATTTTTATTAAATATGGGAGTGAAAGCTACAATTAATCACTCAATTGATAAGGATACGGCAGAATATATAGTAAAAGAGTTTGGACACACACCTATTATTGAGGAAGTGCCCACAGTAAGTTTGGACAAGAAGTCTGATGAAAAAAAACAAAACCTAGAAACAAGACCTCCAATTGTAACAATAATGGGGCACGTGGATCATGGAAAAACATCGCTGCTAGATTCTTTAAGAAATTCCAATGTAGTTTCAGGTGAACACGGAGGAATTACACAACACATCGGGGCATATCAGGTTAGTGCGGGAAATAACAAAACAATAACTTTTATTGATACACCAGGCCATGCAGCTTTTACGGAAATGAGAGCCAGGGGCTCAAAGGTGACAGATATAGTGGTTCTGGTTATAGCTGCTAACGATGGTGTTAAACCTCAAACCGTAGAAGCAATTCAACACGCGAAAGCAGCAAAAGTTCCTATAATAGTAGCAATAAACAAATGTGATTTGCCTGGCTCAAACATAGAAAAGATAAAAAATGATTTGATGCGATATGAATTAATCGCCGAAAGTTTGAGTGGTGATACTTTATTTGTAGAGGTATCAGCAACAAAAAAAACTAATCTTGATAAATTAAAAGAAACTATAATTCTACAAGCGGAAGTTTTAGATTTAAAAGCAGCAAAAAAAGATAATGCAAAAGGAATTGTACTAGAGTCTAAAATCGATAAAGGAAGGGGTCCAGTTTCAACTATTTTAGTTACCGAGGGTGAACTAAAAAAAGGAGATCACTTTGTTTGTGGCAGTACCTTAGGCAAAATAAGAGCAATGATAAATTTTGAAGGCAGAAATGTTAATGAAGCATATCCGTCTACCCCTGTTGAAATTCTTGGAATGAAAGAACCAGCAAATGCTGGAGATGAATTTTTGGTTGTCGAAAATGAAGATGAATCAAAAAAAATTAGTGATTTTAGAAAAGCTGGAAAAAAGAACAACAACACTTTGATCTTTAAAGATAAAACAAAAATTTTTGATAATGAAAGTACTAAAACTGAATTAAATATAATTTTGAAGTCTGATGTTCAAGGATCAAGCGAAGCCTTAAGAAATGCTATAAATAAAATAAGTCATTCAGAAGTTAAACCAAAAATAATTTTATCAGACATTGGAATGATAAATGAAACAGATGTGTCGCTTGCTAAAGCTTCAAATGCAATTGTTATTGGATTTAATGTTAAACCAAATCCAGAAGCAAAAAAATCTGCTCAAAGTCAAAAAATTAAAATTGAGTTTTTTAATATAATTTATAAAGCGATTGAACATGTAGAAAAATCACTTTCCGGTCTTCTTGAACCCGATAGAAAAGAAAGCATAGAAGGAACTGCTGAGATTTTAAAAATTTTTAAACTTTCTAAATCTGGAAAAGTTGCTGGTTCTAAAGTTACAGACGGTGAAATTAAAAATAATTCTAAAGCAAGAATTATTAGGGACGGTAAAGTTATATATGATGGACAAATAGCAAGCATATTTAGAGAGAAAAATGCAGCCAAAGAGGTAAAAAGTGGATTAGAGTGTGGAATTACTTTTAGAAATTTTTTAGACTTTAAAGAAAAAGACATGATTGAATCTTACAAAGTTGATATGATCGAGAGACAGATAAATGATTAAAAATTCTATGACGGGTCACTTAAATCACAGACATTTAAGAGTGGGTGAATTAGTAAAGCAAAATTTGGGTCAAATTTTTATAAAAAATGAGGCAAAAATACCTTCTTTAAATACCAAACTTATAACTGTTACAGAAGTTAAAATGAGCTCAGATTTGAGATCAGCAAGAGCATATGTAATTCCATTAGGTGGAAAAGAAACAAAAAAAATAGTAAATGTCTTGACAGAATTCTCATATCTTGTAAGAAAAGCTTTGTCAAAAAAACTTGATATTAAGTTTCTCCCAAAGCTGTATTTTGTTGAAGACAAATCTTTTGATTATGCAGAGAGAATTGAAAAACTAATAAAAGAAAATAAAAGAAATGAAATCTAAAAAAGACACAATTAAATCATTAGCTTTACACAAAAAGGATGTAGGATCTACTGTTGTTCAGATTGGTATTTTAAGTGAAAAAATTAATAATCTTTCGGGTCATTTTAAAAAATTTAAAAAAGACAAACACTCTTCTCGGGGGCTAACAAAGTCTGTGAATCAAAGAAAAAGACTATTGAGTTATTTAAGCAGAAACAATCCGGAAGCTTATAAAGATATTATAAAAAAACTTAATTTAAGAAAATAAATGTTTAAACAATTTAAAGAAGAAATAGATTTTGGCGGTAAAAAACTCACTTTAGAGACAGGAAAGATTGCTCGTCAAGCTGATGGTGCAATAATTGCCACTTGGGGAGAAACTGTTGTTATTGCAACAGCTGTAGGTGCTAAAAAGGTCAATCCTGAAACTGACTATTTTCCTTTGTCTGTGAATTACCAAGAAAAATATTATGCTGCAGGAAAAATTCCAGGTGGTTATTTCAAGAGAGAGGCAAGACCAACTGAATCAGAAACTTTAATATCAAGATTGATTGATAGGCCTATCAGACCTTTGTTTCCCGAGGATTTTAGAAACGAAGTTCAGGTTCTACCTACGGTACTTTCCTATGACAATGAAAATGAGGCTGATATATTATCAATAATAGCATGTTCAGCAGCTCTATCAATTTCAGGATTACCTTTTAAAGGACCAGTGGGTGCATCAAGAGTTGGATTTATAGGTGACAAGTGTGTTTTGAATCCAACCAAAAAAGAATTAGAAAACTCCAAACTAGATTTAGTTGTAGCTGGAACAAAAGATGCAGTTTTAATGGTAGAGTCGGAGGCCTCAGGTTTAACAGAAAAAGAAATGCTAGATGCGGTTAAATTTGGTCATGAAGGATTTGTTTCGGTAATCAAAGGTATAGAAAAGTTAACAAAAAAATGTTCGAAAGAAGCTTGGAAAATTGAAAAAAAAGATCATAGCAAAGTTGCTAAGAAAATAAAAAAAGAACTTACGAAGGATCTAGAAAAAGCATTTTCAGAAAAAGATAAAAAGAAAAGATCAGAATTAATCAATTTAGCAGGAGAAAAATGCAAAGCTTTATTTGAAGATGATGAAGATCTTTTAGAACACGAAGTAATGTTACAACTTAAAAATCTGGAAAAAGATATTGTTAGAAACAGAATTTTAAAAAGTAAAAAGAGAATTGATGGAAGAAGTTTATCAGATGTAAGGCCTATAAAATGTGAAGTTGGAATTTTACCAAGAGTTCATGGTTCAGCTTTGTTTACTAGAGGAGAAACTCAAGCTTTAGTAACAACAACTTTGGGAACATCAGATGATGAACAAAGAATTGAAAGTCTAGAAGGTTTAAAAAGACAAAGATTCATGCTGCACTATAATTTTCCACCATTTTCTGTTGGAGAGACAGGAAGAATTGGTACAGGCAGAAGAGAAGTTGGACATGGAAAATTAGCTTGGAGAGCTTTAAATTCATCACTTCCTAAAAAAGAAAATTTTCCTTACACCTTAAGAATTGTTTCTGAAATTACAGAATCTAACGGATCTTCTTCGATGGCTACAGTTTGTGGATCTTCCTTAGCGTTAATGGATGCGGCCGTTCCTATAGCGGAGCCTGTTGCAGGTATAGCGATGGGATTAATTAAGGAAAAAGATAAATTTTCTATCCTGTCAGATATTCTAGGAGACGAAGACCATTTGGGAGATATGGATTTTAAAGTTGCTGGAACAAAAGATGGAATTACTTCTTTGCAAATGGATATAAAAATTACAGGAATTACTTTTGAGATCATGGAGCAGGCTCTTTCTCAAGCAAAAGAGGGAAGAATTCATATACTAAATGAAATGAATAAAACTCTTAAATCGTCAAGAAAAGAAGTTGGAAAACACACTCCAAAAATGGAAACTATAAAAGTTGATAAAAAAGATATAGCAACTGTTATCGGTAAAGGTGGGGCAACAATTAGAGAAATTGTTGAAAAGTCTGGAGCAAAAGTGGACGTCAAAGATACAGGAGAAGTAACCGTAGCAGCTGCAAATGAAGAAACAAGAAAGATAGCAGTTCAAATGATCAACGACCTTGTTGCAAAACCTGAGATGGGAAAAACATACAAAGGCAAAGTAGTTAAAATTATGGAATTTGGTGCTTTCGTAAATTTTTTGGGTAAACAAGACGGGCTTGTTCACATTTCTCAGTTAGCCGCTAAAAGAGTTCAAAAAGTTACCGATGTTGTCAAAGAAGGTGATGAAGTTTCTGTTAAAGTAATTGGATTTGATAGAGGAAAAGTTAAACTTTCTATAAAAGAGGCAAGTTAAGTAATATTTTTAGGATCAGGCATTCCCACTTTGTTATAACCCGCATCAACGTAATGGATTTCTCCAGTAACACCACCCGCAAGATCGCTTAATAGGTATAAAGCAGATTTGCCCACATCGTTTATATCTACATTTCTTTTTAATAAAGAATGGTCTGCGCTCCATTTGTACAGAAATTTTGCATCACCTATAGCTGATGCAGCTAAAGTTTTAATTGGTCCAGCACTTATAGCATTTACCCTGATTCCCTTGGAACCCAGATCTCTAGCTATATACTTTACACTCGATTCTAAAGCTGCCTTACATACTCCCATGACATTATAGTTAGGAACTACTTTCGTAGACTCGTAAGTTAAAGTTAACATGCTAGAACCAGTTTTCATTATTTTTGAAGCTTCTTTTGCTATCTCAGTAAATGAAAAACAAGAAACCAACATACTTTTTGCAAAGTTTTCCCTAGAAGTATTTATGTACTCACCTGACAGTTCTGCTCTGTCAGAAAAAGCAATGGCGTGGACTACAAAATCCAACTGACCCCATTTATTTTTAATTTCTTGAAATGTTTTTGTAATATCGTCTTTGTTTTCTACGTTACAATTTAATAGAAATTTAGAATTTACAGATTCAGCTAAAGGAGTAACTCTTTTTTTTAGAGCGTCACCTAAATAAGTAAAAGCTAATTCAGCTCCATTTTCAGAAAGTTTTTTAGCTATGCCCCAGGCTATAGATCTATCATTAGCTACGCCCATTATTAAACCTTTTTTATCTTTAACTAAGCTCATTATTATAATTATACCTTTTCAAAAACCAAAGTAGCATTTGTTCCGCCAAAACCAAAACTATTCGACATTACGGAATTTAATGTTACGTTTTTTTCGACTTTAGTCACTATTGGAAATTTTTTTGCTTCTTCATCCATTTCATTTACATTTGCAGAAGCAGCAATAAAATTATTTTTCATCATGATCAAAGAATAGATTGCTTCATGCACTGAAGCCGCGCCGAGTGGATGACCAGAGAGTGATTTTGTTGAACTAATTTTTGGTATTTTATCTTTAAACGTTTCTTGAACAGCTTTTAATTCTGTTATATCTCCGACAGGAGTCGAAGTTCCATGAGTGTTAATGTAATCAATTTTATTTCGAGCTGTTTTTAACGCCATATTCATACATCTAGTAGCCCCTTCTCCCGATGGTGCAACCATATCATATCCATCAGAAGTAGCCCCATAGCCTGTTAACTCAGCATAAATTTTTGCTCCTCTTGCTTTTGCATATTCCATCTCTTCTAAAACTAAAACTCCTCCACCACCTGCGATTACAAATCCGTCTCTGGTTTTATCATAAGGCCTAGAAGCTTTTTCTGGAGAATCATTATATTTTGACGAAAGTGCTGTCATGGCATCAAACATTGCGGTCAATGCCCAATGAACTTCATCACTTCCGCCCGCAAAAACTATTTTTTGTTTTCCAAATTGGATAAGTTCCATAGCATTTCCTATACAATGTCCGCTCGTAGCGCACGCAGAACTTATTGTGTAATTTACTCCTTTTATTTTAAAAGGCACTGCCAAAGTTGCAGAAGCCGTACTAGCCATCGTTCTTGGAACTATAAATGGTCCCATTTTTTTTGGATTTTTTTCTCGCGTTTTGTCAGCAGCTAAAATAACATTTTTTATTGATGGTCCACCTGACCCCATAACCATTCCTGTTGAGACATTGCTTATTTCATTTTCCTTTAAACCAGAATCCTTAACAGCTTCATTCATTGCTATATAGTTATAAGCAGAACCATCACCCATAAACCTAATGATTTTTCTATCAACATGATCTTCGAGTTTTATATTTGGCTTTCCATGTACGTTGCTTTTTAAATTATGTTCTTTGTATTCTTCTGCAAAAGAAATACCTGACTTAGTATTAATTAGTGAGTCAGAAACTTCCTTTTGATTATTTCCCAAGCAAGAAATTACTCCAATTCCTGTAACTACAACTCTTTTCATTATTTATAAACTCCAACTTTTAGATTTTCAGCAGAGTATATTTGTTTTCCATCTGCTTTTAGAGTTCCATCAGCAAAACCAACTGTTCCACCTTCTGTTTTTAAAACTTTTTTCATATCAACTTCATAAGTTGCGATTTTGACTTTTTTAAGAACTTCTCCTGTAAATCTAACAGAATTTACACCCAAAGCACGCCCTTTGCCTGGCTCTCCCATCCATCCTAAATAAAATCCAACCAATTGCCACATAGCATCTAATCCTAGACATCCAGGCATAACAGGATCTCCTTTAAAGTGGCAATCAAAAAACCACATTTTATCTTTTATATCAAGTTCAGCTTTTATAAGACCTTTTTTGAATTTACCTGCATCAGATTTTATTTCTGTAATTCTATCAAACATTAACATCGGAGGTAGCGGCAGACGTGCATTTCCTTCACCAAACAGCGAACCATTCGCACAACTAATTAATTCATCATAGCTATAACTGTTTTTTTGACGCATTTCGGGAAGCTAACAACTACTTGTCATTTTATCAATAATATATATATTTTTAGGGTATTTAAGTGGAAAATAACAGAAAATTTATATGAGTGAAAAATCAAAATGTCCATTTACAGGTGCTGGAACACCTCCAAAATTCCCAACTGGGAGAGGTACTTCCAATAGAGATTGGTGGCCGAATAGCTTAAATCTTAAAATTTTAAGTCAACATTCTTCCTTGGTTGATCCAATGGATAAGAAATTTAACTACGCAAAAGAATTCAAAAAACTTAATTACAAAGCTTTAAAAAAAGATTTATACAAACTTATGACCGACTCACAAGATTGGTGGCCTGCTGATTACGGACACTACGGACCATTATTTATAAGATTAACATGGCACGCAGCGGGCACATATAGAACCGGTGATGGTAGAGGCGGTGGAGGAACGGGTAATCAACGTTTTGCTCCATTAAACAGTTGGCCCGACAACGTTAATCTTGATAAAGCAAGATTGTTGCTTTGGCCCATTAAGAAGAAATATGGAAAAAGTATTTCTTGGGCTGACTTATTCATTTTGGTTGGAAACGTAGCTTTAGAATCAATGGGATTTAAAACCTTTGGATTTGGAGGCGGTAGGGAAGATATTTGGGAACCCGAAGAGGATATCTATTGGGGATCAGAGAAAGAATGGTTAGGCGTTAATCGTTACAGCGGTAAACGTGATCTTGAAAATCCTTTAGGAGCATCTCATATGGGTTTGATTTATGTAAATCCACAGGGACCTGATGCTAACCCAGATCCTCTTTTAGCTGCTCACGATATTCGTGAAACTTTTGGTCGTATGGCAATGAACGATTATGAAACAGTAGCTCTTATAGCCGGAGGACATACTTTTGGAAAATCTCACGGTGCTGCACCTGAGTCGCACAAAGGTCCAGAGCCAGAAGGCTCAAGAATCCAAGACCAAGCAACTGGGTGGAATAGTGACTATGAAAGCGGTATGGGAATTCATACTATCAGTAGCGGATTAGAAGGGGCTTGGACAAAGAATCCTATAAAATGGGACAATGGTTATTTTGATTTATTATTCGGACATGAATGGGAGCTAACAAAAAGTCCGGCAGGCGCACATCAATGGAAACCAAAACAAAATGGTGTTGATTTAAATTTTGTTCCTGATGCACACGATAAATCAAAAAAAAATCCACCTATGATGTTAACTACTGATCTTTCTTTAAAAATGGATCCAAAATACAGGCCAATCTCAGAAAATTTTCATAAAAATTTAGATGAATTTGCAGACGCATTTGCTAGAGCTTGGTTTAAGCTTTTACACCGTGACATGGGTCCTCGTACTTGTTATCTAGGCCCAGAAGTTCCAAAAGAAGAATTAATTTGGCAAGATCCTATAACAAAGCCTAAGTATAAGCTTAAAAAAGGGGATATTAATGTTCTTAAGACAAAAATCTCAAAATCAGGGCTCTCTATTTCCCAATTAGTTTCTATAGCTTGGGCATCTGCATCAACTTTCAGGGGCTCAGATAGAAGAGGCGGAGCAAATGGAGCACGAATTAGACTTGAACCACAAAAAGATTGGGAAGTTAATAATCCACCTGAATTATCTAAGGTGCTTAAAACTCTAGAAAAGATAAAGAAAAGTTTTGACACTAAAAACAAAATAGTTTCAATAGCTGACTTAATAGTTTTAGGCGGTTGCGTTGGAATTGAAAAAGCTGCAAAGAATGCAGGTCAAAAAATAAATGTTCCATTTACACCGGGACGTGGAGATGCATCTCAAGATCAAACAGATATACATTCTTTTAAATTACTTGAACCAAAAGCAGATGGGTTTAGAAATTATATTGTAAACAAGCCAAACGGATCATCTAATAAACCTACCGTGACAGCAGAGGAGATGTTGGTTGATCGAGCACAGCTTATGAGACTTACTGCACCCGAAATGACAGTTCTAATAGGAGGGATGCGTGTTCTAGGTACAAATTTTGATAATTCAAAACATGGTGTTTTTACAAAAAAACCAGGATCACTCACCAATGATTTCTTTGTTAATCTTCTTGATATGAATACTCGATGGAAAGAAACCTCTAAAGAAGAAGTTTTATTTGAAGGTATAGATCGTAAGACAAATAAAATCAAATGGACTGGAACTCGCGCCGATCTTATATTTGGATCAAACTCACAGCTAAGAGCATTGGCAGAAGTTTATGCTTCAGAAGATTCTAAATCTAAGTTTCTTTCAGACTTCGTATCTGCCTGGACAAAAGTGATGAATTTAGATCGTTTTGATCTTAAGTAAAATTTAATCACAATCTTCCCTTAAGATTTTTTTTCATTATCCAGCCAGTGTAATTTTCAGTTTTAATTTTACACCAATCATGTTTACATTTTTTTACTAAAAATAACCTGCCTTTTTCAGCTAAAGCCAAAGGTTCTGAATATTTTGAAGGTTTTTGAAAAATTACTGATTTTTCTTGATTATTTAAAGCTGCTTTTTTTTTAGATAATTGAGTAATATGTATCCATCCAGAATTATTTTCATGATCTATAATTTTTCTAAAATTATATGACTTATCTATAACCAGAACAGGTAAGAATTTTTTTTTATAAACTAATTTTATAGGGTGATTAAAGGAAGGTCCTTGCCTAAGATTAACTTTTTCGTTTCTCAAGGTTAAATAATACTCTGCTTTGGCGTAACTATTGCCAAGAAACAAAATAAAAAAAGAAAAAAAAACTATTATTTTATCCATGGAGATTAATATTTTTACAATTTGGATTTTTTAATAGCTTTACCTTTCTGAAGTTTGAATCAAGAGCATTAAATATCAGTATATTTCCATTAGAATGATTTTTTATATTTAGAATTGATTTTATAACTTCGTTTGCTTGTAGCGATCCAGCAATTCCAGCAAGAGTTGTCATTATTCCATCTGACTCACAGTTTAATTCTTCACTTGGTGCCTCTGGCATAAAACACCTAAAACAAGGAGTTTTTTTTCTAAAATTAAAGGCAAATAATTGACCATCAAATTTATTTATTGCTGAAGAAATTAATATTTTTTTATTTTTCATGCAGTAGTCATTTATTAAAAATCTAGACTTAAAATTATCAGTTCCATCACAAATAATTTGATAATCTTTAGCAATTTTTTCAATATTTTTTTTATTTACTCTTTCTTTGAAAATTTTAACATTTATTTTTTTATTTATCCTTTCCACAAATTTCTTGGATACCAAAACTTTATATTTTCCAATATCTTTTTTAGTAAAAAGTACTTGTCGGCTTAAATTTGATAATTCAATTTTATCGTGATCGGCAATTCCTAAATTTCCAATACCTGAATAAGCTAAATACAGAATCAGAGGACATCCAAGACCACCTGCTCCGATAATAAGAACTTTTGCTCTAAAAATTTTTTTTTGGCCAGGTATACCAACTTTCTTAAGTATTAATTGTTGATAGTATTTTTGGTAATCTTCACTTTTAATTGAGGCTTTTTTCATTTAACAAAAATGTGTCTACAATTTTTTCAGCAATAAGTGAAGCGATGAATTTTTTTGAACTCTTTTTAATTTTTTGAGTTTTACCACTTTTATCTACAATAGTTACTTCATTCAGGTCACTGTTAAATCCTATTTCTTTATTTGAAATATCATTTGCAACTATTATGTCGCAAAATTTTTCTTGCATTTTTTTAATAGAATTTTTTATTAAATCTTCTGTTTCCGCAGCAAAACCAACTAGAAGTTTTGGTTTATACCTATTGTTCTTGCCTAGGTAACCTAATATATCTGGGTTCTTCTCAATTTTTATCTCAGTTATTTTTGAATCTTTTTTAATTTTATTTTTTTTTATCGATAAAGGCTTAAAATCAGAAACTGCTGCAGTGCAAACAGCAATATGGGTGGGAAGCTTTTTTTTTACTGCCTCAAACATCTCTTTCCCAGATACAACTTCTTTTACTTTAACATCGCTACTATATGTAAGTTTTGTTGGTCCTGATATCAACGTTGTTTTTATACCTAATCTTGATAGTTCTAATGCTATTTCGTATCCTTGTTTGCCACTTGACTCATTAGAAATAAATCTGACAGGGTCTATATATTCTTTTGTTGGTCCTGTAGTTACGATTGCACTTATTTTTTTCTTTTTTAATAAATCTTTTTTTCTAAAAAATTTTTCTAAAAAGGATAAAATTTGTCTTGGGCTGGACATTTTGCCTTTTCCATATTCCCCACATGCCATTTCACCATCTTCGGGACCTATGAATTTATAGCCATAACTAATAAGAACGTTTAAGTTTTTTTGTGTAGCTTTATGAAGCCACATTCTTACATTCATCGCTGGTACCAAAAAAACTTCTTTGTTTGAGGCTAAAATAATTGTAGAAGCAAGATCATCGGCCCCACCCTTACTAAGTTTTGACATAAAATTTGCAGTGGTGGGCAAAACCAAAATCAGATCGGCCCATCGAGACAATGAAATATGATCTATTTTTCCTTTATTTTTTTCATCAAACATTTCCTCAAAAACTCTATTTTTAGAAAGAGAGGAAACTGATAGGGATGTTACGAATTTTTTTCCACTTTTAGTCAAAACAACTTTTACAGATGAACCTTTTTTTTGCAGCAATCTTATTAAATCAAGAGATTTATATGCCGAGATTCCTCCGCCAATAATAAGTAAAATTTTTTTATTTTCTAAACGCATGTCTAATTAAAATACTATAAAAACCCCTATTACAATACCTAAAAAGATTATAATCATATTGTTTCTTAAATTTTTTAATTTTAGCTCTTCAATTTCAAAATTCTTTCCATTAAGAGCACTTAAGTTTAATTTTCCTTCAGCTATCATTTGTAGGGCTGTGTTGGCATTATCCATAACATTGGGCAAATCAGGAATTCTTTCCAAGAGGTCTTTAGAGAGCTCTATTGTTTTATTGACAGCTGACTCTGGCCCTTTTACATTTTTCATCCAAGTTTCCAAAACTGGTCGGGATACTTCCCAGATATTAGTATTCGGATCTAATTTTCTAGCCACACCTTCAACCACCACCATTGTTTTTTGAAGGAGTAATAGCTGCGTTTGTGTCTGCATATTAAATCTTTCCGTTATTTCAAATAATTGTCCTAACAAGTTCCCCCCCGAAATATCCTTAATTGATTGACCAAAAATAGGTTCACCAATAGATCTTAAAGCTTGTGCAAAATCATCTTTAGAAGTATTGGCCGGAACAAGTCCTGCCAAAAAATGCATTTCAGCCACTTTTGTGTAATCCCTTTGAATAAAACCATAAAGAATTTCAGCCAGATACTTTCTATTATTTTTATCCAACCTTCCCATTATACCAAAGTCCACTGGGATTATATTTCCTTCTTTGTCTACAAAGAGGTTTCCTTGATGCATATCTGCATGAAAAAAACCATCTCTTACAGATTGCTTTAAGAACGATTGAATTAAATTTTCTGAAAGATTTTTAAGATTAATATTTAAATTTTTGAGTTTTTCTATATCTCTTATAGAAATACCATCAATTCTATCAAGGGTTAATATTTCTTTTGATGTATAGTTCCAATAAATTTTTGGAACTTTTATTCCTTTGTCATTGATTGTATTTTCTCTTAGTTCGCTTGCAGCGGCAGCTTCAAATCTTAAATCCATTTCTACATTGGTTATTTCTTTCAATAAGTTAATAACTTCTACTAACTTTAATCTTTTTGTTTTTTTAAAAATATTTTCAATCAAATAAGCAAGAAACATTAATGCATCAAGCTCTTCATTAAATATAGAATGTATGTTTGGTCTTAAAATTTTTATAGCAAGCTCCTTTTCTTTGCCATCAATTTTTATTTTCGCAAAATGAACTTGAGCTATAGAGGCCGCCGCAATTGGTTCACTTAGGAATAAAATATTTTTAAAATAATCGATCCCTATTTCTTTTTCTAAAATATTTTTTGCCTTTTCAGTACTGAACGCAGGAAGCTTATCTTGTAATTTTTCTAACTTTTTAGCAATTTCTTCTCCAATAATATCTGGTCTAGTAGCTAAAAATTGGCCGAGCTTAATAAAAGTTGTTCCCATATCTTCTAGAGATTGACATAATTTTTCTCCAGAAGATTTCTGAGAATTTTCTAATTTTTTTGACGAACCAATTGAAAATATATGAAATATAATTTTTAAGCTTTTTGGAATTGGTCTGATTTTATCTAATGTTTCTACAGCACCAGAGATAGATAATTTTCTTAAAATTTTTAATAAATTATAAATTTTTTTAAACATTTTTAAATTTTCCAGCCAGAATGAATTGCGGCTATACCACCGGATAAATTTCTGTACTCAACTTTATAAAAACCATTTTTTTTAAAGATCTCAGAAAGTTCCTCCTGATTGTAAAATTTATCTATACTATTAATAAGATATTCATAAGGCTCTGATTTTCCCGTGACATATTTTCCTATATGAGGAATAGATCTTGAGTAGGTTTTATATAATTTTTTAAGAATTTCGTTTTCAACTTTAGAAAATTCCAAACAAAATATTCTTCCACCTTTTTTTAATACTCTTTTCGCTTCTTTTAAAGATTGGTTAATATTAGAAAAATTTCTTATCCCAAAGCTGACTGAATACAGATCAAAATTTTCACTTTCAAGCGGTAGTTTCTCAGCACTAGCGGCAATCCACTCAATTTTATTTAAATTTTTTAACTTTCTTTTTCCAGTTTTTAACATTAGTTTGTTTGGTTCAACACAAGTAACTTTTCCTTGAAATTTAATTCTTTCCAAAAAAGATTTAGCAATATCTCCTGTTCCCGACCCAACGTCTATGAGACAACTTCCTTTTTGTGGATTCATCCAATCAATCATATTTTTCTTCCAAATACGGTGCACTCCCAAGGACATAATGTCATTCATTAGGTCGTATTTATCAAAAACGTCGCTGAAAACTTTAGCAACTAGATCAATCTCAGATTGTTTAATATTTTTCATTTTATTTTATCTTATAAACATATATACGTTCCCATAAATGCCAAACATTAAATCAGCCATCCGGAAAGTAAGAAGAATCAAAAAGCAGTCTTTGGTAAATAAATCAAGAAAAAGCAAATACAAGCAGGCATTGAAAAAGATGCTTAAATTAATAGAAAAAAAGGATAAGAAGGAAATAAACAAATATTTTCCTGAGTTTCAGTCAGAATTGATGAAAGTTGCAAAAACCGGAGTGATTAAGAAGAAGAATCTTTCAAGAAAAATTTCAAAAATTTCAAAAAAAATAAAAAATATCAAGAATTAGTTGTAATCAATTAATAGTTGTTATAATCAAAAAAAAATTTTTCAAAAAAAATAACTAAATCTAGTAAGTTATCATTTTAGGTTGAAAAATTTTTATTTTCACTCTTTACGTTTATTCTACAACCCAAGTCGATTTATTTTTTCGATTCAACTTACAGATATTGAATTAAAATTAATTAGTTATAAAAATATTTTTTTATTTTAAAAAAAAATCATGGAAAAAGTTTCTTTAAAAAAGACTGCTTCGAGTTCACTTCTAGAAGAGAATGTTTTAAATTGGAATTTGGTTCAAAAATCTTTTGAAAAATCTTTTGGCAGCGAAATTTATTCAAGTTGGCTTAAAAACATTTCATTAATAAAAGAATATAATGATCATGTAATTTTAGGCGTAAAAACAAGGTTCTTTAGAGATTGGATAACTTCTAGGTATGCCGATAAGATTTTAGGGGAACTAAAAAAACACAAGATTAGTATTACTAGACTGGAATTTAGGATAGAGCCAGAGAAAACGGGCAACAAAAGTCTATTTTCAAATATACAGGAAAACAAAATTTCAGAGATTAAAAATTCGATTCTAAATTACAACAGGTTGAACCCAAATTTGAATTTTGACAATTTTGTTGTTGGACAAAGTAATAATCTATGTTTTTTGTCTGCAAAAAAAACATGCTCTCAACTATCCAGATATAATCCTCTATTTATTTATGGAGGAGTAGGATTGGGAAAAACCCATCTTTTAAATGCAATTGGCTTAGAACTAAGTAAAAACAATACTGTGATGTTTATTTCAGCCGAAAGATTTATGTATCAATTTATAAAATCTATCAAAAAAAATGAAATGGTAAATTTTAAAGATTTTTTTAGAAAAGCAAATGTCTTCATAATAGATGATATACAATTTATAAGAGGCAAAGAAGGTCTTCAGGAAGAATTTTTTCATACGTTTAATACTTTATTTGATCAGAGCTCTCAAATTGTGATTTCTTCGGATAGAGCTCCCAATAAACTTGATAGAGTTCAAGACAGAATAAAATCTAGATTGTCCGGTGGTCTCGTGGTTGATATTGGTTCACCAGAATATGATTTAAAGTTAAAAATATTAAGAAAAAAAATATCTGAATATCAGAATTTTTTTAAAGAAAGCCCAGATCTGCAAGAGGAAGTTCTCAGCTATGTGGCAAAGAATAGCAACTCGAATATCAGGGAACTTATAGGAATATTTAACAGAGTTGTTGCTTTTGGAAAAATGAGCAAAAAACCTTTAAATGTTAATGACTGCAAAATAATTTTGAGAGACGTTTATAATAGCAATAAAGTTATAAGTATAGACAAGATACAAACCGTAACATCTAACTTTTTTAGTATTAGTCTTAACGACATGTTGTCACCTAGAAGGTCAAGGCCTTTGGCTAGACCTAGACAGATAGCTATGTACTTTGCAAAAAAACTTACTACAAGATCATTACCTGAAATTGGAAGAAAATTTGCAAATAGAGATCACACTACTGTGATACATGCAGTAAAAACTATAGAAAAATTGTTACAGAATAATGAAGAAATAAAGAAGAATGTTGAAGAATTAAAATCATTAATTCTAAGCGATACAAATGCAATTTCAAATTAAGCGTGACACATTACTCAAATCATTGTCCATCGCGCACAATATAATTGAAAGAAAAAATACCATACCAATACTTGCCAATGTTCTGTTGCAAACTAAGAATAATAAACTAAGTATAATTGCCACAGATTTAGATATAATATTTCATGACGAAATATCTAATGATTTAAAGATAGATCAAGAAGGAAGTACAACAACTTCAGCAACGGTTCTATACGATCTTTTACGAAAATTACCTTCAAATCTCGACATTGTTTTTGATTTGCAAAATGAAAATAAGCTAAAAATTTCTGCCAAAAATTCAAAATTTAACCTTTTATGTTTACCGGTCGATAACTTTCCTAATTTTGCCGATGATTTTAAAGCAATCCCTATAAATTTGGAGGGCAAAAAACTTTTATCCCTATTAAATAAAACTAAAATATCAATGTCTAACGATGATACAAGGCACTATCTTAATGGTATTTTTGTTCATACAACTACCTCTAACAAAGGATCTTACCTAACAGGCGTAGCAACCGATACTCACAGACTATCATCAAGCAGCATGTCAATAGAAAATGTGGAAAATTTTAAATCTTTCATACTTCCAAAAAAAACTGTTTTTCAACTATGTAATTTACTACAAGAAACAGGAGAAAATGTTTCTCTTTCTGTCGGTGACACAAAAATTCAATTCAAAATAGGAAGCTCAAGAATTGTGTCAAAAGTTATCGATGGCAAGTTTCCAGATTATACAAAGGTTGTACCCAAAGGTAATAAGAAACTTTTAAATTTAAAAGTAAAAGATTTTATCCAATCAATTGAACGTGTTATTACAGTCTCAATAGATAGAAAAGAGGGTGTTAAGGTTACTTTGGAGAAGGACAACATCCAATTGTTTGTTAATAGTTCTTCTTCAGGCGAAGGAAGAGAAACTTTGGCGGCAAACTACAATGATGAAAATCTTACTATAAGCTTTAATTCAAGATATTTGTTAGATATTGCTTCTGCGATAGAAGATGAGAAGATAATTATGAATTTAAATGATTCAGTATCACCGGTTTTGATTCAAGACAATTCAGATAAAAACAGTTATTATGTAATCATGCCAATGAAAATTTGAAATTTTCTTGGCTTTACAAAATAAATTTTATTTATCTTCTATTATCCTTGTCCACCAATGGTAATTTAACACGGTCTCTCGAGTTGATTTTATCTAAATGAAAAAAAATGATATACTTAATTTTTCAAAAAAATGACTAATACTCAAAAAAATAGCGCATCTAAAGACTATAAAGCAGATTCTATAAAAGTTTTAAAAGGCCTGGAGGCTGTTCGCAAAAGACCTGGCATGTATATCGGTGATACAGACGACGGTTCCGGTTTGCATCATATGGTTTTTGAGGTAGTCGACAACTCCATTGACGAAGCTATAGTAGGCTTTTGTAAAAATATAACTGTCACGATGCACAAAGATAACTCTGTGACAGTAGAAGACGATGGGAGAGGTATTCCAGTAGACACCCACAAAGGTGAAAAAAAATCTGCCGCTGAAGTTATTATGACACAATTACACGCGGGAGGTAAATTTGATCAAAATTCTTATAAAGTATCAGGAGGATTACACGGGGTTGGAGTTTCAGTTGTTAATGCTTTGTCAGAAAAACTAGATCTAACTATATTTAGAGATGGAAAAGAGTATTTTATTTCTTTCAAGAATGGCAAAGCCGTAAATCCAATTAAATTTTCAAAAAAAACAAAGCAATCAGGAACAAAAATAAAATTTCTTCCTTCCAAAGATATTTTTTCTAATATTAAATTTAGCGTAGCTACATTACAAAAAAAAATGAGAGAACTAGCCTTCCTAAACAGAGGATTAAAAATAAATTTAGTAGACGAAACACATGCCAAAACCAAGAATTATGAACATAAATATGATGGTGGAATAGGAGAATTTGTAACATTTTTGGATCAAAAAAAATCACTGCTAATTAATAAAAATGAAAAAGCAGTTTTTAAGAAACCTGTATATCTAAAAGGTGAAAAAAGGGACGTGATAGTGGAGTGTTCTTTTCAATGGAATGCCGGATTTTCAGAAGAGGTTATGGCCTTTACAAACAATATTCACCAACGAGACGGGGGAACACATCTTCTCGGTTTTAGAAGTGGACTTACCAGAATAATAAACAAGTACGCTTCAGAAAAAAATTTAAATAAAAAAAACAAAGTAACCATAGGAGGGGAAGATATAAAAGAGGGATTAACAGCAATTTTGTCAGTCAAAATGCCTGATCCAAAATTTTCTTCTCAAACAAAAGACAAACTAGTTTCTTCAGAAATTAGAAATGTAGTTGAGTCAATTGTAAATGAAAAAGTGACAATCTGGTTTGATCAAAATCCTTCGATTGTGAGAGTAGTGTTAGATAAAATTTTACAGGCTGCAATAGCAAGAGATCTTGCGAGAAAAGCAAGAGACAGCGTTAGAAGAAAAGGATCATTGGAATTATCGGGACTTCCTGGAAAATTAGCAGATTGTCAAATTTCATCAATGGAAGGTACAGAACTATTTATAGTAGAGGGAGACTCTGCCGGAGGCTCAGCCAAACAAGGTAGAAAAAGAGAATTTCAAGCGGTTCTTCCATTAAGGGGAAAAATTCTAAATACTTATGTAAATGAAAACAAAAAAAGAAATGGAGCTAACGGTAGCAATGAAAACAAAACACTATCTAAAATGATGTCTTCAAATGAAATAGTGACCTTAATAAATGCTCTGGGGACGGGATCTACAAATTTTAGTCTAGAAGATTTAAGATATGAAAAAATTATTATTATGACCGATGCAGACGTAGACGGTTCTCATATAAGAACTTTGTTACTTACTTTTTTTAACAACAAACCTTTTAATGAATTAATAGAAAAAGGCCATCTGTATTTGGCACAGCCACCACTGTTTAAAGTTACAAAGGGATCAAAAAGCATCTATATCAAAAATGAAAAAGATTTAGAAAAATATATACTAAAATCAAAAGAAAATGGTGCTAAAAAACTAAAAAAATCTGAATTAGAAAAGTTTATTAATGAAGAAAAACAAAAATTAAATATACAGAGATTCAAGGGTTTAGGCGAAATGAACCCAGAAGAACTTTGGGATACCACTTTAAATCCAGAAAACAGAACCTTATTGAGGGTTGAATATTCTAAGGGCACAAAAGAAAAATCTAAGGAAGACCAAAATATTATAAAAATACTAATGGGAGATGAGGTTGCTCCTAGAAAAGACTTTATAACCGAAAAAGCTCTTGAAGTTGCAAACCTAGATATTTAAATACTATGAGCCTATCTGATCTCTTCAAATCCGAAGAGGACTTGCAGTTAGAGAAAAAGACTTTAGTTTTTTTAAGATGGATTGCAATTATTGGACAATTAATTGCAATTTTATCAGTTCATTTTGTTTTTAATTTTGAATTCCCGGTTTTTCTTTGTTTATTAATAATTTTTTTAGGGACACTAACTAATCTTTACTTGCATCTATGGTTTAGGAAAAATGATTTAAGTGCTTTTGATTCAGCCATTTTTTTATTTTATGATCTTTTTCAACTGAGTCTTTTATTGTTTTTAACCGGAGGAATAAAGAATCCTTTTGTGATTTTTTTGATTGTGCCTGCCATAGTATCTTCTACTTTGCTTACTTTAAAAAATACGTTCATTTTGGCATTTGCAACAATCTTATTTTTGATAATACTTACTTTTAATCATTTACCACTACCTCATCCTGGAAATTTACATTTTCATGTACCTGATTACTATTTATATTCAGTACCCTTAGCGGTAATTATTGCCTTAATTTTTTTAACTTATTTTGGAGCAAGATTTGGAATAGAGTCGAGGCAGAGAGCAGGCGCTTTAAGAGAATTAGAAATGGCACTAGCCAAAGAACATGAGCTTGAAACTATTGGATTACAAGCAGCTGCAGCCGTCCATTCTCTTGGAACTCCTTTATCAACAATAACAGTAATTGCAAAAGAGCTAAGAAAAGAAGCTGTCAAAAATCCAAAATACTTAAAAGATTTAGATCTATTATTAAGTCAGACTAAAAGATGCAGTGAAATACTTAAAAAGATATCCACGGCTCAAATTGAGGAAGACAAATTTATTAGCGAGATTACTATTAAAAATTTACTTATAGAAATTACAAAATCATTCGAAGAAATTTCAAATAAAAAAATTACTTTGAATTTTGATCAAGCGAAAAAAGAAATACCAATGGATAGATCTGTAGAGATAACCTATGGAATTCGTAACTTTATTGGAAATTCGGTAAAATTTTCAAAAAGCAATATAAATATAAATTTAGAAGCGGACTCCAAAAAAGTTAAAATAAGTATTTCAGATGATGGTCCAGGCTTTCCTCAGGATGTTTCCAAAAGAATTGGCCAACCTTATATTACAACTAGTTCGGAATATTTAAGATCTAAAGCTGGTTTGGGATTAGGAACTTTCATAGGCAAAACTCTTCTGGAAAGAAAAAAAGCCTCTCTTGAGTTTTCAAATTCAGAAACAGGAGGTGCTTTGGTCACAATAGCTTGGAGGACTTCTGATCTTATAATTTGAAATTTATAAATTTATAAGAGAGGATTTTATAAGCTAGTTTTGCCGCTAAAAAATTATAACTTGGAAATCCTTTTATAGGAGCAAGTTCATTTATATCTCCGCCAACCACTTTAGAATATTTTGATGCAATTTTTATGATTTCTATTGTTTCATCCCAAAATAGACCACCGGGTTCAGGAGTTCCAGTTGCTGGCATTAGGCTTGAATCAAAACCATCAACATCAAAAGTAATATAAACATTTTTGTTTTTTATTAATTTTTTAAAAAGATTTAAATTCCACTTTTTTTTGTCTTTTGCCCAAAAAATATTTATTCTTTTTTTATTTTTTTTCAAATAACTTATTTCACCACTTGATATATTTCTTATACCAAAAGATATAACACTGACATTTTTATAGTCTAAACATCTCCTAATTGCTGATGCATGAGAAAATTTATTTCCATTATAACTTTGTCTTAAATCAGCATGAGCATCGAAATGTAATAAGCAAAGCTTATTAAATTTTTTTACAAAAGGTCTAATACACCCTGGTGTGATTGAATGTTCACCACCCAGTATCATAGGAAATATATTTTTTTTTAATAAAGATTCATTGATTTTCTCAATTTGTTTTAGCGCTTCATCCATTCTTTTTTTAATTGGAAAGGGTTTTATTGTTCTAATGCCAATTTTTTTATATGGATCACAATTTAAGTCTTCGTCGAACAGCTCAACTTGATGGGATGCTTTGATTATTTCTTTGGGTCCATTTTTTGTTCCTCCACCATAGCTGACAGTTTTTTCTAATCCGAATGGAACAATGACAGCTTTCTCTTTTATTTTGAATTTATTGTCAATTCCTAAAAAACCTAGTTTGTTAGATAGATAATTCAATTTTTATCCGAATAGATTTGAAAATTTTTTTCTTTCTCTATTTTGCCAAAATTTATTGTGGTAAACATCGCTTGCAATTAACGGCAGCACACTAGTTGCTTCTGCAAAAACCATTTGTTCTTTCGAAGTATCAACTTTTCCCCAAGAACTTGCTTCTTTTAGTGTAGAACTGCTACAAGCACCATCTCTTGTATCCGCAACAGTTATTTGTATAGCATATTTATGCATGTCGACTTTTTTACCCAAAAGTTCAGCACAAACCACTGTGTCTTGAACAAAATTTTTTGGAACTCCCCCTCCAACCATTAACAAACCAGAGGCCTTGGATTTTAGTTTAATTTCTGTAAGTTCTCTAAATTCCCTTATCGAGTCTATAGTTATGTGTTTGGATGGATTTTGTTCCTGGTGCATTACCAGGCCAAAACCAGCAGAACTATCTGTAAACGCCGGGCAAAATATTGGAACATTGTGGTCATAAGCAACCTCAATTAATGAATTTTTCTTTTTTGCATTTTTTTTTAAATATTTACCTATTTCTTTAATGAACTCTCTAGAGGTATAAGTTTTTGGTGGTAATTTATTAGCTATATCACATATAGCCTTATCGCAGATCTGCAAATCTTCTTCATCAATGTAGGTGTCATAAATTCTATCTATATAATTTTCTCTTAAAACTTTATCATCTTGAAACTGATTACCTTGATAATGTTTAAATCCTAATGCTTCAAAAAAATCCATATCAATTATGGAAGCCCCAGTAGCTACAATGGCATCAACCATATTATATTTAACTAAATCAGAATAAAGTTTCATGCATCCTCCAGCTGAAGTTGAACCAGCAATTGTTAAAAATATTGAACAATTTTTATCCTTTATCATATCATTATAAATTTCAGCGGCTTTTGCTGTATCTCTTGAGGTAAATGACATTTTTTTCATAGACTCTATAATTTTTCGAGAGTCAAAAGCAGTTATGTCAATATGTTCGACTTCAGATTTTAATAAAGACTTTTTGTTGTGTCCTAGAGTTGGACCGTTTTTTTTATTCATTACGCAACCAAGTAACTAAACTTATCTGTACGATCGTACATTGAAAGAATAGGTTTGTCATCTACTTGATAGATTGCATCTGAGTAAAAACCATTAAATTTTGTTCTAAATGTAGTTCCGTAAGCACCAAGTTGACCAAGCTCAATATAATCCCCTTCTTTAATATTGTTTGGCAGCAAGAAAGGTCCTTTCATATAATCAAGGCTATCACAGGTTGGTCCGTAGAAATTAAAAGCAGTTAATTTTTTTGAAACAACTCTTCCGTTGCTAATCATTTTTGTAGGTAAAACAAAATTTGGAACTCCTGCATCGAACAAAGATCCATAAGTTCCATCATTAATATATAGTTTTTGTTTTTTCTTTAAAATGACTTTAACGATAGTTGACCCAGCTTCTGCTACAATGGCACGGCCGGGTTCACAAAATATTTCTGGCATTTTTTCTAATTTCAAGTTTTTTAAAGCTTTTTTAATTTCGTTTAAATAACTATCTAAAGGTTCAGGTTTTAAGTCTGGATATATAGAAGGAAAGCCTCCCCCTATATTAATAACATCTGGAACAATCTTTGTTTTTTTAATTATATTGCCAATTTCGCTAATTCCTTTTGAAAAAGAAATCTTGTCCATACATTGAGACCCTACGTGAAAACTTAGGCCTACTTTCTTACCGTGCTCCTTACATAATCTCAATAGCCCCAAAGCCTCACTTGCCAAAGCTCCAAATTTTCTAGACAAATCAATTTCTGCATGCTCATTTGAAATTGCTATTCTTACATATAAATTTAAATCTTTTGCGTTATTTGTTGCCTCAAGAATCTTAAGCAACTCGTCTTTGCTGTCCAGAGCAAAATCTTTAATATTATATTGAAAATATGCTTCTTTAATGCTCTCCCTACTTTTTATGGTATGCATAAAGTATATTTTAACTTTATTGTCGATTTTTCTTATTAGTTTTATTTCATTAATTGATGCAACATCAAAATTTTGAATTCCACTGTTAATAATAATTTTAATAATTTTTTCGTTGGGATTTGTTTTTACAGCGTAAAGAACTTTTCCAGGAAAGTTATTTTTAAAAAACTCTGCAGACTTTCTTACTGAGTTAGGTCTGATACAATAGACCGGATACTCAGGTTTCAAAGTGTTAACTAATTCGTTAACGCTAGTAAATTTTCGCATCGCATGTGTTCCCCGTTTAATTACACAATAAAGCTTCTAAAAAATTACATAAAAAAGCTTATTTAATTTCGCTTATAAGGTTTTTGACCTTTATGTAAAGGAAATAATGCACCTTTGTCGCATTTGAAATATGACAATCACCACTACATAGTTTAGGATGACAGACATGTATAAAACAAGAGAGACACCTGTAGGTTTAAAGATTTCCGATTTTGAGGACAAGTCTCTCTTGATCATTGACGACGACGATCCTCTCAGAATTAGACTTGCAAGGGCCATGGAGAAGAAGGGGTTTCAAGTTAAAGATGCAAAAACTGTTGAAAATGCTGTAAAATTAGTCAAATCTTCCCCTCCCAAGTTCGCTTTAGTGGATCTCAGACTGGAAGATGGTAGCGGTCTAGATGTGGTCAAGGAGATTAAAAAGGCAAATAAAGACAGCAGAATAGTTATGCTAACTGGATATGGAAATTTGCCTACAGCCGTTGCCGCTGTGAAGGCTGGGGCCATAGACTACATGGCTAAGCCAGTGGATGCGGATGATGTCGAATCTGCCCTTCTAGCCGCGCCAGATTCTAAGGCTACCCCCCCTGAAAACCCAATGTCAGCAGATAGGGTAAAATGGGAGCATATCCACAGAGTATTTGAGCTTTGTAACAGAAATGTCTCAGAAACTGCAAGAAGACTTAAAATGCACCGAAGAACTCTGCAAAGGATTCTCTCAAAGAGATCTCCTCGTTAACCTCTAAATTTTGAAATTTTTGGAATTAGGGCGCTTAATATAAGGATCTTAAATAGTTCAGCCAAAAGGAAAGGTTGCGCACCCAATTCAAATACCGGTTTGTCCCAACCAATTATTGATCCTAACCAAATTAAACCCAAAATATATATAAAACTTACCGAGAAAGTTAGTTTTATAAAATTCTTAAAAAAATTATTATTAAAAGTAAAAAATCCTGTTAAAAAAACTGCCACCAAAAAACCAAGCAAATATCCCATGGTTGGCCCTGTAAAATAAACCAAACCTATACCTTTTTCCGGAGTTCCAGCAAAAACTGGCAAACCAGCTATACCTTCAAGTAAGTATAGTGATACGGTGAATAGGCCAAGTTTCCATCCATATATAATCCCCAATAACAAAACTACAAAAGTTTGCATGGTCATAGGTACCGGCCAAAAAGGTATTTTTATTTTTGCTGAAATAGCTAAAAGTATGGTACCTAAAATTGCTAGAAACAAATTTTTTACTAAAGAAACTTCTTTTAAATTTTTAATTAACTCCATATTGTGATTCTTACTTTTATTTACAGAAAAAGCTACTTATTTGTTACCTGCAAAAAGATGTCTTCTAAGTCACCTTCATCAGTAGAAATATCAAGTATTTCAGCATTATTTTTTACTACATCTATAATTTGGTCAAATTTGAATTTATTTTTGTCATAGGTAGCGGTAATTTCATAATCAGTTTTTGAAAATTTTACACCATTAAGTCTAATTTTTTCAAATTGACTTAAATTTTTTACTTTAAATTTAATTTTTTTGCTTTCAATACGCCCTAAGAGTTTTTCGGTAGTATCAAAAGCCACTAGATTTCCTTTATTAATAATTGCAATTCGATCACACATCTCTTCAGCTTCGTAAAGATAATGTGTAGTTAAAATAATAGTTACTCCAAGCTTGTTAAGCTCTCTAACATTGTTCCACAAATTTTGTCTTAATTCTACATCTACTCCAGCTGTTGGTTCATCCAGAACTAAAATTGGAGGTTGATGTACCATAGCTTTTGCAACTAATAATCTTCTTTTCATTCCACCAGAAAGACTTCTTGCATATGAATTAGCCTGCTTATCTAAGGCCACCATTTTCAAAATTAAATCTGTAATCCTATCCTTTTTTTTTACTCCATATAGGCCGGCTTGAAGCTCAAGTAATTTTTTTGGACTAAAAAAAGCATCTAAATTAACTTCTTGTGGCACAATACCTATGGATGCTCTTACTTGTCTTGGATTAGTGTCTAGATCAAAGCCCCACAATTGAACTTTACCAGAGGTTTTCATTACTGTTCCTCCTAAAATATTTATAAATGTTGTTTTACCTGCCCCATTAGGACCGAGAAGACCGAAAATTTCACCCCGCTTCACTTCTAGGTTTAATTTGTTTAGAGCTAAAATTGATTTGTTCGAATTGTTATTTTTTGAATAAACCTTAGTTAAATTTTCAGCAGATAATGCAATTTTGTCCATAATTTAATATTATTATATCATGAAAAAAATTAAGATATCATTAATTGATGAATGTAATAAAAAAAACTGATCATTTTTATTTAGTAGACGGATCTGGATATATCTTTAGAGCTTATTACGCATTGCCTCCTTTATCTAGAAAAAGCGATGGGTTGCCGACTGGTGCAGTAAGCGGCTTTAGCAATATGCTTTTTAAACTTTTGGAAGATTCTAGATCTGACGACTCGGAGAATAAACCAACACATTTTGCAGTTATATTTGATTCTGCAAGAAAAAATTTTAGAAACGAAATTTATAAAGATTATAAAGCTAACAGATCTGATCCTCCAGATGATCTTGCTCCTCAATTTGAATATATAAGAAAAGCCGTCGAAGCTTTTAATGTGCCTTCCGTTGAGCAATTAAATTACGAAGCTGATGACCTGATAGCAACCTATGCAAAACAAATTATTAATGCAGGCGCTAAAGTTACAGTAATTTCTTCAGACAAGGATTTAATGCAACTAGTTTCTAAAAATATAAGGCTATACGATCCAATGAAGAGTAAAGTTATCGGAGAAAAGGAAGTACATGAAAAATTTGGAGTGAAACCAACACAGGTTATCGACGTTCAATCTTTAGCGGGAGACTCATCAGATAATATACCTGGTGTTCCGGGAATAGGAGTGAAAACGGCAGCTGAACTAATTAATAAATATAAGAATCTTGAAACTCTACTAAAAAAAGCCGAAGAAATTCCACAAAAAAAAAGAAAACAAACAATTATTGAAAACAAAGAGTCCGCTTTAATTAGCAAAAAACTTGTAACTTTAAAAGATGACGTTCCAGTTAAAGATAAAATTGAAAACTTCATAATAAAGGAAATAAAAAAAGATAAACTTTATAATTTTCTCAGAGAGATGGAGTTTAATAGGCTTTTAAGTCAAGCTATAGGTTTTTATGGAGAAACAGGTAAAAAAATAGAAAACACAGAAACAACAAAAGAAAAAATTGATCTAACTAAATATGAAACCATTACTACTGAAAAGAAACTTGAAAACTGGGTCAATATTCTTAAAAAGCAAAAATTAATCTCTGTAGATACAGAAACATCCTCCCTTAATCCTATCGAAGCTGATCTAGTGGGAATTTCTTTTTGCTACGAGAAAGGAAAAGCGTGTTACATACCGTTAAAAAACCAAAAAGAGAAATGTTTAAATTTAGATACTGTACTTAAAAAAATTAAACCAATACTTGAAGATCAGAGCATAAAAAAAATTGGTCAAAATATAAAATTTGATTACATAATTTTGAAAAAAAATAACATCGATATATCTCCAATAGAGGATACAATGTTGGCTTCTTATACTCTAGATGCCGGATTAAATCGGCATAATCTTGATACATTATCCGAAATTCATTTGGGTCACAAAACAATTTCTTTCAAAGATTTAGTAGGTAGTGGAAAAAAGAAAATTACTTTTACTGAAGTTGATTTAAAAAAAGCAACAGAATATGCAGGTGAAGATGCGGACGTAACTTTTAGATTATACCAATTATTAAAAGAAAGATTAGATCGAGAAAAGCTTACTAAAATTTATGAAATTTTTGAAAAACCGATGGTCAAAATACTTTCGGGGATTGAAATAAATGGTGTTAAGGTCGACAAAGAATATCTAAAAAAACTATCTAAAAATTTTACAAATAAAATATTGAAGATTGAAAAAGAAATTTACTCTTTGGCCAAAAAAGAATTCAATATAGGCTCACCAAAACAACTTGGCGAAATCATTTATAACGAACTTAAAATTGCTAGTCTAAAAAAAACAAAAAAAGGAAGCTTAGCTACTAGCGCAACAATCTTAGAGGATTTAGCCTTCAAGGGTCATAAATTTCCAAGTTTAGTATTGGATTGGAGACAGTTGTCCAAACTAAAAAACACCTATACCGATGCGTTACAAGATCACATAAATTTAACAACCAATAGAGTGCACACATCCTTTTTATTGGCAGCAACAAATACTGGCAGGTTAGCTTCCAGCGATCCTAATTTACAAAATATTCCAATAAAAACAGAAGATGGACGGGAAATAAGAAAGGCATTTATTGCTGAAAAAAATAATATTCTAATATCTGCCGATTATAACCAAATAGAGATGAGAATATTGGCCGATCTTGCTGATGTTAAAGAATTAAAAAAGGCGTTTCTCAACAAGGATGATATTCATAGTATAACCGCAAGCCAAGTTTTTGATGTTTCGGTAAAAAAAGTTGATCAAAATTTAAGAAGAAAAGCAAAAGCTATTAATTTTGGTATAATTTATGGGATAACACAATACGGTCTTGCAAAACAAATTTCTGTTTCAAATCAAGAAGCATTACAATTTATTAATTCTTATTTTAAAAAATTTCCTGAAATAAAAGAATATATGCAGTCAACAGTTAAGTTTTGCCGAAAAAATGGATATGTTAGTAATATTTTTGGAAGAAGGATACATCTAAGAGGCATAAATGATAAAAATTTCAGCGTTAGAAGTTTTCAAGAAAGAGCAGCTATAAATGCTCCAATACAAAGCTCTGCAGCTGATATTATAAGACTTGCAATGATTCAGTTGCACAAACTAGTTGAATTAAAAAAAATACATAACGCAAAAATGCTCCTACAAATACATGATGAGTTAGTCTTTGAATGTCTAAAAACCAATAAGTCTGCTGTTGAAAAAATTGTTAAAAAAACTATGGAATCAGTTTCAAGCTCGGAACATCATATGTTTACAATTCCATTGGATGTAAACGTTAATTCAGGTAATAATTGGGAAGAGGCACACTGATGCCTAAATTTTGACAATTTATTTTAAACTATTAGGATACTAGGAATGTCAAAAACTATCGCGCTTGTTGATGATGACAGAAATATTCTTACTGGAATCAGCATGGCTCTTGAACGAGAAGGTTTTAAAGTTCAAACCTATATAGACGGAGAGAGTGCTTTAATCGGGCTCTCAAGAAACCCCCCAGACTTGGCAGTTGTAGATATAAAAATGCCTAAAATGGATGGTGAAGAATTGCTTAAAAAGATAAGAAAAAAAATGTCTATTCCAATTATATTTCTTACATCTAAGGATGAAGAAGTCGATGAATTGTTGGGCCTGAAATTAGGTGCAGATGATTTTATAAAAAAATCAGGGGGTTTTTCAATTAAAGTATTGGTAGAAAGAATTCGAGTACAATTAAGAAAAAAAGCCATACCATTGGAGGACTCAAAAAATTTAATAGCTCATGGAAAACTTAAACTTGATCCTAATCAGTTAGAATGCGAATGGAATGGCAAACCTCTACCAGAAAAGCTTACGACCACAGAATTTTTAATTGTTAAAGAGTTGGCCAAGAGACCCGGCGTTATCAAAGAAAGAGCACATTTGATGGACATAGCATATAAAGAAAATACAGATATTGAAGATAGAACTATAGATAGTCACATTAAAAGAATTAGAAAAAAATTTAAGAAGGTAGACGAAAAATTTTCATCAATCGAAACTCGCTATGGAAGCGGGTACAGATGGAATATTAATTAATGAAGTTAGTAAAAAGTTCATCCTCAATTTTAAGAAAATTTCTAATATTTAATTTTTTTGGATTTTTAATTTTAGGATTGTTTACGTTTTTTTATCTTAGAGGAATCCAGCCGAATTTGGTTAAGCAGCGCACTGAAAAACATGTGGTCATAATAAATAATACTTCAAATCATATAGAGAGACTTAAATTAAATTTTGAACAAAAAAGCATAAAAAATTTTTTATTATCAACGAGGTTTTTATTTCAAAATCTAGAAAGGGTTCAGTTTTATAATTTAGATGGAGATTTAATCGCGGATACAAATGTATTAGATGTAGATCAAACTGTTTTTACAAAAACTGATTTAGTTTTAGAAGAAAAAATAGAAAATAATGCTTTACCTGAAAAGACAAAAGACAATATCAATGAAGAAAGCAGAACAGGCAAGATTGATACAATAAAGGAATTATTGGTTAAGAAAAAAAGCAAAGAACCATCAGTTTTTGAAAAAACAGAGGGTAATAATTTTTATGTAAAAACCTTAGGCGATGTAAGTATAAAAGAACAAATTCTTGGTTATATAATGGTTACTGAGCAGGCAAACGAAATTTTAACAGCTGTTGAGGAAAGAAAAAATTTTATTCTAAGAACGGTTTTAGCAATAGCGATTGCAATATTTATATTTTCTATATTTCTAAATCGATATATTCTTAAGCCTATAGCCGGATTAGTGGCATATACAGAGTCAATTAAATCTAGAGATGAATCAATGGGTAAAATTGAAAAATTTCTGTACAGAAGTGATGAACTGGGACTTTTGTCTAGATCTCTCAATAATATGACAAAAAACCTACAACAAAGAACTCAAAGAGCAGAAAACTCTTCAGCAGATTTAGCACATGAAATTAGAAATCCATTGGCATCTTTAAAAGGAGCTTCAGAATTACTAGATAACACAAATGATAAAATAGAAAGAGAAAAACTAATAAAAATTTTAAGCCACGACGTTGAAAGAATTGAAAGACTGATTACAGATTATTCCCAAATGCTCAAGGATGAGGCTTCCTTATCTAGAGAAAAAATGAAGGTTTTAGATATACAGAATTTAATAAAAAATGTTGTAGACGAATTCAGCAACAATAACTCTGTTACAGAAAAAAATATAAAATTTGTTGTTAGCAAAAAGGATTTAAATGGTAAAAAACTCAAAATTTTTGGTATAGAAAACAGATTAGAACAAGTTTTGGCAAATTTATTTGATAATGCTGTTTCATTTAGTCCTAAAAATAGTGAAATTCTTATTAACATACAAAGTGACAAAGATAACATAATTTTGAAAATTAAAGATAATGGTCCAGGTTTTAGCGAAGTTAATACAGAGAAAATTTTTAAAAGATTTTATAGTAACAGACCTGAAAAATTTGGAGAGCATTCAGGATTAGGTTTAAATATTGTTAAAAGCATAGTGGAAATGCATGGCGGCAGTGTTAGAGCATTAAACAGATCCGATATTAAAAAGGGAGCGCAAATTGAATTGGAACTGCCAAAACGAGCATAGAAAAAATCAATTCCTTGATTAGAGTAAATTTAATTGTTAAAAGATTTTAATATGAGTGAAGATTTTAAAGTAAAAGATATTAACTTAGCAGAATTTGGTAGAAAAGAAATTTCAATAGCAGAGTCAGAAATGCCAGGTCTGATGGCCCTTCGTAAGGAATATAAAGGAAAAAAACCTTTAAAAGGAGCAAAAATTTTGGGATGTCTGCATATGACAATTCAAACCGCTGTTTTAATCGAAACTTTAGTTGAGCTAGGAGCTGATGTGAGATGGTCTTCTTGTAATATTTTTTCTACCCAGGACCATGCAGCTGCGGCTATAGCAAAATCAGGAGTTCCAGTTTATGCTTGGAAAGGCGAAACAGAAGAAGAGTATTGGTGGTGTATTAAAAAAACTATTGAAGGAAAAAAGGGCTGGACCCCGAACATGTTACTAGACGATGGTGGAGATCTTACCGCTTTAATGCATAAAGATTATAAAAATCTTTTAAAATCAGTGAGGGGATTGTCGGAAGAAACTACAACAGGAATTAAAGCACTGAAAAAAATGGAATTAGAAAAGAAACTTTTGGTTCCTGCAATCAATGTTAATGATTCAGTGACCAAATCTAAGTTTGATAATCTATACGGTTGCAGAGAAAGCTTGGTAGATGGAATAAAAAGAGCAACTGATGTTATGATGTCGGGCAAAACAGCTATTGTTGCGGGATTTGGTGATGTAGGTAAAGGAAGTGCTGCCTCTTTAAGACAGAGTGGTGCAAGGGTGATGGTAACAGAAGCGGATCCTATTTGTGCCTTACAAGCCGCTATGGAAGGTTACGAAGTGGTATTAATGGATGAGGCTATAGGTGATGCAGATATAGTCGTTACAGCGACAGGCAATAAGGATATCGTTACTGCTGACCATATGAGAAAAATGAAAGATCGTTCCATACTTTGTAATATAGGACATTTTGATAATGAGATTCAGGTAGAAGCACTAAAAAATTATAAATGGAGCGAAATTAAACCTCAGGTACACGAAATAGAATTTCCAGATAAAAAACGAATTATTCTTTTAGCAGAAGGAAGATTGGTGAATCTTGGATGTGCAACTGGTCATCCTAGTTTTGTAATGAGTGCATCTTTTACCAATCAAGTTATGGCCCAAATAGAGCTTTGGAATAACCATAAAAATTATGAAAAAAAAGTTTATGTTTTGCCCAAACATTTAGATGAAAAAGTTGCGATGCTTCATTTAGACAAAGTTGGTGCTAAACTAACTAAACTCACAAAGAATCAAGCAGATTATATAAGTGTGGACGTTAAGGGGCCGTTTAAATCTGACAGCTATCGCTACTAAAAAGTAGCCAATGTTAAAATATAACTTATCTCAGATAGATACTATTTCTAAAAAAATTTTGTCAAATCTATCTAGTACAGACTGCATTTTCCTTTTTGGAGAATTAGGTAGTGGCAAAACAACTTTTACCAGAAGCTTAATTAACGGACTTCAGGAAAAAAATAAAGTTAATAAAACCGAAGTTCTTAGCCCAACATTTAATTTACTCTACGAGTATGAAATAAAATCGCTTAAAGTTATGCATTATGATTTGTATAGGTTAAAAGCCATAAAAGAGGTGGATCAGCTTGGTATTTTTGAAAATTCTGAAAATGCACTAACAATAGTTGAATGGCCAGAGAAAATAAAAAAAAACGTTGAGAATAGGCTTGAAATTACATTTTATTACGAAACTGATGAAAAAAGTAGAAAGCTAGAATTTCAAGGTTTTGGAAAGTGGAAAAATTTTAAATTAAATGCAATTTAAACTTAAAAAAATTAGAAGTGATGCTTCCTTTAGGGAGTTTTTTAGGCTTCATAAAGGAAAAAAAACCTCAATTATTGTAGTAGCTAAAAAAGAACGTTTTAAAAACCTTATAGTTTATTCGGCAATCAATAGGTTTTTAAGAAAAAAAGGAATTTACACGCCAAAATTAATTAGCCAACACTTCAAAGAAGGAATTATGGAAATCGAGGACTTTGGAAATAATACGCTTCTGCATCATGTAAAACGGTCTAAAAATAAATTAAATTTTTATAAGAAATGTGTAGATGTAATATTAAAAATTCAAAAAATAAAACCAGTAAGAAAAATTAAATTTGGTTCAAGTAAATATTTTAATTTAAGTACTTATAATACAGCAAACTTACACAAAGAATCGAATTTGTTTTTTGATTGGTACCTTCCAGGAGTTTTAGGTAAAAAAAAATCTTCAAAATATAAAAAAATAATAAAAAAAGAATTAAACAAACTGTACAAAAAAATTTTTTTCAAACATCAATTTATTGTTCATAGAGATTTTCACGTATCTAATATTATGCCGGCTAATAAAAAATTAGGCGTAATTGATACACAGGATGCTATTTTAGGCAACCCCATGTATGATCTTGCATCATTAGTAGATGACGTAAGAGTTAAAGTCCCTTCTCAAATAAAAAGGAAAGCATTTCAATATTATTTGAAAAATTGTTCTATTAAAAAAAAACAAATCAATTTATTAAAAAATGATTTTGATATTTTATCAATTCAGAGAAATTTAAAAATTCTAGGAATCTTTTATAGACTTTTTAAAAGAGATAATAAACCACAATATTTAAAATATTTACCCTACACATGGAATTTAATTGAATTAAGAATGAAAAATAAAATTTTTAAAAATTTAGAAATAACACTTAAAGAGGTTGTAAATAAAAAAATGAGAAAAAAAAGAAATTTTAAATGAAAATAAAAAAAGCAATAATTTTAGGAGCGGGTTTTGGAAAAAGGATGCGTCCCATTACCAAAAAAATTCCAAAACCACTTGTTAAGATTAAGGGCGTAACATTATTAGAAAATAGTATTAAATTTCTAAACTCTTTAGGCGTTAAAAATATTGTAGTTAATGCTCACCATCTTCATAAAGAGATTGTTAGCTTTATAAGAACAAAGAAGTTTAATTCAAGAGTACATGTGGTTGTTGAGAAGGGAAAAATTTTAGACACAGGTGGAGGAATTTTAAATGCATCAAAAAAATTTAAAAAACAAATATTTTTTGTTTTAAATCCAGATACTATTTGGAGAAAAGGATATAAGAAGGAATTTAGAAAACTTGAGAAAGTCTATTTGAAAAATAAAAAACCAACTATGCTTTTGGTATCAAAAAATAAAAGTTACGACAGGTCATTCAAGGGTGATTTTAATTTAAATTCTAAAAATCAAATTTTAAGACAAAAAAATAACAAATTTATTTTTACCGGAGCTCAAATTATTGATAGATCAGTTTTCAAAAAAAGAAAAATTAAACCCTTTTCTATAAATAAAGTTTGGGATGATTTAATAAAGAACAAAGAACTTTTCGGCGTTACTAGTAGACAAAAATTTTTTCATATAAATAGCTACAAAATATATAAAAAACTAAATAAAAAAATTATTGATTAGATATTATTTCGGTTTTTCTAGATTCGTCTAAATATTTTGCACTTGAAAACTTACCTGAGTCATTAAAATCAATTACCAAAGGGTTTCCCGTTGGTATTTCAAGTAAATTAATACTTTTATCAGATATATTAAAAATTTTTTTCCCTAGAGCTCTAATTGTGTTTCCATGCGCTGAAAGCATAACATTCTTGTTTTGTTTGAGATGTTTTTCTATATGTTTCTCGAAATAGGGCACAACACGATCGTAAGTATTTTTCAAAGATTCAGTGTTAGGTATATTTTTTAGATCTTTATATAAGGGGTCTTTGTGTGAATTGTATTTAGAATTCCTATCTAGGTTCGGCGGAGGAATGTCCCAAGACCTTCTGTATTTTTTAAACTTTTCTTCACCCAGTTTTTTTTTCGTTTCGGTTTTATTTAAACCTGTTAGAGCTCCATAATGTCTTTCATTAAGCTCCCAAGCTTTCGTGTACTTGCTATCTTTTCCAAGAACTTTCAACACTATCTCTAATGTGTCTATTGCTCGTTTAAGATAGGAGGTAAAGGAGATATCAAAATTTATATTTAACTCCTGTAATAATTTTCCAGATTTTTCGGCTTCTTGCACGCCTTTTTCTGATAGATCGACATCAACCCAGCCCGTGAAACGATTCTCTGCATTCCAAGTACTCTGTCCGTGTCTAATTGCTATGAGTTTACTCATTGAATATAATATATTTAATATATTAAATTATTAATATGAAGGGTATTAAATTCTTTTACATTACTTGTCCGAAAAAAAAGGAAGCACACAAAATAGCTGCATTTCTTGTAAAAAAGAAACTAGTAGCTTGCGCAAATATTATTCACAACGTTGATTCAGTATTTACTTGGAAGGGAAAAGTAACAAAGGCAAAAGAAATTTTAGTTGTTGGTAAGACGATGAACAAAAATGTTCAAAAAATTATCAAAAGTGTAAAAAAATTACACAGCTACGAAGTTCCATGTGTTATTTTTTTTGATATTAAAAACGGAAATACAGATTTTCTAAAATGGATTATAAAATCCGTATAGTTCGTTATTTATATTATTTTTCTTTTACAGGTTTATTAATTTTATACTTGTTTCCTGGTAGCTTAATCGGATATTTTCTTTACGGAGATTTTGCACGACAACCAGATTTCATTCCAAATCCATTGGGAACATCAATTAACCATGCGCTGGCCTTTTTTTATTTGTCAATACTTGGTTTAATTAGTTACATGAGAGGAAGTGGTTTTAAGCATACTTTAATTTTTCTGATAGCTCTATCGCTAATATTAGAATTATCCCACTTAATTATACCCAATAGATCTTTTCAATCTTTAGATCTTTTATCAAATTTACTTGGAACATTATTAGCTATTGTTATAATATTTTTTTATAAAAGGTTAAAAAATGGAAAAATTTGACGAACGAAAAAAGTCCTTTGAGAAAAAATTTGCTCATGATGAAGAATTAAAATTCAAAGTTGCCGCAAAAAGAAATAAATATCTTGGTCAGTGGGTATCCCAGAAACTTGGATATGATTCAGAAAAGGAAAAAGAATATATTCAATCTGTAATTAAAGCTGATTTTCAAGAAGCAGGGGATGAAGATGTTTTTAGAAAAATTCAAGCAGATCTAAAAGGTCAAAATGTTTCAGATGAAGACATCAGAAAAAAAATGAAAGAATTTGATGAAAAAGCTAAGTCTGATTTTATTTAGCATCATAATTTTAATTAATTTTTCATTTACAAACAGTTCAGAAAAAAATGTTGTCAAAGGAAAAGCAAGAATCATTGATGGTGATACAATTGAAATTAACAAAGAAAAAATTCGTTTTGGGGGAATAAATTCTCCTGAAAGAAAAGAAATTGGATATAGATTAGCCAAAGATAAGCTTATAGAGAAAATATCCAACAATATCCTCACTTGTGTAAGAGAGAAAAATAAAGACAAGTATCGAAGAACGGTAGCCGAATGTTTTATTAATGGAGAGAGTCTCTCATCCTTTATGGTTAAAAATGGGTACGCTTGCGATTATATGTACTATTCGAAAGGTAAGTACGCCAAAGAACAAAAATATGCCAAAGCTAACAAATTAGGTGTCTGGAAAATGAAATATAATACTTCGTGGGAAAATAAATGCAGAAAAAAATAAACCATTTATAATGGTTGTGTGATTCGAAAAACAAATTTTTATTTATTAATTTTATTATTCTTTGTTGCTGCCTGTTCCTCTGTTCCTAAAAATACAAAAAATAGCTGTGCAATTTTTGAAGATCGTTATTTATGGTACAAACATACCAAAAAGGTTGAAGAGAAGTGGGGTGTTCCAGTTTATATTCAGCTGGCATTTGTGAAAAAAGAAAGCGGGTTCGATTGGTTGGCAAAACCTCCTCGTCACAAATTGTTTAAAGTTATTCCCTATAAGCGTAAATCAAGTTCTTTTGGTTATTCTCAAGCTATTAAAGGTACCTGGGCACAATATAAAAAAGAAACTGGAAACAAATATGCTACCAGGGCAAGATTTAAAGACTCAGTTGATTTTATTGGTTGGTACGTAAATAAAACCCATAAATTATTGAAAATACCTAAGAATGATGCTTATAGGCAGTACCTGGCTTATTATAAGGGCTGGGGTGATTACAAAAACTACTCAAAAGATAAAAAAGCAATCATATACGCGAAATCTACAAAGGATATTGCTTCCACTTATAGAAAACAGCTCACAATGTGCAGAGATAAGCTAAATAGAAAAAAATATATTATTTACTAAACTCTTTACTTAATTGAATATCGACTTCATCCATTCTTTTAGAGTTTTTACAAAGTAGTAAATAAAATACTGGGGTAGTAAATAAAGTTAGAAAAGTACTAATCAGCATTCCGCCAAAAATTGTACAGCCTACAGCCAGTCTTATTCCCTCCCCAGCGCCTGGACCAATGTTTCCAACTATTAGAGGAACCATTGCAATAAGCGTAGATAAACTTGTCATCATGATTGGTCTAAATCTTCTCATACAAGACTCGACTATAGCATTTTCAACACTTTTCCCTTTTACTCTAAGTTGGTTTGCCCAATCTACTATTAAGATACTGTTTTTCGTAGCGATACCAATCAATACAACCAAAGCAATTTGAGAAAAAATATTTATCGTACTATTGAATAAAAGAATGAAAATTAATCCACCCAAAGCCGCTAAAGGTACTGTTAACATTACCACAAAAGGTTGTCGCCAAGCGTTGAAAGTGCCGGCCATTACTAAATAAGCACTCACTAAAGCTAAAGCAAAAATTACCAATAATTCACTGGAAGCTTCTTTAAGATCTAAAGATTTTCCTTTATAAAAAATTCCAGCGGTTGGTGCCTTGTCATCAATAGTTTTTTCAATAAAATTTAATGCTTCATTTAGAGTATACCCGCCAACTAAACGAGCAGTAAGGGTTACAGATTTAGATCTTTGGTAACGGGTTAACAATTTAGGTGAACCTTTTTCCTCAAAACTTACTACATTGGCTAAAGAAATTAACTTACCCGTAGTTTCTGAGCGTACGTATATCTTACTCAAACTTTCAGTTCTTCTTCTATCTTTAAGATCAGCTTGTAAAATTATAGGGTATTCTTTTCCATCTTCATTAAGAGTCGTTACACTTTTTCCTGAGAATAGTGTTTCTATAGACTTACCAATTGCTTGAATAGATAGACCCAAGTCTTTTGCTTTATTTTCATCTATCACTAGCTGCACCTCAGGTTTATTTTTGGAGTAGTCAGAAGTAATATCAGCTAAACCTCTATTTTTTCTTAATTCTTTCATTACCGAATTTTGCCATTTATATAAACTTTCATAAGAAGGTCCCGTCATAGTAACTACAACAGGTTTTTGATAATTACTAACCCGAACAGAATTTGGTGTTAACGGAAACGCCATTGTGCCTGGAACAGTTACAATTTTTCCAATAGCTTTTCTAACAATTATTTGAGCACTGTCTTTTCTATCTTTCCAGTTATCTAGCAAAGCTATTATTATAAAGCTGTTATATGATTGTGAGGATCTACCAAATCCGGGTACTCTCATAATTAATTTTTGATAGGGTTCATTTTCATCTTGTAAAAGCGGTAATAACCTTTTTTCAACTTTTTCAGCTTTATCAACCGTATATTCAAACGAAGAAGATTCATCAGTTTTTCCAAAAACTAAATAAACACCTCTATCAGGATCTTTTTCCAGCAAAGTTTTAGGGGTAAATTTGAAAAGAAGTCCAGCAAAAACAACAACAAAAACCATAAACCAGACAATAGTTTTGGGTCTTTTAATCCAATAATTTAAAGTTTCGTAATAAAATTCTCCGAAAGAATCAAATAATCTCTCAAACTTTAAAACTATTTTTGACTTGGATTTTTTTTTATTAAGAAGTTTCGATCCTAACATTGGTGCTATTGAAAGTGCTGTAAAAGTGCTTATAACAATCGTGATCGAAAGAGTTATTGCCATTTCTCTAAACAAGGTTCCACTAATTCCACCAATAAACAATAAAGGTGCAAACGTTGCCAAAAGTATAATGCTAGTAGACAAAATAGCAAAAATAACATTTTTAGATCCTGTTGCTGCTGCCGAAAGAGAAGTATCGCCTTGTTCAACCCGATGGTAAATTGACTCTGTCATAACAACACTATCGTCAGTGACAATTGCCACACTTAAAATGATTGCTAGTAAAGTAAAAACGTTAATAGTAAGGCCAAAAATCCACAAACCAAGGCACGCGCCTATCAAGCTGACAGGAAGCGTTACAGCTGGAACGATGGTTGCTCTTATGTTTCCTAAAAAAAGATAAATAATTCCAACAACCAAGGCTAAAGCCAAAATTATAGACTGATAACACATCTGAATTGCTTCTTTTATGTAAGTAGCCCTATCAAAACTTACTGATAATTTAAGACCGTCTGGCAAAGTTTTATTTACTTCTTTGATTTTTTTACGAATATTTTTTGATAGCGTTACAGTACTTTCGTTCGTTCTTGCATAGATACCTATACCAACAGTATTTTCATTTAAAGCGTCAGGACCTTGAGCTTTAAATAAGGTTTTTTCAGAAACAGGGCCATATTTTATTTCTCCTAAATCACCCAAAGTTATAGTTTTACCTTTAATTTTTTTAATAGGTAACTTTTTTATAGAGTTAATATCTGTATATGTTTTTCCAAGATCAAGAGTAAGATCTACATTATTGGCCTCAATGGTTCCTGCAGGCACAGCAACATTATTTTTTCTTATTGAACTTTCAACTTCTCTTATATCTAAATCATTTGCGCTTAATTTGACCGGATTGAGATAGGCTCTAACTGCCTTTTCATTAATTCCACCAACAATTACTCTTCCTGTTCCGGAAACGGAACTAAAAGCATCTACTAAGTTTCTTTTTACATAATCTCCAATATCTAAAGAGTTCCAAGAAGTGCTGCTTACGGAAAGCCACATGCTAGTCGAAAATCCTGCTGAAGCTTTTCGCACTTCTGGCGCTTTGCTGTCTTCGGGTAAATTATCAATAATTCTTGCGATTCTTTCACGAATATCATTTGCAGCATCATCAATATCTATACTAGTAAAGAATTCTATTTTTATTGTGCTTCTACCAATTTCAGAAAGTGTATCAATTGATTTAATTCCTTCTGCTCCACCAATTGCTAATTCGATTGGCTCAGATATTTCAGATGCGATTATTGATGGGCTTGCACCGGTGTACTTAGTGGAAATAACAACTTCTGGCGGCTGAAGATTTTTTGGTAGTTCTCTAGTGCTAAGTTCAAAAAAAGTATAGAGACCAAAGATCACAAGCAACAAAGAGAAAACAGAACTTAAAACTGGTCTTTTTATGTTAATCAAACAAAAATTATGCATATTATCTTACTATAGGCTTAACAAGCATTCCATCGGCCAGTCTGGACAAACCCTCTTTAACAACCTTGTCGTTTGTACTTAGACCCTCTAAAATTTCTAGATTGCCACCTTTTCTTATTCCAGTTTTAACTTCCGTCTTTTCAATTTTGTTATTATCTAAAATTTTATAAACAAACTTTTTTTCATCTTCAAAAATGATACTTGTGTCTGCCACAGAAAGTGCTTCTTTTTCATCATAAAGAAGTTCAATGTCTAATAATGATCCAGGAAGAATCTCAAGATTTTTATTGTTTATCTGTGCCCTAGCCAAAATACTACGAGTTTGAGCATCTACCCTTGAAGCATGAGAAATAATAACTCCTTCATATAATTTATCTTTATATGCTAAAAATTTTGCATTAACTCTTAAACCTTTTTTCAAAACAGCAGCAAAAACTTCAGGAATTTGTAAATCGCAAAGTATTTTTTTAGAGTCATCAAGGGTAACTATCATAGAGTCAGTACCTAATATTGAAGAACTTATACCGCGTGTACCGACTGTTCCTGAAAAGGGTGCTGTAATAGTTTTATTTTGTAATTTAGCAATTATTCCTCCTTTTTTAATTGATTTAAATTTGATTGGTTCCAGGAGTTCACTTTTTTTAATTTTAAAAGAAGTAGTTTTACTACTTAATGCTGTACAATAACTCTCGATAGTTTTGCTAAATTTTTTTTCAGAAACTATTTCAACTATGACTCCCGGCGGTGGTCGTTTACCAAATTTTTTTTTAAAATAAATGCCCATTGCTGTTCTGCCGCCAATTACAGTAGCAACGATGACAAAAAATATTATAATTCCTATAGTTACTTTTTTAGATCTTTTCATTTCTCTCCATATTCAGACCAAGAACCATCATAAATCACAGCATTTTTATCACTTATCAAAGAATATGCCATACCTAAAACGCAAGCTGTTATTCCAGAACCGCAAGTAAAAACAATGGGCTTAGATGGATCTACATTATTTTGATTAAAAATCTTAATTAATTCAGATTTTTTCTTAAAAGTGTTTGATTCAGAATCTATACAATTTTTAAAAGGAATGTTTCTCGAGCCTGTGATGCAGCCCCTTTTTAATCCAGGACGAGGCTCATCTACTTTTCCTTCAAAACGTTCACGACTTCTGGCATCAACTGTCTGAAAAGATAAATTTTTAATATTTTCATCAATTTGTTTTTTATTTTTAATACACTTAGTATTTTCATTTATTTTGTAGTTATTTGATTTTTGAATTTTTTCTAATTTATTTGTAGTTTCTTTATTTTCCTTGAGCCATTTTTTTAATCCACCATCCAAAACAGAAACTTGTTTATGACCAAAATATTTTAGAGCAAACCACAATCTACAAGAGCTATATAGATCACTAAAATCATACACTACAATATGATCTTCATTTTCAATTCCGTAAGATATTAGCATTTTGATCCAATAATCTGCATTTGACATCATGTGTGGATAAGGCGAGTTTTGATCGCTATGTTCGTTAACATCCCAGAACATTGCTCCTCTAATATGTTTTTCATCATACTCTTTTTTAGCGTTACGCTTTGTGGAAGGCATATGCCAACTAGCATCAAATATTTTTACTTTATCTAAATTAGATTCTAACCAATCGGTTGTAATTAAGTTCACAACATTCCTTTCTTTCTAAGATATTTTTGATGATAATCTTCAGCCCTACAATAATTAGACTCCTTTGAAATTTTTGTTACAACTTTTCCCCTAAACCTTTCATTTGCTTCTTCTACAACTTTTTCAGCAATTTTTTTTTGTTCTTCTTTGGTATAAAAAATTTCACTTCTATATTGAGTACCTACGTCTGGTCCCTGCCTATTAAGAGTTGTTGGGTCATGAATTTTTAAAAAAAAGTTTAATAATTCTTTATAGGAAATAATATTTTCGTCATAATAAACCTTAACTACTTCTGCATGATTAGTTGTGCCTGTGCAGACATTTTCATAAGTTGTATTTGGGTTATTGCCCCCACAGTAACCAACTTCAGTTTTTTCAACACCCTTGAGTTTTTCAAACTCTAAATCAGGTTTCCAAAAACAACCAGCTGCAAATATTCCAGTTTCCATTTTATTTAAATTCTAATATGTTAATCAAATTAATTAAAGGCGGTAAATTTGCTTACAAAATCTCAAAAAGCTGTTTTATATATGATTGGATCTGTTGTTTGTTTCAGCACAATGGATTTAATAGTTAAATATTTAGACGATGTTCCATTTGGACAAGTTTTATTTATGCGATTTTTTTTTGGAATGATACCAATCTTTTTTTTAATACCTAGAGATAAAATTTTTACTTTTTACAAAACCAAAAGACCATTACTTCATGCCTTCAGAGCGATTAGTGGTACAATTGCCATTATCGCTTTATTTTTGGGCTTGAGAAATTTACCTTTGGCTGATGTTATTAGTTTAACTTTTACTGGACCTTTATTTGTAACAATAATGTCCGTGATTTTCCTTTCAGAAAAAGTTGGTATAAAAAGATGGTCTGCCGTTGCAATTGGTTTTATAGGAATGTTGTTTATAGTTCGACCCGCTTTTGAAGAAATGAACTTTTATTATGTCTTTCCAGTTATATTTTCACTAGGTTTTGCAAATGTTGCAATAAGTATAAGGAGCTTGTCAAAAACCGAACCAAATTATTTGATAGCATTCTATTTCTCCATCCTATCTCTTTTGGTTGGTCTCAGTACAATTGTAAATGGGTGGATTTGGCCAACGCCCTACGAAGCATTTTTATTTGCACTTCTTGGTTTAGCAGGAGGTGTTGCAAATTTATTGCTTACACAGGGTTACAGATTGGCGGACGCAAGTCTTGTTACTCCTATTAAATACTTGTCTTTAGTATTTGCAATTGTAGCGGGTTATTTTATTTTTAGCGAAGTTCCAAAAGTTATGACCTTGTTTGGTGCCGGTCTGATCGTTGTGAGTTCGTTTATAATCTTTAGAAGAGAAGAAACATTGAAAAAGCAAGTTGTGGCGCCAAGAGTATGAAGCCTAAGTGGTGGGAAAAATCAAAGAAATATCTTTCAAAAAAAGATAAGGTTATGGGAAGCCTAATCAGTTCATACAAAGGCCACTTGACTACTCGCAATAATTTTTTTTATTCCCTATCAAGATCAATAATTGGTCAACAAATTTCAACCGCAGCTGCTGACTCAGTATTTTCTAAATTTTCAAAAAAATGCAAGGGAAAAATCAACCCAAAGACTGTTTCTAAAATTTCTTTAGGATCTCTGAGGAAATGTGGTTTAAGTCGACAAAAGGCACTAGGAATAAAAAGTTTAGCAAGAAAAATTTTGGATAAATCATTTGACCCCAGATTGATAAAAAAAATGAACGACGAAGAAGCAATTGTCTATCTTTCTAGCCTAAGACAAATCGGTAGATGGTCTAGTGAAATGGCGCTTCTTTTCTTTTTTAATCGACCAAATATTTGGCCGATTCAAGACATAGGATTGCTTAAGGCTATTTCTGTTAATTATAAAAAAAAGTATTTACCTCCTAAGAGCTTTGTAAAAAAACTTCAAAAAAGATTTTCACCCTACTGCTCTGTAGCAACTTGGTATTTTTGGCGATCAATAGATAACGAACCTATTCAGTACTAAACCCTTCAACTATTTGCATATGTCTTACACTGGTTTCTTTCGTTAGATCCCAACCGGCTTGATACTCCTTGGAGCTATGACATTCGATCGCTTTATCGTAGCTGGGAAATTCCCAAATTACTGTTCGTGGAAAATTTTCTCCAGAATAAACTTTGCTTTTTCCACCTCTTACAAGTGGAACCCCACCATAACTCTTGATAATAGGAGTAACAGTTTTAGCATATTTTTTTTGATTTTCTTGATTTTTAATCTTTGTATACAAGCTTATCCAATACGCTTTTACCATCAATTTTCTCCTTTTTAATTAAGTTTTTTTTAACTATGATAGCAGAATTAATATGTCAGAAAAATTAATTATTTCTTGGGATGAATATAACAAGACTGTAGAAAAATTAGCCCTTATGGTTCATGACAGCGGTTACAAACCAACTTTACTTGTTGGTATAATGCGTGGTGCTGCTCCTATGATAGATGTTTTAAGCAGAGTTTTTAAATTAAAGTGTGCCTACCTTGCCGTTGAATCTTATAGTGGGAAAGGAGTTGAGGACGAACAAGGAGATATAGTATTTTCTAGAGAGATGAGTTCTATTGCAAAAAATATGGGCGGAAAAATATTGTTATGTGATGATTTGTCAGACACAGGAATTACCTTAAACAAAAGTGTAGATTGGTTAAAAAAATATGAACCAATAAAGGATAAAATTGAAGATATAAAAACAGCAACCCTGTGGAAGAAAAAAAAATCAACATTTGAACCAGATTACTGTGCTGTAAAATTAAAGAATAATCCTTGGATTGTACAACCTTTCGAACATTACGAAGAAATTAGAATTGAAGAGTTGGAGAAAAAGCATAAAAAAAAGGGTTAAACTTTCGTTCAACCCTTTTTTTTACAGAATATTAAATATTCTAAGCTATTGCGAAGCTCATTACACTTAGCACTGCAACCACCCATATTGCTGGTGATGTTTTCGGAGCATCTCCACTTAGTATTTTAATTAGTGCATAAGCTATAAAAGCTAAAGCGATACCATTACTGATACTATAAGTTAAAGGCATAGTAATCATAGCAATCACTGCAGGAGCAGCCTCTGCTATATCATCCCACTCTATATCTGTAATATTTCTTACAAACAGAACGGCAACATATACAAGTGCAGCACCATCTATTTCTTTAGGTAGGCTTGTTGCCAAAGGCGCAAAACCTAAACACAGAAGAAACATAACTCCAATGACTAAAGACGTCATTCCAGTTCGTCCACCTGCTTTAACTCCGGCACCAGATTCTACATAACTGGTAACCGTAGTCGTTCCCAGGAATGCACCAGCTACTGTTCCAGCACTATCCGCAAGCATTGCTTTATCAATGTCTTCGACTTTATTTCCTCTTACTTTACCAGAAACGTTTGCAACTGAAGTTAAAGTTCCAGCCGTATCAAAAAAGTCTATAAAGAAAAGTGTGAATATAACTGTTAAACCACTTCCTGTTAGGACTTTTCCTGTACTAAAACCATCAACAGCATCAAAAAGATAACTCATTGACGGAGGAGCAGAGAAAATTCCATTAAATTTTGCTAATGAACTTCCGCCCTCAATTGTAGCTCCAGTCCAGTCCCACATCGGCAACCAAGCGAGGATACTAAATGCTAATATCCCGATGATAATGTTACCTTTTACTTTCATTTTTTCTAAGACAATCATAACCACTAGCGCAAGACATCCCAATAAAACCAATGGGTTTTTAATGTCTCCTAGAGTTACTAAAGTTACAGGATGATCTCCAACTACCCCCATTATCTCCAAACCAATAATAGATAAGAAAAGACCGATTCCAGCTCCAATTCCAAGTTTTAAACTTCTTGGAATAGAATTAATAATCCAAGCTCTGATGGGAGTAAGTGATACTAGCAAGAACAATACACCAGCAAGTAATACCGCTGATAAAGCTTCAGCAGGTGTATACTTCATTCCACCAACTACACCAAACGCCACGAAAGCGTTTATGCCCATTCCAGGCGCAAGACCGATTGGCCAAGTTTTTCCGTAAAACGCCATAATGAAGCAAGCTATGGCCGTTGCAACTATCGTAGCAGTAAACACACCTCCAAAATCAAAAAAACCTTTTTCTGTTCCAGCAAACTCACCGGAAAGAATAAAAGGGTTTAAGAACATTATGTAAGCCATAGTCAGGAATGTCGTAACTCCAGCTACAACTTCTGTATTGAAAGTAGTTTTATGCTTTCTGTACTCAAAGTACTTATTCATCATAATAATTTTTCCTCCAAGCGGCGACTCTAGTGTTTATTTATGAATATAAAAGTTCAAAATGGGTTTAGTTTAAATTCAAAGTTGTATATTGTTTATAACTTTATTTGTTATAGTTTAAGATCAAAGGAAATTTTTAATGAAAAAATTTTTTACTTTTTTTTTGTTTATAATTTTAATCTCAGGTTGCAAAACATTCACAAATAAGGTGGATGAGGCTTCGAAAAAGGAATCACAAAAACTAAGCAAATTTCTTAAAAAAACAGAATCAGAATTAAAAATAGAATTTGGCACGCCTGATTTTATAGAGACAGCAAATAACAAAAATAGAATTTTGGTTTATTATGATTCTAAATTCAAAATAAAGTGTGAAAGACGATTTGAAGTTGATCCCAAAAATATAGTAGTTGCTTTTAGCAGCAAGAATTGTTTCTAGGCGAGTTTTCCTGCAATTTTTAAAGCAAAGGCATAATCAAAGGTTATTTCCTCTATTCCCGCTGTTCTTCCACTTCTACCTCCGTGACCAGCTTCCATTTCGCACTTGAGAAGAAGCAAATTATTATCGGTTTTATAATCTCTCAACTTTGCACAATATTTTGTTGGTTCATCAAACAAGACCCTCGAATCTGCTAATGAGGTTGTAATTAAAATATGTGGGTATTCTTTTTTAGTAATTTGTAAATAGGGTGAATAACTGTAAATATATTCAAAGTGTTCTTTGTTATTTTTCCCGTCGCCGAATTCTAAGAGCTCACCTTTTGACAAAGGTAGAGAATGATCCATATTGGTTGTTAAATTATCTACAAATGGTACAGCCATGATAGCGCCCAGGAACAACTCAGGTACCTGATTGATTACATTTCCAATAAGCAATCCTCCTGCGCTGCCACCAAAAACAATTATTTTTTTTTGGCTAGTATATTTTTTTTTAATTAAAAACTTTGCACAACTTATAAAATCAGAAAACGTATTCTTTTTTTTAAGAAGTTTGCCCTCTCTCCACCAATGAAAACCCCTCTCAAAGCCACCGCGAATATGACAAGTTGCCCATATTATATTTCTTTCAATTAGAGAAAATCTTGCTGTAGAAAAAGTTGGTGCCATAGCGCTTCCATAACTTCCATAGCCATACATGAGCATATGTGCACTTCCATCTAATTTAGTATCCTTATGATAGGTAATAGTGATGGGAATTTGACGACCATCATGACTTGGACAGTTTAAACGTTTAACTATGTAGTCGTCTCTATTATGACCTGAGGGTACCTCTTGTTCTTTAACAAGCTTCTTATCTTTAGTTTTAAGATTGTATTCAAAAACTCTGGCTGGTGTCTTTGGAGATTCATAGCCTATTCTTATGGTATCAGTATTTTTATCTTTCTGCATAAGTGAAACACCTGGAGATATTACTTTTTCATCGGTAAATATTAACTGTTCCTCACGATTTGTTTTTACATTTCTAACAAAAACTTTTGAAAGTGCATCAGAAATTTCTGTTCTTAAAATCCAATTTTTCAAAAAAACCAACCCTCCTATTATGGTTCCACTTCGAGCAGGTATAAAATCATTCCATTCATTAATTTTATCATGCTTACAACGCAGAACCTTGAAATCTTCGGCCTGCTTGTTCGTGTGGCAATACCAATAACCCCCAAAGCTATCTATATTGTAAAGGATTTCTTGTTCTCTTTTTATAAACAATTTTGGTTTAAATATTTTTTCATCTTTATGAAAATAATAAACTTCATTACTTGTATGTTCGCCGGTTTCAATCAGATAATATTTTTCACAAGAAGTGGTATCAATAGAGCAAGTAAATCTTTCACTCTTTTCTTCAAAAATTAATTTATCTTTTTCAACCGATGTACCAAGTACATGCTGAAAAATTTTACGAGGTCTTTTTTGAGAGTCATTTTTTCTATAGAAAAAAGATTTGTCATCAAAAGCCCACAAACATCCACCGGCAGTATCTTCAATTTTTTCGACTATTTTTCCGTCAGATATTCTTCTGACAAAAATTGTAAAATATTCGCTACCTTTATCATCTATTGAATATAATAATAATTCATCGTTGTAAGATACAGTAAGATCACCGCAACTAAAGAATTTTTTTCCTTTAGCTTCTCTGTCCCCATCAAAATAGCATTCAATTTTGCTATCACCAATTTTTCGTCTTAATTTTTTAAAGTAGTTGCCTTCTTTCGTAGTTTTAGTCCAGTATTCATAAAGTTTGTCCTTATAAGGCAAACCTTCATCATCTAATTTTATTCTTCCTTCAATTTCTTTAAAAAGTTTTTTTTGAAGGCCTTCGGTATCTTTCATATTTTCTTTGGTATAAGCATTTTCTTCTTCAAGGTATTTTTTAACCTCAGGATTTAACTTTTTTGGGTTCCTTAAAATTTCCAAGCAATTCTTTTGCTTAACCCAACTATAGTTGTCAATCCATTCTCGTGAAAAATGATTTTTCTTTTCTGGTTGTTTCCTTAATCGTGGTATCATGTTTTTATGAATTTGTTTTTACTCATAGGAATTTCCCTGGTGGTATTATACCTTTTATTGAATTTTTTTGCCAAAGCAAGTAGCAAAAAAATCGCAAAGGGTATTAGATATTTAATTTTTACAGTTGGAATTATCTTGGCTGTAATACTTTTTTTAGTTGGTCGATACGCATTTAGTATTCCTATTTTAATATTTTTACTGCCGCTTCTTAAATTAAAAGGTGGTATTGGCCTGTTCCAACTTTTCCAGCTTTGGAGGCTTATCAGTTACCTTCGTCAAACAGGCAGATATTCGTTTAGATCCGGAACAAATTATTCAAAAGCATCTTCAAATATATCTTTAGATGAAGCTTACAACATTCTTGGCTGCAAAAAAGGATGCTCAAAGGCAGAAATTTTGTCTAGCTATAAGTCAATAATGTCTAGACTGCATCCAGACAAAAATGACACTGATACAACCAAGCTTGCCCAAATGGTTTCTGAAGCAAAAGAAACTATTTTAAAAAATGATTTTAGTTAGTTAAGTAATTTTAAAGTTTCAGACAGAACTTCTTTAAAAGATATTCTATCTTTTCCAAGCGTATCATGTTTAGTGCTATCTTTCTCACCCTCAGGTTCAACCGTTACCATTTTTGAAGAGTAACGTCCGTAAGAAAGAATTGGGCTATCCATAAACAAGGTCAAAGTTTTTACTCCAAGCGCGGCACTTATATGAGCAAAACCTGTATCATTGGCAATTGTTAAATTACAATTTTTAATAATTGGCAAAGTTTCTTTAATACTCAGATCTTCAAAGGATTCACAGTTTTTTCCAACACTAGAATTTTTAAATTTATTAATCAAATCAATATCATTCTTTCCAGCAGCTAAATAAAACTTACATTTATATTTTTTTGAGAGTTCTTCACTAAGTTTTATAAAATTTTGTATTGGCCAAATTTTGGTTGGTCCCGAAGCTGCAATAGCTAAACCGACATGAGTTATGCTTTTATCAAAATTATTATTAGTATCAGGTATTTTTAAATTTGCTTCTGTTGAAACAATTTCACCAATTACATTTTCAGTAAAAATTTTAGCACTATGAACGATATTATCTTTAGATCTAAACAAAGGATACTGGTGAATCGATTTTATACCAGAAAATTTTGCAATCAAATTGTATCTGAGAGAGCTGTTAAAAATAAAAACTTTATCAAACTTTCTTTTTTTTAGTTCATTCGATAATTTGAAAAATCCACCTAAGCCATCTTTTTCTTTATCTAATGTAATTATTTCGTCTATGTGATCATCCTCAGCTAGTAAATCTGATGCCTTTGAGTTTTCCTTAACCAAAAGACTTACTCGTGTGTTGAACTTTTTTGAAATTGCATGAATATAGGGGAGAAAAATAATTAGGTCCCCAATACCACGTCTTTGTTGAATTATAAGAATTTTCATTCTTTTTTAATTTATAGTACGTTTATACATAAAATTAGGTAAAAACATGTCGGAAATTTTAAAAGGTGTATTTGCAGCTGCCATGTCAGTTTTAAAAGCTGATTTAAGCTTAGATATTGAAGAAACTTTAAATCATGCAAAAAAAAATCTTGATAGCAATGGAGTTGGTTCCGCATTTTTTGGTAGCACAGGTTGTGGACAATTAATTTCAATTTCTGAAAAGAAAGCGTTTATTAGTGCTTTATCAAAAGAAAATTTTAAAGAAAAAATTTTAATAGGCCCTTCATGCAACAGCTTAAGTGACACTATAAATATAATGCAACATTCTACTAAAGCAGGTTTTAACAATTTTCTTATCATGAATGTTGCCTACTATAAAAATGAAGACAACGGTGTTTACAATTTTTATAAAAATATAATTAAATCTGTGCCAGAGTCTAAAATTATACTTTATAACTTTTCCAAGTTAAGCGGATATACTTTTACATCTGAAGTAACCAAAAGACTAATAAAAGATTTTCCAAAAAATATAGTTGGAATGAAAGATAGTACAGGAAATCTTTGGGACAATTTTAAAGCTAAAAATTTTTCAATGTTTGTTGGAAGTGAGAAAAAGCTATTAGACGGTCTCAAGGTAGGTGCTGCTGGCTGCATCTCGGCGACAACGAATGTTACGGGTTCTGTAGCAAAAAAAGTTTTTGATGATTTCCATAAGAGCGGAAACTCATCTAGTGACACAAAACTTAAGGCTTTAAGAACAGTTTTTGATGATACTGGAAACCTAATTTCTGCTTTGCATACTTTAAAAAGCATGGAAAATGAAGTTTATAAAAATATGCTCCCACCTTTGGAAATGTTGAGTGAAGAGAAAAAAAATGAAATGTTAAAAAAATTAAAAGATCTAAACTTTTTATCAAAAAAAAATATTGCTGCATAAACATGTTACTTATTAAATTTTTAAATAATTTATTTAAACAAGATGGTTTTTTATTAGAAGATGCCAATGAAAAAGAGCATGTTATTGGTAAACCAAAATCAGAAAACCCAATCAAAATGAAAATCCACGATAAAAAATTACATTATAAATTACTTTTATACCCCGATCTTTATTTTGGAGAAGCATATACTGATGGGAAAATTACATTTAAAAATGGAAGCATAAGTGACTTTTTAGATCTAGCACTGAAAAATATTGGGCGAGAAAAAACGAATACTGTAAGTGAATTTATTAATACAATTAGAGGTTCTTACCGTTATTTAACAAACTTTAATTTTATAAAAAAATCCAAAATGAATGTTGCTCATCATTATGACATTTCAGACGAACTTTACTTTCTTTTTTTAGATCCACTGAAACAATATTCATGTGCATATTTCAAAAACAATACTGACTCTTTAGAGGAGGCCCAAAAAAATAAAATAAATCACATAATAAAAAAACTTAATATTAAAGAAAACTCAAGAATATTAGACATCGGAAGTGGCTGGGGCCATCTTTCTATGGAAATTGCCAAACAAGCCAAGTGTCAGGTAACCGGAATAACTTTATCTAAGAATCAATATGAATATAGTAATCAAAAAGTAAAAGAATTAAATCTGGGAAACCAGGTTCAGTTTAGAATGATGGATTATAGAGAAGTAAAAGAAAAGTATGACCGCGTAGTTTCAGTTGGGATGTTTGAACACGTGGGAAGAAAGTTTTACAAAACATTTTTTAATAAGGTTTCCGAAATACTAAAGGACGACGGAGTGGCTCTTTTGCACACCATTGGATCTGTAAACTCTCCAAGAAACCCACAACCATGGATTACTCGCTATATTTTTCCGGGCGGGTACACACCCAGCTTGAGCGAAGTAGCTGGTCCGATAGAGAAGTCCGGTCTAATTTTATCAGATTTGGAAGTTTTAAGAATGCATTACGCATACACTCTAAAAAACTGGAAGAATAGATTTGAAAAAAACAAAGAAAAAGTTTTAAAAATGTTTGACGAAAGGTTTTTTAGAATGTTTGAATTTTACTTGTCTTCTTGCGAAATGGCATTTAGGCATGGAGACCAGGTTGTATACCAACTTCAACTTACTAAGAGGCTAAACACAGCACCCTCCACGAGAGACTATATTTATTCTTAAGTTCTGCTATTAATAAAATAGTACATGAAGAAAAAGAAAAGAAAAATAAAAAAAAAAGCTAAGACAAAAAAGAGAAAAAATAGAATATCCAGCAAAACAAGAAAATCTCGCAAAACAAGAAGAAAATCAAAGACCAAAAGACCCAAAGCAAAAAAAAGAAAAAAATCTACAAAAAAATTAGATGTTGAAAGCTTCATAAGTTCTTTAAAACCAAGATTTACTTTTAATCTACAAGAATTTTTAACGAGATTGATATCTCCACTAACCGATAAAATTCGAGATTATAGAATAAACAAGGAAAGATTAAAAATTAGACAGAGAAAAGAAGAAGAAGAGCAAAAATTACACACATCACTTAGAACAGAGCTTCTTAAAAAAGAGATTAAAGAAGAGGAGGCTTTAGCCAAAATTCGAGCAATAGAATTGAAGAATTTTTTAAGAGAAGAACAAAAAGCTATTAGAGAAAAAGAGAAAGAGAAACAAAGAAAATTCTTAGAAGAAGTAAAATTAGAAAAAACTTTAGAGAAATTCAGAACAAGAGAACTTTCTGAGATCAAAGCCATTGAAAAATATACCCTAAATTTAGAGAAAGAAGATTATAAGGCTTTCCAGAAACGAATCGATGAAGTCAGAGAAAAATACAGAGCTCTTAGAAACGAACGTCTAAGAAAAAGAGTGGAGGAATTAGGCGTTACACTTTCTGATCAAGCAACTGTTGAAGAGATACGACAAAAAGAAAAAGAATATCTTGAAAAAAGGGAACTAATAGCAACAAGTTTGGAAAGTTTTACTCGAAGTGCCACGTCTCTCGTATATCAGATTAATAAAAGATATTTGCCAAAGAATGCAGACTTGATAAGAGTAATTAACCTTGTTTATGAACAATCAGAAATTCTTATTCGAGAAGACCAAGAACAAAATGAAAATTTTTTAATATTAATTTATGTTAAGGATCAGGATGAAAAAAAAGAAATTATAGTAGAAGATAAAATTAAACAAGAAACCCGAGAGTATAACCGTAATTCTATATTTAAATTTGGGGACGATTTAACAGACAGTTTAATTTTATATTTAGAAAGAATTAGAGAAAGGATGAAAAAAGCTAGTTAATAAGATCCTCTAATTTTTTAATCTCACCGATTTTAAATATAACAGCATCTTCTTTGTTATATCCAAATTTCTCCGCATTTGCTTTAAATCTAACCGGAGGTTCCCAAATTGGTTCCAAACTTAAGATTGCTGTGCCCCAATGCATTCCTACTACTTTTTTAACTTTTAAGTCTTTCATTAATGATAAAAGTTCTTCAGGGTTTGCATGAGCTGTAGATTTGTCTTTAACATTTATAATCGGAAAAAAATTGTAGGCTCCAATATTTCCAAAGCCTAAATCAATTGGACCAAATTTTTCTCCTAAATCTTTATAGAAAGGCGCAGGTCCAGTATCACAAGCAAAAAAGATTTTTTTACCTTTATATTCAATTAAAAAACTACCCCAAAGACTTCTATTTGTATTTCCAACTCCCCATATCCAACGCTTGCTCCAATGTTGGGCCGGGAGCATTGTAACTGTTATATCATCATTAATTTTAATTTTGTCAAACCAATCCATCTCTTTGACATTGTCTTTTTTGTATCCATTTTTTGTAAAATATTTTCCAAGTTTTAAAGGAACAAGTGCTTTAGCGTTTTTATAAGGAAAGTTTTTTATTGTACGAATGCTCATGTGATCATAATGATTGTGTGTCAGTAAAAATAAATTTATCTCAGGAAGTTCTTTCAGGGTTAAAGGGGGCTTGACATATTTTTTAGGGCCAAACCATAAAGGTCCATAATTTTTTTCAAAAACTGGATCGGTAATAATCGTAGTGTCTCCAAGTTTAATAATAAAGTTTGTGTGATCAAGCCACATAACATACGAACCTGATTTATGTCTTTCAAGATTTTTTAAAACTTCTTGTTTATCAATTACATGCTCAGGCGGATAATCAATTTTCAGTTTCTTTTTTTCTTCTCTAAAAACTTTCCAATTCCATTTAAAATTAGGATCTCTCTTTGGACCACCTGCTAAATTTCTAAAAGCAAATAGCTTCCCGTCTTTGTATATGTGGTGATAAGGTTTTTCCATTGCACCCAAACTATTAAAAGAAAAGAAAAGAAGTATAAATAGGAAATATTTTAGCATTCGGTGTCTTTTTTATCGTTTTTAGAATTAAAATTCACGATTAAAAAAGACACCAATAGTGCGGCAATACCAAGCAGGGTAAGACCAATGATGATCATAGTTTTTTAAACTGTCCCTAAAAATTAAGATTTTTTAGCTACTTTGGGACAGTTGTCCTTGGAAATTCTCTTTCCAAAAGATTCATCGCTCATAGTTTTGTTTACAGACCAAATGAACGATTTTTCGTAAGCACCAGTTGCTTTGTCTGGTGATGTGCATTTAGTTCCGAAAACGTATCTATTGCTGCAGTTTACGAGCAACAGAGAGCATACTAGTAAAATTAAAATGTTTTTCATGGTCAAAGATTTAGTTGTACTTTTTGTTTTAAGAGGGGCTGAAATTTGTTTTTTTTATGCGTCTAGAATAATTCTGTGCATTAGCCTTCTACCAACAAAAGGAGTTGCGGAATGAATGATAGAGTGATTATCCCAAACTACGATTGAATTTTTCTCCCAAGAAAAGCTGGTTTGGAACTCTTTTTTCGTTTGGTGGTTGAATAAAAACTTCAAAAGATTTTTAGAATCTTCGTTACTTAGATTTTTTATGGCAATTGTATGACCCGGACTTAAATATAAAGTTTTCTTATTTTTCACAGTTTTAACGATTGGATGTTCAGATATAAAATCTTTAGCTTTTCCCGTTCCTCTTTCGGCCTCCCTTTCAACCCGTGTTTCTGAAATAGGACCAGCAGAACTAAAAATTCCAACAAGACTTTCTATCTTTTCTTTAGTTTTTTGATCAAGGGCCTCATAAGAAGCAAACTGTGAGGCAAATAAAGTTTGACCCTGGTCTTTTTCTACTATTTTTCCCATAAGACATGTATATCTCGGCGTTTTATCTAAGTAAGAACTATCGGTATGCCAACCTTCGCCGTATGATTTCCCCTTATCTTCTGCCTTTCGTTCCACAACCGTGATGCCCTTATAACCTTCGAGATCTTTAAGCATGGGATAGTCTTTAATTTTGCCCAAAAGCTTTGCAAACTCTAAATATTTTCCAGGATCTAAATTCTGATTTCTAAAGCAGACAAATCCGTAATTATTTAAAGCTTCTTTAGTTTTTTCCACCCCATCAACTTTTATAGATTTTAAATCACAGACAATAGAGGCGCCTATGTTATTTTTAAACGGTTCTATTTTAATGCTCATTACTCGCTACTAAAATAGATATCCCGGTAATATGCAATAATTTTCTGTTTAGAGTTATTTGAGTCTGAGAAAATAGCCACAAAGTTTGTAAAAGAAATACCATGAGTTTTTTCTAGCAATTCTTTAACATTAATTTTACGGGTATGCCATTCACCACTTTTATCGTTTGAAACAACATAATCTCTTGAGCCTTTGGTCCACGGACTTGTTTGAAGAAAACCTTCCTCTAAAAAAGAAGAATGAGCCAAGCTAACTAACTTAGATCCAATTTTTTTACCGTGACCCACCATGACTCTAGCAGCCCAGTCATGTCCATCTTTAGTTTTTTGGTCAATACTGTCAAAATCCTTTTCAATTTTAAAAGTAATATTTAAAAAAGGCATTTCCTTAAGAAGCCCTTTGTCTATTTCCATGCCAAGTCCCGTTGCACCTGAATCTGCCTCAGCCTTCAAGAACCAGCCTTTATCATCTTTACCATTGGTATAAACAGTCTTTTTCCCAAAACCTCTTTTTTTAAAAAGCTTCATTCCTTCATCGCTAAAATCGATTCGAAATTCTTTCGCGTTAGCCGTGACACAAATTAACAAGATAGTTAGAAAGTAAGCGAATATTCTCATTAACATTAGTATTTAAATTAAAATTTGTTTTTTAGCAAATAAACCATATATTCATAAAATGGATTCGCTACTTATAATACTGATAGTCGTCCTGATAGCACTAAATATTGGGGTGCTTTTGTTTTTGTTTAAAAACAAACAGGAAAAAACAGAAAATCCTACCCAATCCCTTAAGGATGAGTTTAATGCCTTCAAAGAGTCTTTTAGTCAATCTTTCGGGCATATGTCTAAAGACATCGCAAAAGATATGTCAGGGGCTTTAACAAGGGTAGATGAAAAAGTGGGGGTATTTAACAAACAAGTAGAGTCTCTAAATAAAAGCCAAGATAATTTTAGTAGAATTCTTGCCGGGGTAAAACAATACGGAGTTCTAGCAGAATTTTCTCTAGCTTCACTTTTAAAAGATTTATTACCCGCATCTCAATATATTGAGAATGTTAAAATGAAACCAGATGAAACAGGAGACACAGTTGAGTTTGCTATTAAACTTCAAGATGTTTTAGTTCCGGTAGATAGTCATTGGCCCATTGAAAAATTTAAAGAGATAGACAACGCTTATCAATCAAAAGACAAAGAAGCTCTAGCAGAAGCCAGAAAAGATTTAGCAGCCGCATTCAGATCTAAATCTAAATCAGTTAGCTCTAAATATATTGCGCCACCTAAAACAACAGATTTTGCAATTGTGTATGCACCTACAGAAGGATTATTTGCTGAACTTTCAAGTTATCGAGATCCTAAAACCAAAGAGCTTTTACTTGAGGAGCTTAGAACAAAATACAAAATTACAATTGCAGGACCAAATACATTATCCGCTCTCTTGCAGTCATATCACTTAGGTTTTCAAACACTTAAAGTTCAAAAGCATGCAACACAGATTTATAACGACTTAAAACTTATCTCTAGAAGATTTGAAAAGCATTTTGATGGGATCGTGGATTTAAGAAAAAAATTAGAACAGGCTATGACTACAACTGACAGTTTTGGTAGGGATGCACGTTCTATAATGAATACTCTGAATAACATTAAAGATCCCGGAACAGTAAAAGAGACAGTCGAAGAAAATTCTGATAAAATTAAAGCCTTTAAGTAAGTAAATTTCCTAAATGTCAAATTTTGTATTTTACGATTTCGAAACCAGTTCATCCAATAAACAATGGGGTCAAATTATAGAAGTAGGAGCAATTCTGGTTGATGATCAACTAAATGAATTGGACAGATTTGAGTCTAGATCCAGACTATCACCCGGAATTATTCCAGAGGCGATGTCGTTAATTGTAAGCAATACCACTCCAAAAAAATTAAAAGAAACTAATCTTTCACATTATGAAATGGTTAGACAGTTTGTTGAAAAATTAAAAAGTTGGGGGAAAGTTACTTACATTGGTTGGAATAATATAGAGTTTGACCAAATTTTCTGGAGGAATACTCTATTCCAAAATTTACAATATCCTTTTACTTCTACGACCAATGGAAATAAAGAAGGGGACTTACTTAATCTAGCAAGGGCAGCAAATCTCTATTATCCAAAAACCTTAAAGAACGCGACTAATAAAAAAGGAAACCTAGAGTACAAACTTGATACCATGGCTCCCCTTAATGGAATTAAACACGCAGCTCATACAGCAATAGGCGATTGTAGTGCCACATTAGAGATCGCCAGGATAATAAAAAAGAAAGCCCCTAGCGTTTGGGACAGCAGTCTTTTAACCTCAAACAAGGAAGAGAGCTTAAAAATAATTAAAAACGAAAAACTTTTTTGTGCTAATGAATTTTACTATGGAAAAGTTGTACCATTCGTTCAAACTTTTGTTTGTCAACATCCGGTTTATCAGTGGCCTAAAACATTTGATCTAAAACACGATCCAAATATTTATATGAATATGCCGATTCAAGTCTTGAAAGAAGAATTGAAAAAAGCTCCTAAGGTTTTGAGAACATGTCGTCATAACAAACATCCTATTGTTATGAATCCGTCTTATATTGACCACTTCGAAGAATATAAGATGATAGGAATTAATAAATTAAAAGAAAGAGCAGAAATTGTTAGAAAAAATAAAAAGTTTGCAGAAAAAGTTGAAGTAATTTTAAGAGATGAAGCTCAAGAAAAAGCTGAAACCAAATCACAAGAGGATATTTGCGAAGAGGAAAGCTTGTACAATTTCCCTCCAGCAGAGGATAATAAAATTTTACCAGGCTTTCATGAAGCAGATTGGAATAAAAAGCTTTCCTATTTACAGAAGTTCAAAGATAAAAGATTTCATTATTTTGGAAAAAAATTACTTTATCAAGAAAAGCCCGACCTTTTACCCAAAGAAGATTATGACGAAATTCATGGGACAATTGTAAAAAGAGTTCTCTCTACCACTGACGACAAGAAATGGAATACAATACCAAGAACATACAAAGAGATTGATGATTTAAGAGTAAAATTTGAAAAAAGTAAAGAAACCGACAAACTGAAAATGTTAGAAGAGATTAACGCGTACGTTGAAGAATTAGAAAAAGTTTACTCTCGTGGGTAGTTGACATTATTAAAAAAAACTTTATTTATAAATTTATGGCCACAAAAAAAGTAACTGACGAAAGCTTTGAATCAGACGTTATTAAATCACAAAAACCAACCATAGTAGATTTTTGGGCAGAATGGTGTGGGCCATGCAAACAGATCGGTCCAATTTTAGAAGAAATTTCCGATGAGATGTCAAACGATATTGTAATTGCTAAACACAATATAGATCAAGAACCCAATACTCCGACGAAGTATGGGATTAGAGGCATTCCAACAATGCTCTTATTTAAAGCTGGAGAGCTTAAGGCAACCAAAGTTGGTGCTACTACAAAATCAAACATTGTTTCTTGGATAAAAGAAAATATTTAGTTCATACTTAAAGCGTGTCCCACTAAATAGAGACTACCAAAAATACAGACTACCTTTTTTTCATTTGTTGAAATTTTTTTGAGTGCTTCTTTAATGTTTTTTGAGTCAATTGCTTGAAAACCATTTCTTTCAGCTATTCTTCGCAGATCAAACGAACTCATCGCACTAGGTTCATTGGGAATTTTTATGGTGATAATTTTTTTAAAAATTCCTTTAAAATTTTTAATAAGTTGATCTGGATTTTTATTTTTAAGACTTCCCCAGATACTATAAACAGGTATTTTAAATTTTCTTAAATACCGAGCTAAATTTTTGGTGGACTCATTGCTATGACAACCATCTACTAGAACTTTAGTTTTTTTAAGATTTTTAGTTAATTTCCCTTTTATAAATTGAACACGACCCTCAAATTGTATTTTTGGAGTCGTTTTTTTGATTATTTTTGCATCGATGCCTAAATCCAAAGCCACTTTTATAGCCAAACCTACATTTTCCCATAAACCATCTGAATGAATATATTTTGAGCTAAGATTGATTAAATTATTCTTATCTCTGTAATATCTTTTCTTACCCTTGTTTATAATTTTCCAAGATCCATAAAATACTTTTTGACTTGGATTTTTATTCAGAATTTTTTTAATTATTTTTGCTGTTTTTGTATTTTGTTTTCCAATGTAAATATTTGTATTTTCACTCAAATAACCAACTTTTTGTTTACATATCTCAGTTATGGTTTTTGGACGAACCCACTCTTGATGTTGGTAATTAATATTTGTAATTACTTGAGCCAAAGGATTGGACCATAGATTTGTACTATCTTTTTTGAAGAGCAAACCGCTTTCAACTAAATTATAAGATTCAGAATCTGTTTTAGTAGCCGATAAAATATAAATACAAGTAAGTAATTCAAATAAAGTTAATTTCAGCTTGGTTCTTTCTATAATTTTCTTATATTTTTTTATTTCTTTAAGAGAAATAAATCTATTTCCTAACCAAAATCTTTGTCGAACATCATACAAGTGTGGACTGGTGAAAGTATTTACCTTTTGATTGTTTGCTTCAAGGAAATATTTTAATGAAGTCAAAACACTATTTTTTCCATCACTTCCAATTATATTAATTACATTTTGAAGTTGTTCTTCAGGATTGTTTAATTTTTCTAAAACTTTTTTGATTCTTTTGAGATCTAGATTGATCCGACGGCTATACTGCTTTTGAAGTTTTTGATACAGTTTCTTCGAAGGTTGCAACATCTGTTGTAGATATAGCTTGAGCTTCTTTTTTCTTCAACAGAATTGATAAAAGTGTCGAAATTGTTGATCTTAGATATTTTCTTTCAACCACTAAATCAATTCCACCGTGCTCTTTAACGAATTCTGCTGTTTGAAATTCTTCTGGAAGTTCTTCTTTTACTGTATCTTGTATAACTCTACGCCCAGCAAATGCAATTATAGCTTTAGGTTCTCCAATTAAGATATCTCCTAGACCAGCAAATGAAGCTGTTACCCCACCAGCTGTAGGATTTGTCATTACAACAATATAAGGCAGATTAGCCTTTTTAAGTTCGTTTACGCCAAGAACAGACCTGGTCATCTGCATTAATGCAACTGCACTTTCTTGCATTCTTGCGCCCCCACTACAACTAAAAAAAATAAATGGATTTTTATTATTTATAGCGTGTTGAACACCATGAATAAATGCTTCTCCAGCGGCCGCACCTAAAGATCCTCCGATAAAGGAAAAATTTTGTGCTCCAACAGTAACATTCGTCCCTTCCAATTTTCCATGTGCAATTAAAATTGCGTCAGACTGTTTAGTTTGTTCTCTAGCCTTCTTCAATCTTTCTGTATATTTTTTGGTATCTTCAAATTTTAGCGGGTCGTCTTTAGGCAAAGGTGTTTCTAAAACTTCATATTCTTTGTTGTCAAAGAATATTTTAAATCTTTCTTCCGGTGTAAGTTTATGGTGAGACCCACAGGTTGGACATACGCTTAAATTGTTAAAAAGGTCATCTTTGTACACGAGATTTTTGCACTCGCATGTTGTCCAGAGTGTATCTTTGCTATCAGATGATTTTTTTTTGAACAAAGACTTTATTTTAGGTTTAATAAATTTTGTAATCCAGTTCATACAATTTTTCTTCTTAAAGCTTTTACCATTTTATTTAACTTTATGACAGGATTTTGACGATTTTTTATTGAATCGCTAATTCCCTTGCATAAAGCACTTCCTACTACCAAACCATCAGCTTTTTTAAAAGAGCCGATAGTTTTATTTGTGATTCCAAATCCAATTACCATATTTTTTGATTTATTTATTTTTTTGATTTTATTGTAATTTTCTAAAATTTTTTTAGGAGAAACTTTTAATTTTCCTCCTGTGGTAGACAACATACTAATAAAATAATTTAGATCATGAGAATCTTTTATAATTTTTTTCATTCTTTCCTTTGATGTTGTAGGTGACAAAAGCTGAACAAAAGTAATTGAATTTTTTTTACATAATTTTGAAAATTTTTTATTATCAGGCCATGGAAGATCTACAACTATCAAACCGTTAACACCAACCTTTCTACATTCCTTAACAAACTTTCTTTCTCCGTATCGATAGACCATTTGATAGTACCCCATGAGAATGCACGGCTTTGCATTTTTACTTTTTTTATAATTTTTAACTATTTGGAAAACGTCTTTAAGTTTAAATCCATTCTTTAAAGCCCTGTAAGAACTATTTTGAATTTGAGCACCATCTGCTGTAGGTGCATTATGAGGAAAGCCAATTTCTAAAATATCAGCATGATTAGATATTGATTTTAAAATTTCTAGCGATTTCTTTTTACTGTTATCACCAGCTACCGTATAAGTTAGTAGAGCAGGCCTATTTTCTTTTTTACACTTTTGAAAAGCCAAACTAATTTGAGATTTCATCTTGGGTAACTACCTAAGTGTTTTTTAATAATATCTTTGTCTTTCAAGCTATCGCCACAGCTATCAACCACTATAATATTTGAGTCATCAAGCTTAGGAGCAATCTTTATTGCTTCCGCAAAAGCATGAGCTGGTTCTAAACTTGGAGAAATTTCTTCAAGTTCAGTAACTAATTTAAAAGCATCAAGCGCCGCTTCATCTGTTGCAGAAACGTACTTAGCTCTACCGCTGTCTTTCAAAAAACAATGAATAGGACTTACAGATGGATAATCAAGTCCACTGGATATAGATTCTGTTTCATTGATTTGTCCATCAGAATTTTGAACGCAATAAGCAGCCGCTCCATGAAGAATACCTATTTTAGAATTCTTGCTTAGAGGTGCTGCATGAAGCTTACTATTTTTTGGACCCCCAGCTTCTACACCTATAAGCTCAACTTGATTTTTATTATGGTCAATAAATTCGCTCCAAAAACCATAGGCACTTGAACCTCCTCCAACGCAATTAATTAATTTTAATTTATTTGGTATTTCACCAAACTCTTCTTCTAATTGAACTACAAGCTCCCTCGAGATTTGAGCAGTACTAAATCCGCAAATTTTTACGAAAATGTTTGGTCCAACAAGACTACCTATTCCCATGTGAACTTTATCGCAATTTGATACCCAATATCGAATACACTCACTAACAGCATCCACTAGAGTTTTGCTTCCTGAGTTTACAGGCACGATCTCGGCCCCATTTTTTTTCATTGCATCACAGTTTGGCTTTTGTCTTTCGATATCTCTCGTTCCCATAAACACTTTACACCCAAGACCAAATTTTTTTGCGACCATAGAAAACATTTTTCCATTATATCCAGCACCAGTGTCAGTACAGATATATTTCTTCTTTGCTCGTTTGCAGAGCATCGCGTGAGTTATTGCATTGTAGCATTTGTGTGCTCCCCCTCTGCAGTCAGATACCATTTTTGCATAGATCTGAGCGCCACCTAAATGGTCCGTAAGATTCTGTAACTTTATAAATCTTGTGGGTGTTCCTATATAATTTTCGTATAAATCATCTCTTTCTTTTATAAAATTTTTGTCTTTTCTATACTTTTCAAACAATTTTGTTAAATCATCTATAGGTTTTTTGAGCGTTTCGGCAACGTAATTACCGCCAAATTTTCCTCCATAAAAACCATTTTTGTCGTGTTGATCAATTAAAGGTATTCCTTTTTTAATTTTCATTCTTAGATATAGTTAAGTTTGCTATTTAGCAGACTCTATAATTTTTTTGATGTTTTGACCAGCGTCACCACTTTCATAGATAGGTCTGCCTATGACGGCGAAGGCTTTGTTGTCATTTTTTGAGATTTTACAAAACTCTGAGTAACTCATGACCCTTTTTTGATCATGTTTTTTATCCTCAATCCCCCGTATTCCAGGACAAAAGATTTTTAGGTCTTTAGACAAAGATCTTACTAATCCATACTCTTGTGCTGAAGCAATTACACCACTGAGCTCTGATTTGATAGCTAAATTGGCTAAAAGTTTAACCTGATCTTTCGATGAAGATTGCGAAGTTAATACAGTGACACCTAGCAATTCTAACTGACCAGAAGATTCTTGGGCTGCTTTAAGCATATCGTAATCTCCACTGGTATGAACTGTTAAATATTTCACAGTTTTTAATGATGTAATACTAGCTACAGTTTTTTTGACTGTATTGGGAATATCCAGAATTTTCAAATCAAGAAAAATTTCTAGTCCAAAATCTGAAAGTTTTTTTAAACCTTCTTTCCCACAAATTGCAAATAATTCATTAGTAATTTTAAGCCCAGCGGCATCATTTTTTACACTGCTAGCAACATCCAGGGCCTTATCAAAATTTGAAAAATCTAAAGCAACAAAGATATTTTTTTTCAATTCATTGCCTCTTTTTCATTAACTTTTTTTTTCAGTTTATTTGCCATTTTAAAACTAATGGATATTTTTTCTGGAGTATGAATTTTTTCCCCAGTACGTGGGTTTCTGTTTATTTTTTTTTTTAATTTTTTTACAGAAAATCTTCCAAAATGTCTAAACTCAGTGCTCTTGTTATTTTTTATTCCCTCAACAATAGTCTCTAATAGTATGGACACTATTTTTTCTAGATCAGATTTTTTTAATTTTCGTTGAATTTTTTCGGATAATTTTGAGATTAACTCAGATCTCACCATATAAAACTATTTTTTGTCCTCTTTTTTCTTCCCCTTTTTCTTTGAACCGAATGCTTTACCAAGTATATCTCCTAGAATTTGACCAGAACTTGTACCGCCTTTACCATATTTCTTTATAGCAATTTTCTCATTCTCTATTTCTAATGCTTTTATTGACAAGGACACTTTCCTCTTCTCTCTTTCCAAGCCGACTATCATGCAGTCAACCTTGTTTCCTTTATTAAACACTTCTGGTCTACAGTTTTCAATTTCTTTAGCAAGTTCGGCTTTTCTTATAGTAAAAAGAGAGTTTTCGTCTTGACCAACTGAAACTTTTATTCCATTTTTTAAAACCTCTTTGACTGTCGCGGTTATAGTATCCCCGTTATTTTTACTTTCAAAATAGTCAAACGGATCCTTTTCTAATTGTCTTACACCAAGTCTAATCTTTTCTTTTTCTTTGTCAAATTCAAGTATTTTTGCTTTTACAGAGTCATTTTTTTTGAATTTATTTAAATTTTTTTCTGATTCATTCCAAGAAAGATCTTTGTGATGTATCATTCCAACAAGATCAGAGTTTCCCAGTGAAACAAACAAACCAAAATCTGCAATATTAACAACTTTTGTATCTATAACTGAGCCTACAGGAGTTTTTTTCAAAAAAGCATTCCACGGATTTTCTAAAGTCTGCTTATAGCTTAGTGAGATCCTCTTTTTCTCGGGATCCATCTCGATTATTTTTATATTAATTTCTTGAGATGGAGAAAGTACTTTGCTCGGTTGTATAGTTTTTTTTGTCCAAGAAAGCTCTGACTGGTGTACCAACCCTTCCAGACCTTCTTCTGGCTCATTGGTTTTTGGATTTTTTAGTCTTATAAAACAGCCATACTCAACACACTTGGTGACCACGCCCTTATAAATATTGTTTATCTTAAATTTTTTCTCTAAATTTTCATAAGGATCAGTATGCATTTGTTTAATACCACAGCTGATTCTTTTTGTTTCTTTGTCTATTTTAATTATTTTGACTTTTATAGTTTGACCTATTGATAAAAGGTCAGAGGTTTTTTTTACTCTTGAATACGAAAGATCTGTAACGTGTAGTAATGCATCCGCTCCATTTAAATCTAAAAAAGCTCCCCAGTCCAGAATAGCCTTAACTTGTGCTTCGACAATATCCCCTTCTTTTATTTTTGATAATATCTTTTTTAGATCTTCGTTTTTACTTTTTTCTAAAATAGCTCTTCTTGATACAACAATATTCCCCCTTACTTTGTCCAGCTTGACGCACAAAAATTTTAGAGGAACATTCATTAAGTGATCAAAATTTCTAAGAGGTTTCGTGTCAATTTGTGATCCTGGCAAAAAACAAAGACAAGAGTCTATATTTACGACCATACCGCCTTTCACTTTATTTGTGATCATACCTTCGACCTCTTCTTGGTTTTGAAAGGCTTTTTCCATTTTTTTCCACGAACCCATTCTTCTGGCACGCTCACGACTGACAATTATCTCACCCTTGTAGGTTTCAATTCTTTCCAGATAGACATCTATTTTCGAACCTATTTTTAAAGCTTCAAGTTCTTTAGATATTTTAAACTCTTCAATGGGAATTATGCCTTCGCTCTTAGCTTTTAAGTCGACAAAAACATGTTTTTTTCCTATTTCACTTACAGTAGCTTTGATGATGCTACCTTCTTTTAGATCTCTCTTTTTAAAATCTTCTTCTAAAAGGCTTTCAAATTCTTTTTTACTTTCTTTTTTAACAACTTCTGTTTTAACTTCCATATTTGCTTTTAATCTTTCTTTCCACAACCTCTGACATTTTTTTCATCATCTGAGGTATTTTCCTTAATTTTCCGGTGTCCACAATTACCGCATCATGGCTTTTTAGTAAAGGACTGTTTTTTCGAGAGACGTCTCTAAAATTACGTATTTGCAGTTGTTTTTTAACAGCTTGTAATTTAATTTTTTTATTTTTTTTCCTTAACTCTTTAAACCTTCTTTTAGCAGCAGTATCCAAGTCACATTTGAAAAAGAATTTAATATCTGCTTTTGGCAAAATTACTGTTCCAATGTCTCTTCCTTCAATACATGTTTTGTTAAATTTCTTAGAAAAATTTTTTTGAAATGATTTTAATACAAGTCTAATTTTCTTTTCTTTAGCGATTATTGATGTGTGTTCAGAAATTTTTGTAGAATGTAAATTCATACTATTTAATTTTTTTAAATTTAATTTTCTAAATTTTTTTTTTAAAAAAGCTATTTTATTTTTTGGTTTATGCTTCAGTATTAGGTAGCTTGCAAATCGATATAATAATCCTGATGAAAGAAATTTTAGGCCATATTTCTTAGAAATTTTCTTTGCGCCCGTTGTTTTTCCGCTAGCTGCCGAACCATCAGCGGCAATTACTAGTTTATGATGCTTTTTTAATTTCAAATTTTCCACCTAATGCTTTTATAGTTTTTAAGAAAGAAGGCGATGAAGTATTAACAGTTTCAAAGCCTCTTATGTGAACCGGGCAAGATGTGACAAGCGATAGAACAGCAGAGCTCATACAGATTCTGTGATCACCTAGGCTTGAAACTTTAATTGATTTCCTTTTTATCTTATTTGTTCCAAAAATTTTCATTTGATCTCTGGTTAATTTACATTTTATCCCAATTTGGTTCAGTATTTTTTTTATCTCATAAGCTCTAGAACTTTCCTTGTTAGAAAGGTCTGAAATTCCTTTAAATACATGAACACCAGGAGTGAGGGCTGCAATTATGAATGAAATCGGATATTCGTCCGGCATCGAAGGATATATTTTGGCGCTTGCCCTAATCGGTTTAAGTTTGCTACTTTTGATGCAAATGTCTCCCACAAGTTCGTTTGTGTTATTTCTTCTTACCTTCTCGTATATTATTTTGGCTCCATGCATTTTCATTAGCCGATAAAATCCTGTTCGTTTTGGATTCAGTCCAACATTTTTTATTTTTAGGTAGCTATTTGGAGTAAGCATTGTTATTGCCGCAAGAAAAGCTGCTGACGACGGATCTCCAAACACTGATAGTTTTAGACATTCCAGATGACCTTTGCCAGAAATTTTTATGATACTTTTGTTTTTTTCCTTTCTAATTTTTAAGATATTAGAATTTTTTAACAAAATATTTTCAGTATGATCACGACTTTCAAAATTTTTATTTTCCACTACAGTTGATTGTCCATAAGCATTTGTAGAGGCCAATATTGCAGCAGACTTTAATTGGCTACTAACTCCCGTTTTATAAACAATACCTGTTGGTATAGCAGAGGAAATCATTTTTAAGGGTAGGTTGAATTTATTCTTTGGATGAAATTGCGCACCAAACTCATTCATTATTTTTATTAATTTTATCATGTTTCTTTTATTTAATGATTTATCACCTTTTATTCTTACCTCTATGCTAGGTGTAGTTGATAAAATTCCAATCAACAATCTTGCGCAAGTTCCAGAATTTCCACAATTTAATAGACTATTTTTTTTTATATATAACGACCCTAGACCCTTACCGTAAATAAGATAATTTTTTTTTCCAGATTTTTTTATCTTTACACCTAATTTTTTTAGACAATCAATTGTAGAAAATAGGTCTTCAGATTCGAGAACGTTCTTAACTTCTGAAATACCATGACTTATAGATCCAATCAAAAAAGATCTTATAGAGACTGATTTGTCCGGATCAACATTTGTAACTTTTTTAAATCTTTTAATTTTATTTTTGAATAATACAGAGTAACTTCTCTTTGGCATATTTACTTAATTTTCAAAAGAACCAAAGTATAACTCTCTAGCTTTGTTGGATTTTAATATTTCTTTAGGTTTTCCAGATGCAATTATGGTTTGCTCACCTATGACATAGGCTCTATCTACAATTTCAAAAAGGTTTTGAACCTGGTGATCTGTAATGATAACTCCACATCCATAAGATTGTAATTTTAAAATATAATTTTGAATATCCTGAACAATGATAGGGTCTAAAGCGGCCATTGGTTCGTCCAACAAAATAACCTTAGGGTTGTTTATTAAGGTTCTGGCTATTTGCAATCTTCGCACCTCTCCCCCGGATAAAGAATTTGCGTTTATATTTCTCAAGTGCTGTAGATTAAATTCTGTCAAAAGTTTTTCTACCATAAGTCTTTGTTTTTCATTTTCTTTGATTGAAATCTGACAGACTCCAAGAAGATTATCGTAGACGCTCATATTAAAAACACTTCTGTACTGGCTTAGATAAGCAATACCAAGCTTAGCTCTTTGGTGAATAGGTTTATAAGTTATTTCTTTTTGATTTAAAAAGATGCTTCCAGCATCTACTTTGTGTTGACCTATAACAACTCCGTAAAGCGTAGACTTTCCCGAACCATTGGGGCCAATAAGGCCAACAATTTCTCCTGGATATAAATCTAAATTGATTTTTTTTAATATGGGTCTTCCATCAAAAGATTTGCTTACACTCTTAACTTGTAATGCAGGTTTATTTTTTTTAAACTTAATAATTCTAAAACTTTTTTTCATCTAATAATTAACTCTTATATTTACTTTATCTTCATTGTACATAGAAATTCTTAATTTTTTTTCAGTCAAGTCAAAATTCATCTTATCTGCCCTTAAATCTCCTTCCAAACCTTCCGCAACAACATTTCCTTGCACGAACAGATAATTTTTCGAATTAACAAAATCTGCTTTTTCCGCAAACAATCTGCTTTCTAAATAATACATTTTCACATTTTGTTCAAATGACATGTCGTTGGTAATGTTATCGTAAACACCAAAATCACTTATAACCCTTAAAACAGTTCCATCTTTAAAAAAGAATTTACACACGATATTTCTCATATCAATTATATTTGGCGCGTCGTTCTCAAATTCAGCATAGTCAGAATTAATTATAAATTTGTTTCCACTTGCATCAACCCCCTCATATTGAATATTTTCGAACGTACTCTTATCTCCAATCTCTTCATTTGTTTTTGCTACTTTTTCCTTTTCAGTTTTTTTTACAGTTTTTTGCTTATCTGTGTAGAAGTAAGTAAAAAAAATTATCAAAATTCCCAATAAAAAAAGTATTGTTTGAGACAACATTTTTTTATTTAATTTAAGTTTATTTGATGCCATATTTTAAAAGTGCGTGAATATTTAATATTCCCGTTGGTTTAAATAAAACTTTATTTTTTTTATAGTCACTGTCAGAAGAAACCAATAAATCAGTAATTCTGTATTCGCTCATCATAGAGAGTGCCTTTGCAGCTGAGGTACTTTCACTTACATATTTTGGTCTTTTGCTCATCAATACTTGAATTTTATTTTTAGTTGAAAATTTCTTTCTTCCTCTTCTAATGTCTCCGTCCGTAACAACCCCTACTGCCAATCTATTTTTAACAACTATTCCAACTCCTAAATCTTTTTTAGTAATAATTTTTATTCCTTTTGAAATATTTGTATTATAGTTTATTAATGGAATTCCGCTTCCTCTTACCATTACATCTTTAACCAATAAAAGAGTTTGTCCTATACTTCCCCCGGGGTGAAAGATCTTAAATCTTTCTTTAGAAAATTTAAATTTCTGCATTAATGCAGAACATAAAGAATCGCCGAATAACAAAGTAATACTTGTTGATGTTGTTGGAACCATCCCGGTTGGATCACTTTCTTTAACTCTAGGCAGTATTATTGGTACATCACTTGCCTTCAAAAGTAAGCTGTCCTTTTTAGATGCTACTCCAATAACTTTAATATTAAATCTATTAGCATACTTAAGCATATTTGTGAGTTCTACTGTATTTCCTGAGTAAGAAAAAACTAGAAGTATATCTCTTTTGTCTATTTGACCCAGATCACCATGATTAGCTTCTCCTGGATTTAAATAAAAGGATGGAAACCCAACAGAAGAAAGAGTAGCCGAAACTTTTCTAGCAATTAGTCCACTCTTGCCAATTCCTGCAACTATAATTTTGCCTTTACAATTTGCCATTACCTCTATTGCTTTGATAAAATTTTTATCAAAAACTTTATTTATTTTTTTCAATTCTGAAATTTGAACTGCAGTTGATTTTTTTGCTATTTTTATATAATTTTCTTTACTCATTTTTAATGTTCAAACACATCAAATTTGAATCCAGTTTGGTCAAGTTCTATTCTTGTATCTAGAAAGTTGATACATCTTTTATACAAATCCATTCTTTTTTCTCGAACCAACATTTTTTCTAATTCATTTTTAATTTTATGAAGATAAACAACATCATTTGCAGCGTATTCTAATTGTTTATCGGTCATTTCATTAATATCTTTATTCCAGTCGCTACTACCCTGTCTTTTGTCCAAATTTTTATTACAAAATTCAAAAACTAAATTTTTTAGTCCGTGCTGATCAGTGTAAGTTCTTACACACTTAGATGCAATTTTGGTATCAAATATATTTTTTATTTTACATTTTAGAAAATATTCCAAAGCACTTTTGTCAAATCTTAAAAAATGTCCGATCTTTAAAATTTTTTCATTTTCCAGAACAGAAACTAAATTTGGTGCCTTGTAACTTTTCCTGTCCGGTTGAATAACATGAACGTCTCCATTTTCAGCACAGATTTGAATTAAGCTTAATTTGTCTCTTTCTGGAATTTGAAGTCCTGTAGCTTCTGTATCAATAGCCACAGATCCCTTAAATGATTTAGCAATTTCTGAGCTTATGTCGCCTTTTAATCTGTGTATTTTTACCATATTATCTGAATACCATGAATAATTACCCGATAGCAACAATTCTAGGCGGTGGTGGATTTATAGGCAGGTATCTTGTCAGAAATTTGACCAAGAGGAACTTTAGATGCATTGTTCCGACTCGAAATCCCTTTACAAAAGGCTATTTAAAGACTCAAGCGCCTCCAGGAGCTATAGAGATTATTGATTTTAATTCGAAAAATTTTAATGCAATTAAGAATGCTATTAACAATTCAGATATAGTTATTAACCTTACAGGAATTTTGTACGAGACTAGAAAGCAAAAATTTAACACTATCCATGCAGATTTGCCAGAAACGATAGCAAACCTATGTGCTCAATCTGATGTAAAAAAATTTGTTCATGTAAGTGCGATCGGAGCCAGCAAGGAATCTAAATCAAAATATCAGCAGTCAAAATTTTTAGGAGAAGAAAAATCTTTAAATAGCTTTAAAAATACAATCATAATTAGACCAAGCGTTGTTTGTGGTAGTGAAGATAATTTTACCAATTTATTTGCGAAATTAAGTTTCTCACCCATCATACCTGTTGTTAACATGAATTATAAATTTCAACCTATTTTTGTAAATGATGTTGCAAAAGCTATCTTAAAAGCTATTGATGTTAAAAATAATGAAGGAAAAATTTATGAAATTGGAGGAGAAAAAATTATGAGTTTTGGAGATATAGTCAAATTAATCCTAAAAATTATTGGAAAAAAAAGACTGGTTGTAGAAATGCCAATGACTCTTGCCAAAGTTCAAGGTACACTTTTGAGTTTGTTGCCTATTCCTCCTATTTTGACCAGAGACCAGTGTTTAATATTATCAGAAAAAGACAATGTAGTTTCAGACAACCATTTAACCCTTCAGGATTTAAACATAAAACCAACAGACGTAGAAAGTGAAATGGAAAAATGGTTATGGCGCTACCGTTCAGGCGGAGAATTTGCTAAAGTTTAAATTAGCAATTATAATTAACTAATGGATTTACTCTTTATATTAATAGGCGCAGGTCTTGCTATATTTGTCATATTAGTATCTTTTAAAAGCATCGGAGCAGGTATAGCCGCAAAATCAGAAATAAATAGACAAAAAGACAAACTAAAATCAGATGAAATTGAAGAAGAAGAAATTTTGGAAGAAGAAGAATTAAATGGTAATGAAAAAGGATTATCGAGCAATACTTTTAATCAAATAGATGATGTTTTATTTGAGATTGATAAATTTAAAAATATAAAATTTTTAAACACAGCAGCTACAAAAAAATTTGGGAAAAAACTTCAAGGTAAACATATAGCTACAGTTTTAAGGGTTCCTGAAATTTTGCAAAATATTGATGTTGTCTTATCAACAAAAAAAAATAAAAAAATTGATATTGAACTTAATAATCCAACTTTTCAGTTCTTTTCTTCCTACATAATTTTAAATAATCAAAATTCAGTAGTAATTTTTCTAAAAGATTTAACAGAAATTATTAAGACACAAAGGCTAAGATCTGACTTTGTTGCAAACGTATCTCATGAATTAAGAACACCACTTCAAAGCATAAAATTAGGCCTAGAAACGATAAATAAAGGACATGCATCAAATGATTTTGAAAGCCAAAAGAAATTTTTACCTATACTTTTTCAACAGACGGTCAGAATGGAGAATATTGTTAGAGATCTACTCTCTTTATCTAAAATAGAATTACAAGAGCATATTAGACCTGAAAAAAATGTAGATATTAAAAAAATTATATCTTCAGTTATTGAAATGAATAACGAGATACTCAAAAAAAATGAAATACAGGCTGAATTAAAAGCCCCAGATAATGAATATGAGATTTTAGGAGACCAAGATAGATTAACAGAAGTGTTTTCTAATTTGATTGATAATGCTGCAAAATATAGCAAAAAAGGTAAAAAAATATTTGTTAATGTTGAAAACAATGAAGAGTCCGTAATCGTTTCAATCAAAGATCAGGGAATTGGTATTCCAAAAGAATATATACACAGAGTCACTGAAAGATTTTTCAGGGTAAATCCGTCTAAAAGTAAAGATGTAGGCGGGACAGGTTTGGGTCTAGCAATTGTAAAACACATTATAAATCAACACAGAGCTGATATGGATATTAAAAGCGAAGAGGGTGTTGGTACCGAATTTATCCTTAAATTTCCCGCAATTTAAATACTAACACAACTAAAAAGTTAGCCTTGTAACAAAACTTTCATATTACTGAAACAATTTTTAAATCCTTTTTTAATAGATTAATCAAATAAATAATAAAAAAGGAAAAAATATGAAAAAAATAAAAATAATTCTTTTAGCTTTTGCTGCTATGATTTTTGCATCAACAGCTCAAGCAAGAGATCAAATCAAAATTGTAGGTTCATCTACAGTTTATCCGTACGCAACAGTTGTTGCTGAAAAATTCGGTAAACAAAGTAAATTTAAAACCCCAGTTATCGAAAGTACTGGTACTGGCGGTGGAATGAAATTATTCTGCGCAGGTGTAGGAACTGCACATCCAGATATCACAAATGCTTCAAGAGCTATTAAATCAAAAGAAAAAGCATTGTGTGAAAAAAATGGAGTTAAAGAAATCGTCGAAATAATTGTGGGGAATGATGGAATAACTTTTTCTCACTCTGCTAAATCTCAAGACGCAAATTTTACAAAAGAGCAGCTTTGGAGAGCTTTAGCTTCTAGAGTTGATGTGGATGGTAAATTAGTTGAAAATCCATACAAAAACTGGAGTGATATTGATACAAGTTTGCCAAACAAAAAAATTGAAATTTTAATTGCTCCCCCAACTTCTGGTACAAGAGATGCTTGGAACTCATTAGTAATGAACAAAGGTTGTTCGAAAGCAGCAAAATCTCTTTACGAAGCTGATGGAAAAAAGGCTAAAAAAGAATGTGCTAAAATGAGAGAAGATGGTTATGCGGTAGAGGCTGGTGAAAATGATACACTTATAGTTCAAAAGCTAACTGCTAATCCAGATGCTTATGGTTTTTTTGGTTATAGCTATTATTTAGCTAACAAAGATAAAATTAAAGCAGCAGCAATTAATGGAGTGAAACCATCTCTTGAAGGTATTCAAGATTATTCATATCCAATAGCAAGACCATTATTTTTCTATGTGAAAAAGGCTCACATCGGTGTAGTGCCAGGTGTGCAAGAATTTTTGAAAGAATTTACTTCAAAAAAATCAATGGGACCTAGAGGATATCTAACAGATATTGGTTTGGTACCTTTAGCTTCTGATAAGTATAAAATAGTAAGAACTGCAGCAACAGATCTAATTACTATTAAAATAAAGTAATTAATCCCTCAAAAAGGCCAGATATAGTATCTGGCCTTTTTTTAAACACTTAAAATTCAATCAAAAGTTTATTTTTGTAATAAAACTGTAACAGTTTTGTAATACCGTCTTCCTACCATGAACTTAGCAATTCTTTTGCTTGTAGTGTTATTTAGTACTTCTTGTTTTTTTTTCGGTAGAAAGAAAATAATAAAAATTACTTCAGAAAATAAAATTAGACCTAACGCACTACCTGATTATTATGGTTATTATTTAGCCTTATGGTGTGCGATTCCAGCAGTTTTAATCTTAGCCTTATGGACTGTTTTTGAACCGACCATAATCAAAGCTATTATAATTAACAATTTAAGCTCAAATAATTTGAGCGAATTAAACCCTGACGAATTAAACTTAATTTACCAACAGATAATTGCATTATACGCAGGAAATTTTACAGGAACAATCACAGAAGAAATTAGATTAGGTGCTGAAAATTATAAATCTTTCTTATCTATTGCCGAAGGATCGAAAATAGTAATTCTTATAAGCTTTTTAATGTTTACCACTCTTTATGCTTATAAAAAATTAATAAGTAATAATAAGGCAAGAGAAGAGGTAGAAAAAATTGTTAAAGCAGTTCTTTTTACCTGTTCCCTAGTTGCAATTTTAACAACAATTGGAATTATTTTTTCACTTTTATTTGAGAGTATTAAATTTTTTACCACAATTAATATATTTGACTTTTTGTTTGGAACTTCATGGAGCCCACAAAGAGCATTTGTTAGGGATGCCTCTACTATTACTCCAGAAGAATATAATGAACTTAAAGATGCCTTTGGATCAGTGCCCTTATTCGCCGGTACAGCATTTATAGCTTTTATTGCAATGATAGTTGCTGTTCCGATAGGTCTTTTTTCAGGAATATATTTAGCAGAATATGCAAGTAAAAAAGTTAGAAAATATTCTAAACCAATTATAGAAATATTAGCTGGAATACCAACCGTAGTTTATGGATTCTTTGCTGCATTAACTGTTGGTCCTTTCTTTAGAGAATTCGGCGAAAGGTTTGGTCTCGAAGTATCTTCTGAAAGTGCTTTAGCGGCTGGTTTAGTAATGGGTGTAATGATAATTCCGTACATTTCCTCTCTATCAGACGATGTAATAAATGCAGTACCTCAATCTTTGAGAGATGGTTCTTATGCAGTTGGTGCAACTAAGTCAGAGACAATAAAAAAAGTAGTTATACCTGCCGCGTTACCAGGAATTGTAGGTTCGGTTTTACTCGCTGTATCAAGAGCAATAGGCGAGACAATGATCGTAGTTATGGCAGCTGGACTAGCAGCAAGACTTACAATCAATCCTTTAGAGTCGACCACAACGATTACCACACAAATAGTTATGATTTTAATTGGAGACCAAGAGTTTGATAGTCCAAAAACACAATCTGCTTTTGCTTTAGGTTTAACACTATTTTTTGCAACATTAATTCTAAACTATATTGCTCTAAGGTTTGTTAAAAAATATAGGGAAAAATATGAGTAAAGAAGAATTATTAAAAAAAAGATACAGAGCTGAAAAAAGATTTAAATTTTATGGACTTACCTCAGTAATTTTAGCAATCTTATTTGTTCTCTTCTTAGTAAATGTTATTTTCTCAAAAGGAAAAGGTGCATTTTCTAGAACAACAATATCTGTAGAGGTAGATTTCAATACAGAAAAACTTGAAATTAAAAACAACCCAACAAATGAAGAGATTCAAGACACAGACTTTTATGATTTATCCATCGAAAGTTTGTTAAATGTTTACAAAACAAAAGGTCTTAAAGAAGAAAAGGATTTGATAAGAATATTTAGCCCTGATTATGAATTTGAAATAAAGAATTTCATTATCGAAAATAAAGGATTCTTAAACAAAACAACTATAATCGAACTTACAGCTTCAGATGATATAGATCAATTAAACAAGGGAAATTATCCAAGGCACTTACCCGAAGAGAGGAGAAGAATCTCTGACTTTCAGCTTTTGATTTATGACAAACTTGTTGAGGATAATAAAATTCAAAAAACTTTTAATACATTTTTATTTACAAACGGCGACTCCAGAGATCCAGAATTAGCAGGTGTCGGAGGTTCATTATTAGGTTCGTTTTTTACAATCATAGTAACTTTGCTTTTATCATTTCCTATTGCGATACTTGCATCTATTTACTTAGAAGAATTTGCACCTAAAAATCGAATAACAGATTTTATTGAAATCAATATAAATAATCTTGCAGCAGTCCCATCTATTGTCTTTGGATTACTTGGATTGGGTATTTTACTAGGTACTTTTGATTTCCCTCGTTCAACACCGTTAGTTGCAGGTATTACTCTAGCTTTAATGACTTTGCCTAGAATAATTATTCCTTGCAGAGCATCTTTAAAAGCAGTGCCACCATCTATTAGAGAAGGTGCTTTAGCTGTTGGTGCATCTAAAGTTCAATCAGTTACACACCATGTTGTTCCGCTTGCTATTCCAGGAACACTTTCAGGAACAATAATAGGTTTAGCTCAAGCTTTAGGTGAAACTGCTCCTTTAATTTTAATTGGAATGGTCGCATTTGTTGTGGACTTACCTTCTAGTCCCGTTGATCCCTCAGCATCATTACCCGTTCAGGTCTATCTTTGGTCAGAACAAGCAGAAAGAGGTTTTGTTGAAAAAACTTCGGCAACAATAATGATTTTGCTTACATTTTTAATTACAATGAATGCTTTTGCAGTATATTTAAGACAAAAATTTGAAAGAAGATGGTCATGACAAATAATAAAGTTAAAATAAAAACTGAAAAATTAGATGTTTTTTATGGGCAAAAACAAGCTCTTAAAAATGTTAATTTAGAAATTTTTAATAGAGAAGTTACTGCCTTAATAGGACCTTCGGGTTGTGGTAAATCAACATATATAAGATGTATTAATAGAATGAACGACGTAATTGAAACATGCAAAATATCTGGCTCAATAAAAATTGATGGACAAGAAATAAATAATAAACAAATTGATGTAGTAAGACTAAGGGAAAGAATAGGTATGGTTTTCCAAAAGCCAAATCCTTTTCCAAAAAGTATTTATGATAATGTAGCTTATGGTCCACAAATTCATGGTTTAGCTGATCATAAAGATAAATTGGATCAGATTGTTCAAACAAGTTTAAAAAAATCTGCACTTTGGGAAGAGGTTAAAGATCGTTTAGATGAACCAGGCACTTCTTTATCAGGAGGACAACAACAGAGACTTTGCATCGCCCGTGCTATATCTGTTAATCCAGAAGTAATTCTAATGGATGAACCATGTTCTGCATTAGATCCAATTGCTACAGCAAAAATAGAAGAACTTATGGAGGAGCTTAAAAAAACTTTTACCATAGTAATCGTAACTCACTCTATGGCTCAAGCAGTAAGGGTCTCACAAAGAACTGGCTTTTTTCATTTAGGTAATTTGATTGAAGTCGATACTACTGATAAGATGTTCAAAAATCCTAATAACAAGATGACACAAGATTATATTACAGGAAGGTTTGGTTAGATGTCTGAAGAAAAAAGAATAGTAAAATCTTACGAAGAAGAGATGCAAAGTTTAAACGATGATCTTGTGAAAATGGGAAGTCTAACCGAAAGTCAATTGTCAGATACTATTCAAGCAATTGTAAAAATCGATAAAGAGGCAGCTGAAAATATCGTAAAAAATGATGCTCAAATAAATGAGCTTCGAGCAAAAATAGATGACCAAATTTCAACTGTTTTAGTTAAAAGAGCACCCATGGCTATTGATTTGAGAACAACTATATCCTCACTTAAAATATCTCATGATTTAGAAAGGATCGGAGATTTAGCTAAAAGCGTTGCCAAAAAAATTGAGCCACTTCCAATTGACTTACCTCCAGAATTGACAGGTAGTCTAAAAAGATTGGGTGAACTAGTTAAGAAACAGCTTAATAATGTTCTAGATGCATACATATCTAAATCTAAAGACAAGGCTATCGAAGTGTGGAGAAATGATGAACAAGTAGATGATTTAACTCATATTGCCATGAATGAGGTTGCAAATTTTCTAGGGAAAAATAAAAAAAATTTAGAATTAGCTACACATTTACTCTTTGTTACTAAAAATATCGAGAGAGCTGGCGATCACGTTACAAATATAGCTGAGTCACTTTATTATTTGATTGAGGGTGAATATTTAGAAGGCGCAAGGCCTAAAGGAAAAGAATTTGTAAAAGATAAATGAATGCAAATATTCATATAGTTGAGGACGAACAATCAATAGTAACACTTGTAGAATACAACTTAAGCAAAGAAGGTTTTAAAGTAAACTCTTCAACTAATGGAGAAAATGGTTTCAAAGCAATTAAAGATACAAATCCAGATTTAGTTTTGATGGACTGGATGTTGCCTGATTTATCTGGAGTTGAAATTTGCAAGCTACTTAAGAAAAATGACAAATATAAAAATATTCCTATTATAATGCTTACAGCAAAAGGTGAAGAAGAAGATAAAGTCAAAGCACTGAATATTGGTGCTGACGATTATATTACTAAACCTTTTAGTTTCCCTGAACTATTAGCAAGAATAAAAGCTTTGCTGAGAAGATCAAAACCATCAGTGGCAGAAGATATAATTTCTTTTGGAGATCTTAAAATAGATAGAATTACTAGAAAAGTTTATAGAGCAAACAAACAAATAGATTTAGGACCAACAGAATATAACCTTCTTGATTTTTTTATAAAAAATCCAAAAAGGGTTTATTCAAGAGAACAATTATTAACTAATGTTTGGGGAGATAATATAAATGTTGAGAGTAGAACAGTTGACGTACATATTAGAAGACTAAGACAAGCAATTAATCTCGAAGGAACAAAAGACTTAATTAGGACAGTTCGAGCTGCAGGTTATTCTTTGGATAACTGACTTTTCAAAAATTCAATTCTTAAATTGAATATTTTATAATACCCGCAAACATTATAGGTATTTGCAATGCAAAGTTTGTAAGTAGCGGTTTATCCTTTGTTATGGTTCCTACAACTGTCCATCCAATAATACCAAGTCCGTGAGGTATCATGCTGTAAGGATAGTAATCTAAATAGAATGCTAATATTCCAAACAAGGTTAAAAACGTACTTGTCCATTTAAGGTATTTTATAGTTATTTTATTCATATTTTTTCTCCTGATTATTATATTAAAGTATTGTTAAGGTTTTATTAAAGGATTACTTAGCGGCTTTAACTTTCTTTTCTATGAAAGCCGGAACATCATCTTCTTTGTTAATTAACTCTTCTTTTGGATTTTTAGGCTGGAAGGCATATAAGATATGCAACTTGCAGTAAGAAAACCCTTCAATAGGTGATCTACCACAAAAATAAAAACTTTCTTCATCCGGATGACCTATGGGCCATCTGCAATTTTTATCACCCAACTCTTCTAATTTCTTAGGATTTTCTGGCTCAAAATTTTTATCTAAAAGCAGAGATTTAAACCTGCTTCTCCGGCTTATATATCTTTCCTCTTTACTTTGTGCACTTACAGATTGTTTTTTTTCCTTTTCAGACTTTCTTGATTGTGTTCTGCCAGCCAACTTAAGACGATGTGCCTTTCCAATAACCGCATTTCTTGTTGTGTCACCCAAAATTTTTGCAATTTGACTAGCGGTATGGCCCTTTTCCCACAATTCTTTTAACTTTGCTTCGCGTGCTTCGTCCCAAGTACTCATATCAAATGAAAACTACATATAGTTTTCTTATTTCAAGGTATTACATTATTTAGTAGTGTTAAAATAAATAAAGTCGAAAACCTGTTTAAAACAAAAGTTTTTCACAGAAAATTTATTTTACAGTTATAAGACTACGTATGGTTGAAATAAGCAAAAAATACAAAATAGGAGTAACAAGATTTGGTTTGGTAAACTGGATTGGTTTTTGGACATTATACAAAAAAGAAGTCCTTAGATTTTTAATAGTTTGGATTCAAACACTTTTATCCCCAATCATTTCTTCGTTGCTTTTTCTTTTAGTTCTATCCGTTGCTATCGGAAGTGGTAGATCTGACATGCTTGGTTTTCCTTTTATTACTTTTCTCGCGCCAGGATTGATTGCCATGCAGATAATTCAACAAGCTTTTTCCCACTCTTCTTCTTCCTTTATGATAGGAAAAATTCAAGGGAATATTGTGGATATTTTGTATGCTCCTCTTTCAGCAGGAGAAGTAACACTTGCTGTAACTTTGGCTGCTATAACAAGAAGTTTTATGATTGGCGTTGTATCTATATGTATATTTTATTTTCTAGTAGATATAGAAATTAGAAATTTCTATGCTCTAATTTTTTACACCTTTGTTTCATCCTTTATTCTTGGTCTGGTTGGTATTATGGCAGGCTTATGGGCTGAAAAGTTTGATCATATGGCCTCAGTAACTAATTTTTTAATTATACCTTTATCTTTTTTATCAGGAACTTTTTATACAATTGATAATCTTCCCCAATTTCTACAGGTCATAAGCAAATGCAATCCTTTCTTTTATATGATTGATGGATTTAGATATGGTTTTTTAGAGCAGTCCGACGGATCAATTTTTATTGGAGCAACATACTTAACGATATTGGCAATAGTACTATGGTTTGTATCTTATTTGCTTTATAAAAGAGGATACAAGATAAAATCTTAATTAATTAATGAGTGCTTTAGCTAAAAATTATAACAGAAGAAAAATTGCTTTTAAAAGAGGCAAAGGCAGTTTTTTATATTCGGTTAATGGCAAAAAATATTTGGATTTTGTTCAAGGTATAGCGGTTAATTCCCTAGGACATGCAAATCCTTATTTAACCAAAGCAATGAACAAGCAAGCCAAGAAGCTTTGGCACGTTTCAAATGCATTTGTTATTCCCGAAAGCGAAAGACTTGCCAAAAGATTAACGCAAAAAACTTTTGCAGATTATGTGATATTCCAAAATAGTGGCGTTGAAGCGACAGAAGCCGCTATAAAGGCCGCAAGAAGATATTTTTATTCAATTGGAAAACCTCAAAAAAATAGGATTCTTTGTATAAAAAATTCTTTTCACGGAAGAACTTTAGCAGCCATTTTTGCTAGTGGATCAAAAAAAATGACAGAGGGATTTGGACCTAAAGTCCCTGGATTTGATCACTTTAATTTTGCTGATCATGAGGGGTTAAAAAAAGCTATTACAAAAAAAACAGCTGCAATAATGTGTGAAACAGCAATGGGAGAGTCAGGCATTAAAGTTATACCCGATTGGTGTTTAAAAGATTTAAGAAAAATTTGTAATAAGAAAAAAATCTTATTAATTCTAGATGAAGTTCAATGCGGAATAGGAAGATCGGGAAAATTTTTTGCTTTTGAACATGCAAAAATAAAACCTGATATCGTGCCAATTGCCAAGGGAATAGGCGGTGGTTTTCCAATTGGGGCGCTTTTGATGAACAAAAAAGTAGCATCTGCTATGACACCAGGATCACACGGAAGTACTTTTGGTGGAAATCCTTTGGCTATGAGCGTGGGTAATGCGGTGTTAGACCAAATATTCAAAAAAGGTTTTTTAAAAAATGTACAAAAATCTTCCAAATACTTTATCTCTGAACTAAACAAAATACAGGAAGATTATCCGGAAATAATCAAAGAAGTTAGAGGAATTGGTTTACTGATAGGGTTGCAGCTTTATAATGATCAAACTAAATTTATTAAAAAATTAGAGGATAACAAGTTGCTTACAATGAGAGCCGGAGAGAATGTAGTCAGAATCTTGCCTCCTTTAAATGTTAGAAAACAAGAAATAGATCTTGCAATAAAAATTATAAGAAAAGTGTGTGATAAATTAAATTAATATATGAATCATTTTATAAATATTTCTGATTTGTCAAAGAGCGAATTAAGATCCATCATTGATGGTGCTAAGAAAAGAAAGTCCGAAAGAGGTGAAAAACTCAACTCCCAGCCCGATTCAGATCAACCAATCAAAGGGAAGACAATGATTATGCTTTTTGCAAAACCCTCAACAAGAACAAGAATTTCTTTTGATTTAGCGATCAAGCAGCTGGGTGGATCATCTATTATTTTAAATGAAGACGAAATTCACTATGGCAAAGGGGACGAAACGATAAAAGATACAGCTAAAGTTTTATCTCAATACGCAGATATTCTTATGATCAGAACAGACTCACACAAAGACATTAATGAATTTAAAAAATATTTAGAAATTCCAATCATTAATGGACTCACTAATTTAAGTCATCCATGTCAGATTATGTCTGATATTTTAACCTTTGAAGAGTTGAAAGGAGAAATCGAGGGAAAAACTATTGCCTGGCTTGGTGACGGAAATAACGTTGCAAATTCTTTTATTGAAGCAGCCACTAAATTTAAATTTGAGTTAAAAATTGCTTGTCCTAAAAAATATCAACCTGACAAAAAAATAATAGAAGCAGCTAAAAAAAATAATTGTAAGCTTTTAATCACAGAAGATCCTCATAAAGCAGCAAGAGATGCGGATTGTATTATGACTGATAAGTGGATTTCTATGGGAGATAAGGGCGATAAAAAGAAAAAAAAGAAAGTTCTTAAAAAATATCAGGTAAATAGAAAAATTATGAAGTCTGCAAAATCAGATGCAATTTTTATGCATTGTCTTCCCGCAAGTAGAGAGGAAGAGGTAACCAGCGAAGTTATGGATGGGAAACAATCTGTTGTTTGGTTACAGGCTTTTAATAGAATTCACGCACAAAAAAGTATTATTGAATGGTGTATAAAATAAACTAAGGCTTAGGAAGCGGGCTATCGCTTTTACTATTCATGTAAAGTATAACTGAAGCTCTGTCTTTTTCACTTTTTAATCCAGCGTAAGCCATTTTAGTACCTTTGATATGTGCTGAAGGTTTTATTAAAAATCCATTCATCTCAGCAAACGACCAAACTTTCCCGTGAGCGATCAAAGCTTTTGAGTATTTATAATCTGATACCGAAGCAGACTTTTTTCCTAAAACACCATACAGAACAGGTCCTATTTTATTTTTACCACCTTTAGCAATCACGTGACATGCGGAACATTTTTTAAATACTTTTTCACCATGTTCTATGGTGCCCAGAGCAAGCAGTGCCTTTATGTCCACACTTCCAGAACTAGACGATTCTGCGCTTGCTGTTTTTACAGCGGGAGCCTCAACTTTGTATGCTGCCTCAGAGGGTTTTTTTACCTGGAATATCAGATCGGTGATTTTTCCTATTCCAAAAACGACCAAAACAGTAAAAATAACTGCAGCTATAATTTTATTTATTTCAAAACCATTCATAAATTTGATAACTAATGTGTTAGATATATCACGAGTTGGTATAAAAAACTTTAAGTAAATTGCACAACGTTGCGTCTTTGAGCCGCATAAATATTTATGAGAAATACAGTTGTTATTATCCCTTCACGCTTAAAAGCCAGAAGGCTTCCCAACAAGCCTCTAGAATTAATTAATGGAAAAGAGATGATATTACATGTTCATGACTTGGCAAAAAATTCTAGATCAGCGGATGTGTTAGTTGTTACACCAGATAAAAGTATTGCACAATTGATAAAAAAAAATGGGGGAAATTCATTTCTTTCCGTAAGTCAACACGAAACAGGCACAGATAGAGTGTTTGAAGGATTTAAAAATTTTTATTCTGCCGAACCTAAAATTATCATAAATTTACAGGGCGATATGCCTAATTTAGATCCAAATGCTATTAACCAATTAAATGAATATATGCAAAAAGATCTCTGTGATGTAGCTACTTTAGCATCATCTGTCAAAACCAAGGATGAAATTCAAAATCAAAATATTGTAAAAGTAATTGCAAAGGACAACATTGAAAAATCAGGTTTTTCTGAGGCACTGGATTTTAAAAGAGATTTAGCCAATCAAGAGGATAAATTTATTTATCATCATATTGGTATTTATGCCTTTACTAGTAAAGCTTTAATGCGGTATGTAAATTTAAAAAGAAGTAAATTAGAAATAGAGAGAAATTTAGAACAAATGAGAGCTTTAGAAAATAAAATGAAAATCCATGTTGGATATACATCTTCTAATCCACTTAGTATTGATACAAAGGCTGATTTAGAAGAAATTAAAAAAATCATGGAGAAATAAATGGCGAATATAAAAATAGCATTTCAAGGAGAGATGGGGGCGTATTCACATATTGCTTGTGAACAACTTTTTCCAGGATCTTCAATTAAGGCTTGTCCAACATTTGAGGAAACCTTTAGAACAGCCAATCAAGACGAAAACTGCAAAATAGTTATTCCTATAGAGAATTCTTTAGCTGGGAGAGTTGCTGATATTCATTATTTATTGCCTAAATATAAATTACAAATTTATGCCGAACATTTCCAAACCGTTGAACATAATCTTTTGGTTAAAGAGGGTGTTGAATTAAAAGATATCAAATATATAAGAAGTCATGCACAAGCCATAGATCAATGTCAAAAAATTATTCAAAAACATAATTTTCAAACAATAATTTCAGCAGACACAGCAGGATCAGCCAAAGAACTTTCTAAAGGAAGTGACAAATCAATAGCAGCAATCGCCTCAACACTTTCGGCCCAAATATATAAACTTAAAGTGTTGGTAAAAAATATTGAAGATGAAAAGAATAATGTTACTAGATTTTTAATCATGGGAAAAAACATCAGTCAACCTGCATATGAAAAAAATAAAAATTATATTACGAGTTGTATATTTAGGTTAAAAAGCATTCCTGCAGCATTGTATAAATGTCTAGGAGGATTTGCCACCAACCAAGTAAATCTCACAAAATTGGAAAGTTTTTCTGTAAAGAATACATTTGATCAAACAAATTTTTACCTGGATTTGGAAGGCCATATTGAAGATGTTCGAGTTCAAAAAGCTTTAGAGGAGCTTGGATTCCATACTCAAAGTTTGAATATTCTGGGAGTTTATGAAGCTTCTCCTTTTAGACAAAAGAAATAGTCCACAAATCTGAGATTCGAGACTTGTAGAGTTCAATTTGATACTGATATAATAATTTGGAGGCCATCCAGGCGGTTTCGATATGTTTAATGTGTCAGGGTGTAACAACAGCAGCACGAACTTTTGAAAGCGGGTTGTTTGGTCTCCTTGTATGGAAAACAATAATAAATCAAAAATTCTAGCCTTAAAATATAGACCAAGAATATTTGGCGATTTGATCGGGCAGGAAGTAATTGCAGAAACTATTTCTAACGCCATAAAGATAGGAAAAACACCAAATGCATATCTTCTGACCGGAATTAGGGGTGTTGGAAAAACAACTACAGCAAGACTTATTGCCAAGGCCTTAAATTGTACGAAAGATTCAGATCAGGGTTCCAAATATAGCGAACAGAATTTATGTGACCATTGTAAACAGATTGAAAGCTCAAATCATATTGATGTTCTTGAAATGGATGCTGCATCTAAGACAGGAATTGACGATGTTAGAGAATTGATAGAAAATTCTAAATACAATCCAACAAGCGCAAAATATAAAATATTCATAATAGATGAAGTTCACATGCTGTCCAAACAAGCTTTTAATGGACTTTTAAAAACATTGGAAGAACCGCCAGAAAAACTTAAATTTATTTTAGCAACAACTGAATCAAGAAAAATTCCAGTGACAATTTTATCTAGATGCCAAAGATTTGATCTAAGGAGAGTTGGTTTGGAAAAAATTTATGAACATATTAAAAAAATTTCAAAAACAGAACAAGGAAAAATATCAGATGCCGCTTTAAAATTATTAGCAAGAGCTTCCGAAGGCTCCGTAAGAGATGCAATTTCTTTATTAGACAGAGCATTAGTGTTCCAAAGCCTTGACAACAATAAAACTATAGAGGATTCAGATATTAGAAAAATGCTTGGCTTGGCAGACAAATCCAAGCTTATTCATTTGCTCAATCATGTTTTTGAGGGAGATGAGAAAAGAGCTATGGAGCTATTGAGAGAGCTTATAGATAACGGTTTAGATCCAAAAAACTTTTTAAACGATCTTTTAGAGCTAATCTACTTGTTTGGAAGAAGAATTAATCTTGGTCCTATCGAGAAAGATATGCTTGTTTCCGAAGCAGAATTAGAGCTAATAGAAAGTGGAAGCCAAAACCTAAACATGCAAGATCTAGGTTTGTTTTGGCAATTAACCTTAAAAACTATTGAAGATCTAAAATCGGTTTCAAATGAAAACATAGCATTAGAAATGTTTTTGATGCAGCTTATGCATGTAAAAACTTTAGATGATCATTCCGAGGATAAAACATTTAGCCATGAAAAACTAACAGATCCTAAGGCAACAAAAAAAAAAATTGAAGAAAACAACATAAATGCCAATCCAATTAATTTCACCAAAGATCAAATGAAAAATACAGAGCAGATTAAGACTCTAGCAAACAAGGAAGCGGAAGCAAAAATTAACGTTCAAGTTAACTCCTTCTCCGATCTTATTGATCTGGCTGAAAAAAACAAAGAGATGGAACTAAAATATGATCTTGAGAGAAATGTAAAATTAGTAAGATTTCAGAATGGAAAAATTGATATCAATTTTAACGAAAATTTAAATAAAAACTTTATAAAAAGATTGTCCCAGAGTCTTTATGAGTGGACAGGCAAAAGATGGATAATTAGTTTGAGCAAAGAAGAAAACTCAAAAACTTTTCATCAGAAAAAAATTGATGATAGAGAAAAAATATTAGCGCATGAAAAAAATAGCAAAACTTTTAAAGAAATGCTGCAATCTTTTCCTGATGCAGATTTAATAGAGGTCAAAAAAGAAGATGAATAATTTTTCAGACATAATCTCTAGAGCAAAAAAAATGCAAGAAAAGATGAAAGAAGTCCAGGAGGGTTTAAAAAAAATTGAAGTTACAGGTGTATCTGGTGGAAACTTAGTAAAAGTCACTTTGACCGGAGACTATGAAATGAAATCTATTGTTGTTGATGAAAATGCAAAAAAGGAAAAAGACGAAATTGTTAATGATCTTATTGTTGCAGCTTATAATGATGCAAAAGAAAAACTCAGAAAAAAAACTTCTGAAGAACTCGGGAAAGCCACAGGAACTACAAATTTGCCCTTCGATCTAAAACTACCTTTTTAAATGGACAACCATACTCCAGAAATAGAAGAATTGATTAAACAGTTTTCTAAACTACCGGGTCTTGGACCTAAATCTGCAAAAAGAATAATTTTGAAACTTATTAATAACAAGGAAAACATGATTAAGCCTTTAGCAAAGTCTTTGGCAAGCGTTTATAAAAATATAGTTCGTTGCCGAGATTGTGGGAACCTTAAAGCAATAAATGATAAATGCATTTGTGAAAAAAATATTAATAATTATGACAAAATTTGTGTAGTTGAAAATTTAGCCGATATGTGGGCAATTGAGTCATCAAATACCTTTAAAGGACATTTTCATATTCTGGGGGGCACTCTAAATGCTAATGAAAATTATGAACAAAAAAATTTATTAATAGATTCGCTTGTAAAAAGAATCAAACAAAACAACCTAAAAGAAGTTATCATTGCTACGAGTGCCACCGTTGAAGGTCAAACAACTGCTCATTATATAGAAGATACCATCAAAAACGGTAAAATTAAAATTTCTAAACTTGGCCAAGGCTTACCAGTTGGAGGCGAGATAGAACAGCTGGATGATGGAACATTGATTTCCGCTTTTAAAAATAGAGTACCAGTTTCTAGTGATTAGATTTTTTTTCCAATCTTTTTTTGTGTAGCAAAGGTTCGGTGTAGCCAGACGGTTGTTCCCTACCTTTGAATACTAAGTCACAAGCCGCAGAGAAGGCTATAGATTTTTCAAAATTAGGAGCCATTGGCAAATAATTTTTATCTTCACTATTTTGTTTGTCTACAATCGCGGCCATTTTTTTCATAACACCCATAACCTGATCTTTTGTGCATATATTGTGGTGCAACCAATTTGCCATGTGTTGAGATGATATTCTTAACGTTGCTCTGTCTTCCATTAAGCCTACATTATTTATATCGGGTACTTTTGAACAACCAACTCCTTGGTCAATCCATCTGACCACATATCCCAAAATTCCCTGAGCATTATTTTCTAATTCTTTATTAATGTCATCAACTGACCAATTAGGCCTGTCTGCTTTTGGTATTTTTAATATATTTTCAAGTTTCGCTCTTTTTCTAGATTTAATCTCGGAATGTTTTTTAAAAACATCTAATTTATGGTAATGAGTTGCGTGAAGCGTTGCAGCTGTTGGAGAAGGTACCCACGCGCAATTAGCGCCCGATTTAGGATGACCTATTTTTTGTTCCATCATGTCAGCCATTCTATCAGGCATAGCCCACATTCCCTTTCCTATTTGGGCTTTACCAGAAAATCCGCATGACAAACCTACATCAACGTTCCAGTCTTCATAGGTATTTAGCCAAGTAGATTTTTTCATTTCACTTTTAAAAATCATTGGTCCAGCCTCGAACGAGGTATGCATTTCATCGCCAGTTCTATCTAAAAATCCAGTGTTAATGAACACAACTCTTTCTTTAACTTTTCTAATACATTCTTTCAAATTTACCGTTGTTCTTCTTTCTTCATCCATTATACCAACTTTAATAAAGTATTTTTTTAGTCCTAAAATTTCTTCAACTTTTGTAAAAAGATCATTTGTAAATCTAACTTCATCTGGACCATGCATTTTGGGTTTAACTATGTAGAAAGAACCTGTTCTAGAATTTTTTTTGTTTTTAAAGTCATGTATTGCGCAAAGTGTTGAAATAAAAGCATCCATTATTCCTTCGGGAATTTCTGAGCCATCACTTAAAAGTATTGCTGGATTTGTCATAAGGTGACCTACATTTCTATTAAGCAACAAAGACCTACCATGTAACACGACTTTTGATCCATCCGCTCCAGTGTAATCTCTGTCAGGATTTAGTTTTCGAGTAAATCTTTTTCCATTCTTTTCGATTTCTGCTTGTAAAGTACCCTTCATTAGACCAAGCCAATTTCTGTAGCATTTGATTTTGTCTTCAGCATCTACCGCAGCAACAGAGTCTTCGTTGTCCACAATTGTTGATATTGCTGATTCAATAATTACATCACTTATATTTGCCAAATCATTTTTTCCTATTGAGCTATTTGGATCAATTATAATATCTATATGGAGGTTATTATTTTTTAACAAAATTGACTTTGGGTTATTTTTATCCCCATTAAATCCAATAAATTGTTTTTTATTTTTTAAATGTTTATTTTTATTATTAATAATTATTGTTAAGTTTTTTTCTTCTACTTTGAACTTAGAAACGTCTCTCCAGCTTCCTTGATCAATTGGTGATATTTCGTCTAAAAAGCCTCTAACATAATCTATAACCTTTTTCGCTTTTTCTTGGTTTTTATTTTTTGATATAGCATCTGTTCCATAAAGCGAATCATACAAACTTCCCCAGCGTGCATTAGCAGCATTCAGCGCATATCTAGCGTTATCTACTGGTACAACCAATTGTGGTCCAGCAATATTTGCTATCTCCTCATCTACATTAGATGTTGTAATTTTAAAATCTTCTTTTTCTTCAACAATATAATTTATTGATTTTAAAAAATTAAAATACTCATCTTTATTAAAAGCAGTCCCTTTCCTTGACAGATGCCATTCATCTATTTTTTTTTGAATTTGATCTCTTTCTTCTAATAATTTTTTATTTATGGGCGCCAAATCATGAACAGTTTTGCCAAAACCACTCCAGAAATTGTCAGCATTTATGTTTGTGCCTGGAATAGCTTCCTCATTAACAAACTTGAACAACCCTTCCTCAACTTGTAAATTGTTAATATTAATTTTTTTCATTTAATAGATAATAGAGCAAATAATAAGTACTTTAACAACACTTTATTGACACATTTGAATTTTATTAAAATTACTAATAGTATTTTTCTTTAAGAATTTATGAGAAATTATTTAGAATTTGAAAAAGAAATAAAAAACCTCGAAGAAGAACTTGATTCTTCAAAAAACCCCTTTGACAAAGACGGAATCTCCGAAGTTGACACAGCCAAGATTGAAAAAATTCAAGAAGAAATTAATGAAAAACTAAAAATAACATACTCCAGTCTTAATAGTTGGCAAAAGACCATGGTTGCTAGGCATGAAAACAGACCAAGGGCTAATTTTTATATTAAAGAAATATTTTCAGATTTTACTTTGCTATCCGGGGACAGACTTTTCGGTGAAGATAAATCTATAATTGCGGGTTTTGGAGTGATTGAAAATAAATCTGTTCTAGTTTTAGGTCAGGAAAAAGGAGAAGACCTAAATAGCAGAATGGAAAGAAATTTTGGAATGATGAAGCCAGAAGGGTATAGAAAATGTATAAGACTTATGAATCTTGCTAATCGTTTTAGAATTCCAGTTGTTAGTTTTATTGATACACCGGGAGCGTATCCTGGTATAGGTGCCGAACAAAGAGGCCAAGCAATGGCAATAGCCAACTCAATAGAATGCTGCATGTCTTTAAAGGTTCCAAACATTTCAATAATAATTGGAGAAGGTGGATCAGGCGGAGCAATTGCACTAGCATCTTCTAATAAAGTTATAATGTTAGAACACTCAATCTATTCAGTTATATCACCTGAAGGATGTGCTTCTATTTTATGGAGAGATCCAAGCAAATCTTTGGAAGCAGCAGATGCAATGAAATTAACCGCCAAAGAACTTTTAAATCTGGGAATCGTAGACGAGGTAATCGACGAACCTTTAGGGGGAGCACACCGTGATAATAAAGAAATGTCAAAAAAAATTAAAAAATCAATACTACAAAATCTAGAAACTTTTAAAAACTTATCTGGTGAAGAAATTTTTAATCAAAGAAAAACAAAATTTCTTAAAATTGGTAGAGACCAAGGATTCAGGAAACCGTCAGATGCTCTTGGAGAGCAATTGGGCTATGTTGAGCCAAGCATATCTAAAATTACAAGGTTTATACAAGAAAGAAAAAATTTATTTATAGGCGCTATAATTGCTCTGATACTAGCTGTAATATTGACTATATTAATGTAGCAAACAGGTAATTTTATTAATTTTTTTATTTAAAAGCTGATCATTCACTTGACATTTAATCTATAAATCTATTTAAGGGCAATATTAGTAATTTTTACTAATATTACGTTAATAACTAAGTAAGGAAGAACAAATGAGTCTAAAAGGTAAAGTTAAGTGGTTCAATGGAACTAAAGGATATGGTTTTATTGAAAGAGAAGATAAGGAAAAGGACGTTTTCGTTCATTCTTCAGCAGTAAGAGCAGCTGGTTTAAAATATTTAAACGAAGGTGATGAGCTTACTTTTGATGTAGAGAACGGAGAAAAAGGACCTGCCGCGGTAAATCTACAGAAAACATCTTAAATCTTATTACCAGCACATTGAAAATTGGGGCAGCGGTTACCTAGGATTTAGGTTGTTGTCCCAGTAATCTGGGGTTGAAATTAATTTTTAATTTGTTAAAAGAACTATAAATGTTAACGAGAATAAACATTGCTATATCTCACACACACTCTCACAGAGTGCACGCTAAGCTATTGCTTAGCTAAATCACTACATATTTAAAATATAATTTTATAAACAATTAATATAAAAAGGAGTTATGCAGCAGTAGCTCAGTTGGTTAGAGCACTAGTTTGTGGAACTAGGGGTCGGTGGTTCGAATCCACCCTGCTGTACCAGAAAATGGTAAAAGATAAAAAAACAAAACCCTCTAAGGAATTGCCTTTAGGTTTTGTAGATAGACAAGAAAAGGAACTATTAATCCGTGATTTTGTAATTTCTAATATTAAAGAAGTTATGATCAAGTACGGTTTTCAATATCTCGAAACACCAAGTTTTGAGTATACAGATAGTATTGGCAAATTTTTGCCCGACAAAGAAAGACCTGATGCTGGAGTATTTTCTTTTAAAGATGAAAATAAATGGTTGTCTCTTCGGTATGATCTTACTGCCCCACTAGCAAGATATGTTGCAAAAAACTATCTTGAATTACCCAAACCTTTTAAACGTTACCAATTGGGTTCAGTTTGGAGAAACGAAAAACCAGGGCCCGGGAGATTTAGAGAATTTTTACAATTCGATGCAGACTATGTTGGAACAAAAAATCTACAAGCTGATGCTGAGCTTTGTGTATTAATATCTGAGATATTAGAAAAGTGCGGGTTAGACAAGACGGATTACACCGTAAAAATTTCCTCTAGAAAATTTACAGATAAATTATTTGAACAATTAAAAATTAAATCAAAAGATCAAATATCAACCACATTACGCGCACTTGATAAAGTCGATAGACTTGGCTGGGCAGAAGCAAAGAAGCTTCTTGGCGAAGGTAGAAAAGATAAATCCGGGGATTATACAAAGGGTGCGAAACTTAAAAACGATCAGATTAAAATAATTGAAAATGCCCTAAAGAACAAAGCACCTGATAGCGAAGATGTATTAGAAATTATAAAAATATTTCAAGCTTATAACTTCAAAAATTATAAATTTGACCCATCAGTTATACGAGGGTTGGAATATTACACAGGCCCTATTTTTGAAGTTAACTTAAATTTTGAGGTAAAAAATTCAAAAGGACAAACAATTCAGTTTGGATCGATAGGCGGAGGAGGAAGGTATGATAATTTAGTAAATAATTTCGGAAACCTTGATTGTCCCGCAACAGGAATATCAATTGGTCTTGATAGACTTGTTTTTGCCTTGATGCAGAAAAAAGATTTTAAAATAAAGTCTACACGACCAGTAATCATATGTGTTTTTGATAAAGATAAAATCAAAGAATATGTCAATATATTAAATAAACTGAGAGCTTCAAACGTCAGTTCTGAGATTTATCCAGGGGAAGGGAAGTTAAAAAAACAAATGGAGTATGCAAACAAAATAGGCTCCCCAGCTGTTATTTTGTATGGCGATGATGAAATAAAATCAGGAAAAGCAACTTTAAAAAATCTTGAAAACGGAAATGAGAGTTTCGTTGCAATCGAGGATCTATCAAATGAAATCAAAAAACTACTCTGAAAATATAATAAAAGTTTTTAAAAGAGATGGTTTTGTTTTATCGGAACCAGATGTTCTTTTAGATTCAGACTACATTATTCAAAGATCAGGTGAGAATTTTAGAAAGCTAATGCTTACTTTTGAGGATGATACCGGGAAAAGCATGTGTTTAAGACCAGATTTGACAGTTGCTTCTTGTATAAAATATCTAAAAGATAATTCTAAAGCAAATTCAAAAATTTTTTATTCAGGACAGGCTTATAGAAGGTCTAATAGTTCAAAAGATAAAGTCATCAATGATCAACTGGGAATAGAGATTTTGGGTTCTAAAAATAAACCCAATGATGATTTAAAAGTTTTAAAAACAATTGCTAATTCAATTGAAAAAATAAAAATAAAAAATACCTCAATTAAGGTGGGCGATGTAAGTTTATTCCAAAAGTTAATAGAGTCTTTAAAAATCCCGGAAAGATGGAAAATGAGACTAATAAGACACTTTTGGAGACCTAAATATTTTGAAGATTTGCTTAATAGACTTGAAACCAACTCTGATGTGGATCCTGTTGCAGTTGACTTAGATAAAAAAAAATTTTCTGAAATGAAAAGCCTTGATCAAAGCAAAGAAATTGCAAGTCGTAAAGTTTCTGAAATTTTGTCTAGATTTGATAGAAAGATAAAAGACCCAAGGTCATTTAAAGAAAATAAAAAAATTGTTAAAATTATTAGAGATTTTTTAAAAATTAATTGCTCAATTGACAAAGCAGAGAAAACCTTGCAAAGTTTTGTTAAAAAAAATAATTTAAGCAAGAGTGTTTTCAAAGATCTTTCAACTATAAAAAATTTATCAAAAATAAATTCCCAAACTATGTTCTCAACAAACTTTGGCAGAGATATTGAGTACTACACAGGAATAGTTTTTGAGATATATAATTCTTCAAAAAAGGAGATAGCAAGAGGGGGAAGATACGACGGACTATTAAAAAGTCTTGGATCTAAAAGAAATATTTCAGCAGTCGGAGCAGCAATTAATTTGAATAATTTAAAAATATGAAAAATTTAACAACCATAGGTTTACCAAGCAAAGGCAGATTAAAAGAAGGCTCAATAGAATTTCTTGAAAAAAATAATTTAAAACTGATATCTAATGGAGCCGAAAGAAACTATTTTGCTCAGATTGAAAATTTTCCTAATATTAAAATTATTTATTTACATGCAAAAGAAATTATACAGAGACTTGGCGATGGTACTCTTGATATAGGAATATCGGGACTAGATCTTTTAAGTGAATCTCCAATCAATCTTCAGAAAAAAATTGAAGTGAAAAAAAAATTAGATTTTGGTATGGCCAATCTCGTGGTCGCCGTTCCCAATGACTGGATAGATGTTCAAACTGTTGCCGATTTAGAAGAAGTATCTTTTGATTTTAGAGATAAAAAAAATACTAGATTACGTGTTGCAACCAAGTATCCGAATTTAACTAATGGTTTTCTTTTTTCAAAAGGAGTTACCCAGTACAAACTTGTTGCTAGTCTTGGAGCTACGGAAACCTATCCATTTATTGGATCGTCAGAGATTATTACAGATATAACTTCGAGTGGAAAAACTTTAAAAGATAACAATCTTAGAACTCTTAAAGATGGATTGATTTTAAAATCACAAGCGTGTGTGTTTTTTTCAAAAAAAAAGGCTGCAAAATTGCAGCCTTTTTTAAATTCATTAACTTGATTGGGATTACATTCCCATACCACCCATTCCTCCCATACCACCCATTCCACCAGGAGGCATAGCAGGACCAGAATCTTTTTCTTCCGGCTTGTCAGCTATCATAGCTTCTGTTGTAATTAATAGACCTGCAATAGAAGAAGCATCTTGTAAAGCTGATCTAACAACTTTCATTGGATCAATAATACCTTTAGAAAACATATCGACATATTGTTCCTCTTGAGCATCAAAACCCTGAGTTACTTTTTTTCCTTCTAATAGTTTTCCAACAACTACCGAACCATCAACACCTGCATTTGCAGCAATCTGTCTAATAGGAGCTTGTAGTGCTTTTTTAATAATATCCACACCAGCTTTTTGATCATCACCTTTAACTTTTACTTTATCTAAATCCTGAGAAGCATAAAGAAGAGCACATCCACCTCCAGCAACCACACCTTCTTCTACTGCTGCTCTTGTAGCATTCAAAGCGTCTTCTACTCTGTCTTTTCTTTCTTTTACTTCTACTTCAGTTGCACCGCCAACTTTAATCACCGCGACACCACCAGCTAATTTTGCTAATCTTTCTTGAAGTTTTTCTTTATCATAATCGGAAGTAGTTTCTTCAATTTGTTTTCTAATTTGATTACATCTTGCTTCTATGTCTGCTTTTTTTCCTGCACCAGCAACAATGGTACTGTTTTCTTTGTCAATTTTTACTTTTTTGCAAGATCCTAAATTACCAATCTTAACATTCTCAAGTTTTCCACCTAGTTCTTCAGATATAACTTGTCCCCCAGTTAGAATGGCAATATCTTCCAACATTTCTTTTCTTCTGTCTCCAAAACCAGGAGCTTTTACCGCAACTACTTTTAAACCACCTCTTAGTTTATTTACAACAAGAGTTGCTAACGCTTCTCCTTCTACATCTTCGGAAATTATCATCAAAGGCCTGTTTGCTTGAACAACGGATTCTAGCAATGGAACCATTGGTTGAAGATTAGTTAATTTTTTCTCATGAAGCAAAACAAGAGGATTCTCTAATTCTGTTGTCATTTTATCGGCATTAGTAACAAAGTATGGAGACAAATATCCTCGATCAAACTGCATACCTTCAACCACATCAAGTTCAGTTTGGATTCCTTTTGCTTCCTCAACGGTAATAACACCCTCGTTACCTACTTTTTGCATGGCTTTAGAAATCATATCTCCAATTTCTTTTTCTCCATTTGCAGATATCGTTCCTACTTGAGCCACTTCTTCATTTGCTTTTACTTTTTTTGAAGTTTTTTTAAGACCTTCAATTACGCTTTCCACAGCTTTGTCTATTCCTCTTTTGATATCCATCGGATTCATACCGGCTGTAACGTATTTAATTCCTTCTCCAACAATAGCCTGGGCTAAAATACTTGCAGTTGTTGTCCCGTCACCAGCGTTATCATTTGTTTTGCTAGCAACCTCCTTAACCATTTGCGCACCCATATTTTCAAATTTATCTTCTAACTCAATCTCTTTTGCGACTGTAACACCGTCCTTTGTGGTTCTTGGAGCACCGTAAGATTTGTCGATTACTACGTTCCTTCCCTTTGGACCCAAAGTCGTTTTTACTGTATTGGCAAGAGTATCAACTCCCTTTAACATTTTTGCTCTTGCTTCATTGTTGAATTTTATAATTTTTGGCATTTAAATCTCCTTTTAAATAATTTATTTACTTTTTGAAACTCCCATAATGTCTGATTCCTTCATTATGCTATATTCTTTTCCATCTATTTTTACTTCAGTTCCAGACCACTTTCCAAATAAAACTCGATCTCCAACTTTCACATCCATTTTTATGATTTTTCCATCTTCAGTTTTAGCGCCAGGACCTACAGCAACAACTTCTCCTTCTTGAGGTTTTTCTTTGGCCGTGTCTGGTATAATTATACCACCCTTGGTTTTTTCTTCGCTATCAAGCACTTTAATCAAAACTCTATCGTGCAAAGGTCTAAATTTCATGAAAACTCCTATAATTTATAATATTGAGAAATATGGTATGTATTTAGAATATTTCAAGAGTATGATAAAAAAAAAATTAATCAAAAAACCTTGAATTTCCTATGAAAATTAAAAAATTAGATCACCTATCTGAAATATACCACGAATATGATGCCTTTCTAATCGATTTATGGGGGGTTATGCATAATGGGATTGAATTAAATGCATCTGCAATAAATACAGTTAAAAAACTTGAAGACAAAGGCAAAAGAATTATTTTTTTAACAAACGCACCTCGTCCAACAGAAAAAGTTGTAAAATTTTTGAAAAAATTAAAAATGGAAGAAAAACTTCTTAAAAATGTTGTAACTTCTGGAGAGGCAGCATTGAATTCTCTCAAGCAAAAAAAATTTGGTCAAAAGTTTTATCATCTAGGTCCCAAAAGAGATGATTCTTTATTTTCTCATATGAAAAAAGATAAAACCGTAATTGAGAAATGTGATTTTATTTTGTGCACAGGACTATTCGACGAAGAGGAAGAAAATTTAAAGTATTACGAAAACCTTTTGAAAGATTTTACACACAAAAAATTAGTGTGTACAAATCCAGATTTAACTGTTCACAGAGGAGGAACGGAAGAATATTGTGCAGGGAAAATCGCTGAAATTTTTGAAGACCTGGGTGGAGAGACAATATATTTTGGAAAACCTTACAAAGAAGTTTATCTCTCATGTTTGGACACAAATCAAAAAACTTTAGTAATTGGAGATAATCTTAAAACAGATATTAAGGGTGCAAATAGCATGAATTTAGACTCTATATTTATCACTGGCGGGATACACAAATCTAAAATAAATAATGTAGAAGGTTTAGAAGAATTATTAAAAAAGCATAATGTTTCGGCTAACTACTTTCAAAAAGAATTAACTTGGTAAATGAAAATTTATAAAAATTTTAATATTGGAAAGAAATTTAAAAATTCAGCAATTGCCATAGGTAACTTTGATGGTTTTCATTTAGGGCATCAGAGGGTTATAAAAAAAGGAAAGGAAATTGCAAAAAGAAATAAACTTAAATTTGGTTTAATGGTATTTCAGCCTTTGCCGGTAATGTTTTTTAATAAAAAATTAAAAAATTACAGAATAGATTCTTTGCCACAAAAAATTAATTCAGCAAAAAAACATGGAATAGATTTTCTGATAGTTAAGAAATTTGATAAAAAGTTTTCAAATATAAGATCAGAAGATTTTATAGAAAAAATTATTTATAAAAAGCTGAAAACCAAATTAATTTTTATAAGCAAAAATTTTAGATTTGGAAAAAATAGAACTGGCGATATAAGATTGCTTAAAAATAAAGAAAAATTTTTTCAATATAAAACCAGCACAATTACTCCTTTAAACAAAAAAGGTTACACGATCTCGTCAACATTAATAAGAAAAAATATTGCAAAGGGTAAAATTGATCATGCAAACAAGTTGCTTGATAGATTTTGGACAATAGAGGGTCTCGTAAAAAGAGGTGAAAAAAGAGGAAGAAAAATTGGTTTTCCAACATGTAATTTAGATTTATCAAACTACATAGTCCCAAAGCTTGGAGTCTATTCTGCCAAAGTAATTATAGATAAAAAAATTAAAAAGAAGAGCATAGTAAATATAGGCTATAGGCCAACTTTTGGAAAAAAAAAGCTTATGTTAGAAGCTCATATTTTTGGTTTGAAAAAAAATTTATATGATAAAAGGATAAAAGTAATGCTAATTAAATTTATTAGGAAAGAAAAAAGATTTAAAAGCATTATTCAATTAAAGAAACAAATTAAAATAGATATTAGAAAAGCGAAGTGATTTAGATGCCTGAAAATAATTTACAACTTCCCAAAACAGCTTTTTCTATGAAAGCGAATCTTCCTTCTAAGGAGCCAAAAATTTTAGAATCTTGGGATAAGACAAAACTTTACGAAAGATTAAGAAAAAAATCAGCAGGAAAAGAAAAATTTATACTTCATGATGGTCCGCCCTACGCAAACGGTCATATTCATATGGGTACGGCATTAAATAAAATTTTAAAAGATATTGTTACAAAATTTCATCAAATGGACAATAAAGACTCAGTTTATGTTCCGGGCTGGGATTGCCATGGACTACCCATAGAATGGAAAATTGAGGAAGAATATAAAAAAAAGAAAAAAAATAAAGATGAAATTCCAACAAAAGAATTTCGAAAAGAATGTAGGGAGTTTGCAGAAAAATGGATTGGTATTCACAAAAAAGAATTTAAAAGATTAGGGGTCATAGGTGATTGGGAAAACTATTATTCTACCATGAGCTTTGATGCGGAAGCTCAAATAGTAAGAGAACTGGGAAAATTTCTTTTAGAAGGAAGTCTTTATAGAGGGTTTAAACCAGTTTTGTGGTCGACAGTAGAAAAAACAGCGCTGGCAGATGCTGAGGTAGAGTATAAAGATCACAAGTCAAACACTATCTACGCAGAATTTCAGGTAAAAAAATCAGATAAAGATTTTTTGAAAGATGTCTCCATTATTATTTGGACAACTACACCCTGGACGATTCCAGCCAATAAAGCTTTGGCTTACAATAAAGACATCAACTATTCGGTTTTAGAACTCGGTAACAAAAAGATCGTTATTGCCGAAAAGCTAGTCAGTTCTGTAATAGAAAGTTGTGAACTAGGAGAATTTAAAGTTTTAAAATCTTTTAAAGGTGATGCGTTTAAAAACACAATATGCTCGCATCCTTTTAAAAATCTAGGTTATAAATTTGACGTTCCAATGCTTGAGGCAAATTTTGTAACTCTTGAGCAAGGTACCGGAATTGTTCACTGCGCTCCTAGCCACGGCCCAGATGATTTTAATTTATGTCTGAAACACGGAATGAAAGCTGTTGAAACAGTTAATGATGATGGCAGATACACGAAGAATATACCTATTTTTGAGGGAACCCATGTTTTTAAAGCGGATGAAATTATTATAAAAAATTTACAAGAACAAAAAAATCTTTTGGGAAGTGGCACCTTAGTTCATAGCTACCCTCATTCTTGGAGATCGAAAGCACCTCTTGTGCACAGAGCAACGCCTCAATGGTTTATTTCAATGGAAAGTCACAAGTTGAGAAAGAAAGCTTTAGATTCTATTGATCAGACTGCATTTTATCCAGAAAAAGGAAAAGCGAGAATAAGAGCCATGATTGAGACTCGTCCCGATTGGTGCATTTCAAGACAAAGATCATGGGGGGTTCCATTACCAATTTTTGTAAATAAAAAAACAAATGAACCTTTAAGAGATTCTGAGGTTGTGGAAAATATAGCTAAGATTTATGAAAAAGAAGGATCCGACTGTTGGTTTTATGATGATCCACAAAAATTTTTGGGAAAAAAATATAAAAAAGAAGATTACATAAAATCAAACGATATAGTTGAGGTTTGGTTTGACAGTGGCTCAACACACTCTTTTGTTTTAGAGAAAAGGAAAGATTTGAAGTGGCCAGCATCTATGTATCTTGAAGGTTCGGATCAACACCGAGGCTGGTTCCATTCATCTCTTTTAGAATCATGCGGAACCAGAGGTCGAGCCCCTTTTGATAGTATCTTATCCCACGGTTTTGTTGTCGATGGAAAAGGAATGAAAATGTCAAAGTCCTCAGGCAACATCATTTCACCGGAAGAAATTTTGAAAAAATATGGTGCAGATATTCTAAGGTTATGGGTTGCTTCTTCAGATTACGCTGAGGACTTGAGGATAGATCATTCTATACTGGAGCAACATGCAGAGTCCTACAGAAAAATAAGAAATACTTTTAGATTTATATTAGGTAATTTAAAAGATAATTTTAGCCCAAAGGATTTTAAAAAAATTAAACATCAAGATTTTCCTGAGCTTGAAAGGTTGATTTTACACAAGCTTTTTGTCTTAGATTCAGAAATTAAAAATAATTTAAAAAACTACAATTTTCACAAATTACAGAAAGATCTTTTGAATTTTTGTGCTCTAGATCTATCCTCATTTTATTTTGATATAAGGAAAGATATTTTGTATTGTGATGATTTAAGCTCAAAAAAAAGAAAGTCTTGCGTAAATTTGCTCAACATAATTTTAGAATGCCTTATAAAATGGTATGCGCCAGTCCTTTCATTTACCACTGAAGAAATTACCGAGCTAGTACAAAAAGGAAAAAAAACAAGTATTCACGAAGAAAACTTTCCTGAAATTCCTAATAATTGGAAAAATGAAGCTTTATCTAAAAAGTGGGAAAAGTTGTTGCATGTCAGACAACAGGTCAACGTTGCAATAGAAGAAAAGAGATCAAACAAGATAATTGGGTCAAGTCTTGAGGCCGACGTGGAGATTACTTTGCCAAAGGTTGAATTTGGTCTTTTGGAAGAAATAGATGCAAAAGAATTATTTATCACGTCTAATGTGATTCAAAATATTTCTAAGGAAAAAGAAATATCCATAACCGTAAAAAAAGCTAAAGGCACAAAATGTTCTAGATGTTGGAAAATTGTAGAGAAAGTTAAGGATAACAAATGTTCAAGATGTTCAGAGATAAAATAAAGTTACAAAAAATTGATTTATATAGCTTTATTATAATATTGATAACTTTTGGAATAGACAGATTATCAAAAACATATGTTATAAAATTAATACAATCCCAGGAAAGAGAAATATTTGTATATGATTTTTTAAATTTAACGCTAAATTGGAATACAGGAATAGCTTTTGGTATACTAAGTTCTAACGCTAATCTATTCTACCATTTAATTTCTGCCTTAATTTTGTTAATAATTATTTATTTAATATATCTCATGGTAATATCAGACAATTCAGGAAAAGTTATAATATCACTTATCATAGGTGGCGCAGTGGGCAATTTGTATGACAGATTAACATACTTTGCTGTTCCAGACTTTATTGATTTTCACATAGAAAATTATCACTGGTTTACATTTAATATTGCAGATGTTTTTATTTCCCTAGGAATCTTTGGTATGGTTGTTAAAGAATTCATTTTTAAGAAAAAAATATGAAAAATTTAAAAATAGTTTTATTATTATTTGTCTTTGTAAGTAATTGCGCTGGTGTTCAAGAAGTCATGAGCGGAAAAGACAGGACAACAGATGAGTTTTTGGTAAAGAAAAAAGATCCGTTAGTTTTACCACCAAAATATGGAGAATTACCTTTGCCAAAAAGCAAAGGGGAAGAATCACAAGATGCGTCAATCAAAAAAATGCTTGGTTCATCTGAAGAGCAAGGGAGTGACTCCAAATCTACATCGAATTTAGAAAATATGATTTTAAAAGAACTGAGAAAAAATAATTAGAATGATATCAGCTAAAAAGATAGTTGATGAGTTGATTAAAAAAAACAATAACTTATTTAAATCCTTCATCCCAAACTCAAATTATAATTTTAATTTTAGAGATATAAAAAGTTTTAAAAAATTACATACAGTGATTGTAATTGGTATGGGAGGTTCTATTCTTGGAACTAAGGCAATTTATTCATTCTTAAAACACAAAATTAGAAAAAAGTTTATTTTTATAGATAATCTTGATCAAGAATTTTTAAAAAAAATCAAAAAAGAAAACAACTTGTCCAGAACTCTTTTTTTGATCGTATCAAAATCTGGTAATACCAACGAGACAATAATAAACTTAAGTTATTTCAAACCGTTTTTAAAAAAGTCAAATGTTATAGTTATATCTGAGAATAAAAATAATATTTTGTCTGGTTTTGCAAAAAGAAATGGATTTAATTTTATAAAGCACAATCCATTTATTGGTGGAAGATATTCTGTATTTTCAGAAGTAGGGATGTTGCCTGCTTATTTGATGGGTTTAAAGCCTGAAAATTTTAAAAAAAATCTTCCTAGATTTTTAAATAATAAAAAACTTTTTTCTAATTCTGTTAGAGAACTTTTAAAACTAAACATCAAAAAATCCAAAATTTTAATTCTTTTCAACTATGTGCCAGAATTAAACGACTTCATGTTATGGTGCCAGCAACTTTTAGCAGAGAGTTTGGGAAAAAACAAAAAAGGGTTTATTCCAGTTATTTCCAATGCTCCCAAAGATCATCATAGTCTATTACAATTATATTTGGATGGACCAAGAGATAAAATTTTTTATGTTTTTAGTTCAAAATCTAAAAAGAATTTAAAATTAAATTCCAGTTTTTTGGGAGAAAAAGCTAGATATATAAATAAAAAAAACTATCATGACATTAAACTTTCACAAAAAAATGCTTTTATACAGACTCTGAAAGAAAACAAAACTCCTTTTAGAGAAATAATTATTAAAAAATTTAATGAAGAAACTATCGGACAATTATTTTTATTATTCATTTTTGAAACTATTGCTCTTAGCAAAATGATAAAAGTAAATCCTTTTGATCAGCCGGCAGTTGAGAGGGTTAAAATTTTAACAAAACAATTTTTAACCTCAAAAAAATCTTCCAAAAAAAATTTCTGAACGTCCATAAACTCTCTTTTCAATAATATTTAAGCATTTATCTATATGGTCCTCAGATTTTATTTCTCTATGGATTACAATTATATGTTTTTTATTTAATAACTCTTTTTTTTTTATTATTTTAACAACTTCAACACATTTTTTATCTTGATACGGGGGATCTAAAAAAATTATATTAAATTTTTCCTTATATAATTCTAGTGTTAAAAGATTCAAGAATTCTAAAACATCTTGGTTAAGCAAGATCGTTTTATTTTCAGAATTTAGATTTTTAATATTTTTTTTTAAATTTGTTAAAGCATCTAAGTCATTTTCGACAAAAACAACTTTAGATGCTTCTCTAGAAACACACTCAAGACCAAAAGACCCTGTGCCAGCATATAGGTCTAGAACTTCAGAGTTTTTTATATCGATAGCAACATTATTTGAGTGACTTAAGATATTAAAAACATTTTCTCTTACACTATCTTTTAATGGTCTTGTTTTTGGATTTTCTGGGAAATGAAGTTTTTTATTTTTAAGTTTGCCACCTATTATTCTCATTATTTTTTAATGGCCCTCCAACCTATATCTTTTCTAAAAAAACCATTAATCCAATTTATTTTTTTTAAATTAACCAAAGACTGATCTCTAGCTTTACGAAGATTTTTGGCTGAACAGGTTATATTTAAAACCCTCCCTCCTTTTGAGAAAATTTTATTATCTTTTTCATAAGTTCCTGCGTGGAATATTTGATTATTTTCATCTGAAGTGATTTTAGACAAATTGTGGATTTCTTTGTCTCTAACGTAATCACCAGGATAGCCGTTTGCACACAAGACAATCGTCATGCATTTATTTTTATTCCACTCTATTTTTAAATTATTCAAATTATTTTTTGTTGCAGAATCTATAATTTCAAGAAAATCTGTTTTTAATTTCATCATCAAAACCTGACACTCTGGATCACCCATTCTGATATTATATTCAATTAAATAAGGTTCATTTTTTTTAATCATTAGTCCTGCATACAAAAAACCTTCATAGGGATGACCTAGATTTTTCATTGCTTTTAATGTTGGTTCTATAATTTTCTTTTTAATTTTTTCTTCTAGTTCATCGGTCAACATTCTTGCGGGTGAATAAGCTCCCATACCACCAGTATTAGGTCCTATGTCTCCTTCACCAACTCTTTTATGATCTTGTGCTGAACCAAAAAAATGATAAGAGTTTTTGTCTACTATTACAAAGTAACTCAATTCTTCTCCCTCAAGAAATTTTTCCAAAACTACTCTTTTTGAAGATTTAAATTTTCCCTCTAAAATTTCCTTTGTTTCTTTAATAGCTTCATCAGCGGATTCACATATAGTTACTCCTTTGCCTGCAGCCAAACCATCTGCCTTAACTACTATGGGAATACCATTTTTTTTTATAAAGTCTTTAGCTTCATCTAAATTGTCAAAGACTCCATAATTTGCAGTTGGAATGTTATTTGTTTTACATAAGTTTTTCATAAAAGCTTTTGAACCTTCAAGTTGAGAAGCAAATTTATTTGGACCAAGCACTCTTACCGATCTTTCTTTTAGATAATCTACAATTCCATCGGTCAATGGCTGTTCTGGACCAACAATAACTATATCAATATTTTTTTTTTTAATTATTTTGTAAATTTTTTCAAAATCACCAATATCTTCACTAATATTTTCTGCTATTTCATGAGTGCCAGCATTACCGGGTATACAAACCAATTTGCTTATTTTTTTTGAGAGGCTTAATTTATAACAAATTGCATGTTCACGACCACCACTTCCTATAACTGCTAAATTCATATATTGTAGAAATCTCGAAAATTAAATTAACATGAACAGAAATAAAGCAAAACTTAAATTTCGCCCCAATAGTTTTGAAATTATTGAAAATGGGGATTATGTTGTTTGTGCTGTTTCTGGAAAAAATATACCACTAGATCAGCTGACTTATTGGAATGTAGATTTACAGGAGGCTTATTATTCTCCCAAAGAAGCCAAAATAAGATTCGAAGAAATAAAAAAAAATAAATAATCACTTCCATCTGTTGTGAGTCCAAATCCACTGTTTTGGATTATTGAGTATCATTTTTTCTATTAACTTGTTAACTTTAAGCGTAATATTTTTTGCATCTTCTTTATCATTACCTGTTTTTTCAATTTTATATGGTTGATGAATAGTCATTTCAAAATTGGGACCTTCTTTTCTTTTCAATGAAACCGGAACTAACTTACAGTCATATTTTAAAGCGATTTGAGCAGGTATAGTTGTGGTGTGTGCAGGTTTATTAAAAAAAAGAGTTCTGGGTCCCTCACTAACACGTTGGTCTACCATTAAAGCTATACTGTAACCATTTTTTACCTTATCAATTATTTCTCTCATACCCATTCTGCCTTTTGGAATTTGATTGGGACAAATATATTTTATTCTCAAATATTCCATTATTGGATTTAAAAAATAATTATTTAGAGGACGATAAATTGCAGCACATTTAATGCCCGACTTATTTAATTCCATTGCCATAAGTTCAAAATTTGCTAAGTGGGCCGAGTAAAAAATTACAGCTTCATTATTTTTTTTAATCTCCTCAAGATATTTAACACCATTAATTTTCATATGGCTGAACTTTGTTCTATTTAATTTAAATTCTTTTAGAAATATATATTCAGCAAAAGTTCTTCCAATATTTGACCACATGGAAAGAATAATTTCAGATTCTTTTTTTTTATCAATTGTTCCTAATCCGGTTTTAATATTTTCTTTAATAATTTTTTTTGACCTAAACAGCGGACCAACAAACCTAGCCAACATGCCTCCAAGAGCTGATGCATTATTTAAGCCAATTATTTTAAAAATAGAAAATAATGAAATTATTACTATAAATTCAAAAAAATACTTAAAAATTTTCATTCTATGAACTTTTTTATCATTTGAACAAATTTTTCTTCATCATGAATATTTACTTTTATTGGTACCACTCCAAAACTACGTCTATTAAACGAACTTATTCTTAAATAATCTTTTTCTGTGGTAATCAATTTGGCATTATATTTTTTTTCCATACCTAATAGATCCTCAAGATCTTTTTGTGTGTATTCATAGTGATCAGGAAAATCTATTTCTTTAATTATATTCAAATGATTTTCTTTTAATAATTCAAAAAAATTTTCTGGATTTCCTATGCCAGCAAAGGAAATTAATTTCCTGTTTTTAAATTCGTTTAAATTTTTTATATAATAATTAAAATAAAAAAACTCTAATTTATTATTATATATTTTTAATTTGTTTTCGAATTCTAAGCTTTTTTTGCCATTAATTAAAACTATTTGGCAATTTTTTAAAGATTCTAAGTTTTCTCTAAGAGGCCCAGATGGTATGGTCTGACCATTTCCAATTCCCTGTTGGGCATTGAAACAAACAATATTTAAATTTTTTTTAATTTCAAAATCTTGATAACCATCATCCATTATTACTAAATTAAACTTTTTTTCTATTGCACGATTTACTCCTTCACTTCTTTTTTCAGGCGTTATAACTTTGCTATACTTTTTTATTAGTTCTATTTCATCCTTGTGAGTTTTATAATTTTTTTTTATTATTACTGGTCTATTTTCATTTTTGAACATTTCCCATATTTTTATAGAAAGGGGCGTCTTACCAGTTCCGCCTATGTAGATGTTTCCAACACATATTATTGGTATAGAAAAATTTTTTTTATTAGCAGCAGATTTTTTTATTGAAATGATAATTTGATAAAAAAAAGATATTGGCCACAGTATTATTGAAAATAATGTGTGATATTTCTTGTCCCAAAATTTAGGTTTTTTTATTTTCATGTAATAAATTTATTATATTCTTCAATAACATTTTTAAAAATTTTATTGCTATAATCATTTAACTTTTCTTGGTTCTTATTATTTTCTTTAAAGCTAGAATTAAAATTTTGTATTAATTTTTGAGCTAAAATTTCTGGTTTATTTACTTCCTCAGAAATCTTTTGATTATTTAAATAGTCATAAATTTCTTGAAAGTTATAGACGTACGGCCCATGAAATATATGACACCCCATCTTTGCTGCATCTATAGGATTTTGCCCACCAACTTTTTTTAGTTTCATTAATAGAGATTTTCCAAAGAATACTTGTTTAATTTTATTAAGATATTTTGTGACAGATCCATAATAATTAACTAAGACAATTTCAGCTGATTTTTCAATAGGATCATTTTCATTTTTTATTTGAACTTTAAGTCCCATATTTTTTAAGTTCAAAGATATTTTTTTTAGCCTATGTATGTGTCTTGGTATTATTATTGTCACTAATTCGTTATGAGATTTTTTTACAATTTGATGAACTTTCCCACAAAATATTTCTTCACCTGGATGTATGCTAACAGCACACCAATTTTTTTTTGAGATTTCATCAAATTGATTGTTCTCAAATTCTTTTAAGCTTTTAAGTGATGAACAAAATTTAATATTTCCAAAATATTTTGTTTTTTTTGCATTAAAATAATTCAGATAATCTACAGTTTCTTTATTTGCAGCAATAGATACGGATAGAGATTCGAACAATTGAGATGCAAAACCTCTTACCAAAGACCATCTATCAAAACTTTTTTTTGTAATTCTCGCATTTAAAAGAATAAAGGGAAGATTTTCTTTTTTGATTTTTAAAAAAAAGTTTGGCCATATTTCAGAGTCTACAAAAGAAACAAGATCAGGTTTCCAATTTTTGAAAAAATTGTTGATTAGTAAATTTGAGTCATAAGGCAAAAATTGATGAAAAATTCTATTATTTTTTTTGTATTTTCTTTCTAATTCATTAAACGAACTTAATGTAACCGTTGTAATTAAAAAATTATATTTTGAGTTTTTCTGTAAAAAAAAGTCAATTATAGGAAAAATGCTTATTAGTTCTCCCATGCTAGCCACGTGAAACCAAAATAAAAATCCATTTGGTCTATTGATTTTTTTAGGTAAGATTTTTTCTTTAAATTTTAACTTATGTTCCTTACCAAAAAATATTCTAATAAAAATTATTACACAATATGGAAGATAAAAAATTTTAATCAAAAAGTTATATAAAACTTTTAACATAATTATTAAACTACTTGTTTGCTGTAAAGATTCTCATAATCTTTTGATTTTTTTAATAGTTCGTCATGTTTGCCCGATCCGACAATATTTCCATTCTTCATTACAATAATTTTATCTGCCCTTTTTATTGTTGAAAGTCTATGAGCAATTACCAAGGTTGTTTTGTTTTTTGTTAAGTTAAATATAGCATTTTGAACTTTTTCCTCTGACTCTGCGTCCAACGAAGATGTTGCTTCATCCAATAAAATAATGGGAGCGTTCTTGATTATGGCCCTAGCTATTGAGAGCCTTTGTTTTTGGCCTCCTGATAGGCGGACACCGTTTTCTCCAATAACTGTTTTATATTTTTCTGGTAGTGCTTCAATGAATTCACTGGAAGCAGCTAATTCACAAGCATTTTTTATCTCATTTTCTGTAGCATCAAATTTTGCATACTTGATATTATTTTCGACACTATCATCAAACAAAACTATTTCTTGGCTAACTAAAGAAATTTTATTTCTAAGAGAATACAGTGAAACTTCATTTATGTTTTGTCCGTCGATAAATATTCTGCCTTTTTGTTGTTGATAAAATCTAGGTATTAAATTCATTATTGTACTTTTTCCTGCACCGCTATGCCCAACTAATGCAGTTACTTTTCCACCATCGATGTTTAAATCAATATTTCTTACCGCACTGTCTTTACCAGATTTATATTGAAAGCTTACATTTTTAAATTGTATTTCAGCATTTTTTATTTCTATTTTGGGTAATTTTTTTTGGTCTGCTATCTCTATTTTTTCATCCAAAATTTTAAAAACCCTTTCCGCTGCGGTGGCACCTTGATAAATTGCCATGTTTAGGGTGGCAAGAGATCTTACGGGCTGATAAGACAACATCATTGCAGCTAAAAAAGAGAAAAAATTATTTATACCAATTTCTCCATTTGCGATAAGGAATCCGGCAAAGTATATGAATCCAGCTATCATCAAACCTGTAAGAGTTTCCATTATTGGCGTAGCTCTAATCATTATTTTACCAATCTTAATTTGTTTATCGGCCATATCTTTAATTGCTAATTTAGATCTTTCTTTCTCTATTTCTTCTCTTTGATAAATTTTAATTATTCTTGAGCCTTTTAAGATTTCTGTAAGTATCGTTGTAAAACTTGCTGTAGATTCAGCGCCAGCAGTAGTGGCTTTTCCCATTCTCTTACCAAGTGATTTTGCAAAAAATGCAGCGAGTGGCATAATAAGCATTGAAAATAATGCTAGTTTCCAGTTTTGATAAAACATCACTACAAGTAAAGTTACCAGCGTTAATGTATCCTTCATTAAATTTAAAACACCTGTACTGATAAGGCTTTGGATTTGACCAACGTCATACATAAAACTAGTTATGTGTCTTCCACTGTGTTTTGACTCAAGGTTTTGAGTGTCAGACAACAAAACATGTTTTGCCATTTGACCCTGTATTTCTTGTATTACCCTATATCCTAAAGTAAGTATTAAATTTCTAGCTGCATAAAGCGAAGCACCCTTTGCAGTAAATACTACAATTATTGCAATAGGTATTAATACGGCAAAAGTTCTATCATTATCTATGAATATTTTTTTTACAGCTGGGTCTAATAACCAAGCTATAGCAGATGTGGTACCAGCTATAATTACAGAAAAAAACAACGCAGCGAAGACTCTCCACAAACGTTTTTTTACGTAATTTTTATAAAGTCTTTTAGAGTTTGATATAATTTTTTCAAATTTCATTAATTAGTTAGAGCCATTAGAGAGAGAGTTAAAAAGACAAAAAAACCGGACAAGTTATTAGACTTAAATGCTTTTAGACACATAGCGGGGTTTTTAATGTCACAAATTTTTATTTGATAAAATAGACTGATCATAAAAAATAGTAAAAATATCAAAAAATAATTTATTTCTAAACTTATAACCACAAACAATAACAATATCGAACTGATAATATAGGAGCTCCCTAAAAACAAATTAAGATTATCTTTAAACTTAATTGATGTAGATTTTACTCCTATTACCTCATCATCAGATGCATCTTGTAGTCCGTAAATCGTGTCATATCCTAGTGTCCAAAATATGGCCCCAACATAAAGAAGTACCGGCAGCAAGGAAATTTCATTTGTTATGGCTGTCCAGGCCATTATTATTCCCCAATTGAATGTAAAACCCAAGAATAGCTGAGGCCAATATGTAAGCCTTTTCATGAATGGATAGCTAAATGCAAAAATCATTGAAAAAATTCCAAGATATATAGTTAATAAATTAAATTGAATCAAAATAATAAAAGCCAGTGAACATAAAATTAATACATAAGCCCAAGCTAATTTTTTACCCAGTGACCCAGATGCAATTGGTCTAGTTCTTGTTCTGGAAACTTTTTTGTCTATTTTCTCATCTACAATATCATTAACGATACATCCTGCGCTTCTCATTAAAACCGATCCACAAAAGAAAAGAAACAGATAATAAAAAAAAGTATCCATGTCTTTATGAAAATAATTTCCAAGAGATAGCCCCCAAGAACATGGCCAAAAAAGCAATAGAAAACCTATTGGTTTGTCCAATCTTGTTACGCTAATGAAATTTTTTAGATGTGTGGACATTATTAGTTCTTGTAAATATCAAACAGCGAATACATAATCAATTTGATTCGATATGAACATAGATTACACGGTAGCAGCACTAATGTTTCCAGCCATAGCTCTTATAATGGGTGTTTATAGCAATAGGTTTCATACCCTCAGCTCATTGGTGAGAAAGTTGCACGACGAATATGTTTTTGAAAAACACATACCACCTGAGTGGAAAAAACAGCTTAAAAATTTGAGCAGGAGAAGTGTGAATTTAAAATATGCTATTGGATTGGCCGGCACTGGTTTTCTGTTCAACATGACCACAATATTTGCACTTTATCTAGGACAAATCTTTGCAGCAAGATTGCTTTTTGGAATGTGCTGTCTTCTTATGATTTTTTCCATATTATTTTTTCTGTGGGAGATAATCGTTTCAACCAAAGCACTATCTCTTCACTTGTCTGACATGAAGATAGACGAAGAATAATCTTTATGAAAATTAATGCTATTAGAGCTTTTATAATTGCATCAATCGTTATAATTCTTTTATATGCTTTAGGTTTATTTTTGCCTATTATTATGACCTCAAAAGCGGATCCAGGAAAAGTACAAGAAAATACAACAGCTATACAAGATCTTTATTAATCATGTTTAGCAAACCAATTATACTTATAATCATATTAATTTTATTACTTGCATTTTATCTTGTCATTAGATTGGGCGCAGGCAAGAAAAAAGATATAGAAGATTCAAAAAGTCTCACAAATTATCTTTTCGGTGTAAGAATATTAATAGTTATATTGGCGATCGTAGCTTTAGTCTTATGGTTTTTTCTTTAGGTTGTTAGAATAAACCAACTTTCCAAACTCAAGCTTATCTTTATACGACTGTTCAAAAGTTTTAAGCTGAGGTTTATTCATTCTGCTCATTAGAATATCTAAATTTTCTTTTTTCCACTGATTTGTTGTATCTGGATTTTTCCAGATTTTTTTTTCTTCGTCTGTTCTAGCACAACCATAGCAAAAATTTGTAGCAGGATCACTTTTACAAATACTAATGCAAGGGCTTATTATTTTTGTATTATTCATTAGGAATTAACAAAGCTGGGCCTATAATTTTTCTTGCCTCCAGGTCTTCGTGGGCTTTTCTAACATCTGATAACGCATATTCCTTAAAAATTTTTATTTTTATTTTACCAAATTTTATTGCTTCAAATAGTGAGGCAGCTGATTCTTCAAGCTCACTTCTTTCCGATACGTAATTTGTTAGCCCTGGTCTTGTAAAAAAAAGACTTTTTGCAGCTATGTGTTTTTTAACATCTATTGGATTTAAAGGACCAGATGAATTTCCAAAAGATACCATCATTCCTCTTGGCCTCAGGCAGTTAATGGATTTTTCAAAAGTGTCTTTACCCACGCCATCGTAAACAACACCAATTCCTTTGTTATTAGTTATTTCAAGAACTTTTTTATCAAAGCTTTCCTTATTGTAGTTAATAACAAAATCACATCCATTTTTTTTTGCAATATCAATTTTACTATCTGACCCGACAGTACCAATTAATTTGCATCCAATACTTTTTGCCCATTGGCAAAAAATTTGACCAACACCACCCGCGGCCGCGTGAAAAAGAATCGTTTCACCACCGCTAACCTTGTAAGTTTTAAATAAAAGATAGTGTACCGTTAAACCCTTTGTCATAATGCTGGCAGCAATTTTATGAGTTATTCCCTCTGGTATTTTAACAGCAATTTTTTCTGGTATAACTCTTTCGTCAGAATACGAACCTAAAGGCGGAGACGCATAAGCCACATTATCACCTTTGCTAAAAATTTTTACTTCAGAACCAACCTCTTCAATAACTCCAGCGCCTTCCATTCCTAAGCCACAAGGTAATTTGATTGGGTAAAGACCGGTTCTATGATAAGTATCAATAAAATTTAAACCAATAGCTAAATTTTTAATTCTAATATGTTTTGGACCAGGAGATCTAACTTTAGTATCTACCAATTCCAAAACTTCTGGACCACCATGCTTATTAATAATAATTGATTTTGCCATTCTAGCTTATATAAATTCTTCATGACTTCAAAAGCAAGACTTTTTTATCATAAAGAATTAAAAAGCGGTCTTATCTCTAAACTTTCAGAAAGCCAATCTCATTATATTAAAAATGTTATGAGATTAAAGCCAGGTGATAAAATCTCTCTTTTTAATTCTTCTAACGGTGAATGGGATGTCAGTATCCTTGTTCATGGCAAGGATTTAACAGAGTTTAAAGTAGAAAAACTATCTAGACCTCAAGAAGAAGCAAATAATTTATGGCTAGCTTTTTCACCTATAAAGAAAAATCCACAAGATGTAATGCTACAAAAAACAACAGAACTTGGAGTTCAAAAATTTGTTCCACTTTTATGCGAAAGAAGCGTTGTTAGGGAAATTAATATTGAAAGAGCAGAAAAAATTGTTACCGAAGCGTCCGAACAATCTAATAGAATTTCAGTTCCTACAATCTTAAAAATTGAAAATTTAGAAAATTTTCTAAAAAACTTTCCAGAAAATGGACATCTCGTTTTTTGTGATATTAATTCTAAGTCTAGTAATCTGAAGAATATTTTATCACGCAAAAATCCCATTTGTATTTTAATTGGGCCAGAAGGGGATTTTTCAGAAAAAGAAAGACAATTAATATCCAATCATAAAAAATCCATTTCCATCTCACTTGCAAAGAATATTTTACGCGCCGAGACAGCAGCTATCGCTGCAACTACAATTTTAAGTTACAATTTAAATTTTAAGTAATTTACCCTTTAAATCTGGGCATAATTTGCCCATGCAAAAGTGTCGCAAAAACCTATTAAACATGCATTAAACTCTTTAATATAGTAAATTCAAAATATGAGTAGCTCTTATGCATTACTTCTTGGATTGGTCATTTTTTTGATCCTATTCATTTATTTTGTTTTCTTTTCAGTTTCTTTAAGACTGGAAAAAAATGAAAATGAAGCTGAAATTGCCGTTAAAAGAAAAGCGGTTCCATTTAGATGGAAGGATTTGGTGGATGCAAAAAATAAGAAGCTAGGCTGGATTGATTTAGGAAATCATATTTTAGTTGTTGGAATTATTTTATTTGCAATTTTTATTATTACGAATGCTTAGGATTATATGCCAGTAACGGTAGCAATAGTTTTTTTATTAATAACAGTTGGATCAGTAGTATTTCACTTTTGGTCGCCTTGGTGGTGGACTGAAGTTGCGTCTAATTGGGGTGGGATGGACGATACTATAATCTTAACTTTTTGGATAACAGGTTTTGTTTTTGTTGTTATATGTTTGTTTGTTTCATATTGCGTTTGGAAATTTGCCTATAGAAAAGATAGAAGAGCAGAATACAAACCAGAGGACAACAAACTAGAGAAGAGATTAACATGGATAACTACTTTAGGTGTAGCCGCGTTGTTAGCACCAGGCTTAGTAGTTTGGAATAACTACGTTACCGTGCCAGAAAACGCTTACAAGATAGAAGTTTTTGCCTATCAGTGGGGATGGAAATATAGATTACCCGGTAATGATGGAGTTTTAGGTAAAACAGATATCAAATATATCAGTGACGAAAATCCTTTTGGTTTAATTTTAGAAGATCCCAAGGGAAAAGATGACCGTTTAGTTGATGGAGACGAGCTTCATCTTTTAATAGATCGGCCAGTTAAGTTTGAATTAAGAACGATTGATGTTTTACACAACTTTTATGTTCCACAATTTAGAGGAAAGATGGATATGGTTCCTGGAATAATCACTTATTATTGGATAACCCCAACCAAGACAGGGGACTTCGAGGTTCTTTGTGCTGAATATTGCGGCTCAGGACATTACGCTATGCGTGGACGAGTAATAGTGGATAAAGAACAAGACTATAAAAAATGGGAAGCAAAACAAATAACTTTTGAAAAAATGTTGGCAAAAAATAAAAATATTAAGAATTTACAACTAGCAAAAAGCACTAAATGAATTATATAAAGGATAAAAAAAATGTCAGATGAATACGAACATAAATTAGAAGCCAAATCAGATATTGTTTCTGATGCATCTTCAGTTGGAACACCCGGTATTGATTCAGTTCCTGAGGCAGAAATACCAGATCAAGAATTATACCATTCACATAGCTGGTGGACCACTTATGTTTTTTCTCAAGATGCGAAATACATTGGAGTACAATATGCTTTAACGGCGGTGGGAACTGGACTTCTAGGTTTAGTTCTGTCCTGGTTAATGCGAATTCAACTTGCTTGGCCTGGATTGGGTTGGCTTGAACCGGCAGCTTATTATCAATTTGTTACTATGCACGGAATGATAATGGTAATTTATCTTCTTACAGCTTTATTTCTAGGAGGATTTGGAAATCTTTTAATACCTTTAATGTGTGGATCTAGGGATATGGCATTTCCATATGTTAATATGCTCAGTTACTGGGCTTTTGTTGTTGCTGTTATAGTTTTACTTGCTAGTTTTTTTGTTCCAGGCGGTCCCACGGGAGCTGGTTGGACTTTATATCCACCACAAGCCATAACCTCTGGTACACCAGGGAGCAACATGGGAATTATACTAATGTTAGTATCCCTTATTTTATTTGTCGCTGGTTTTACTATGGGCGGCCTCAACTACATAATTACTGTTTTACAACTTAGGGCAAGAGGAATGACTCTAATGAGAATGCCTCTTACTATTTGGGGAATATTTACAGCTACAGTTCTTGCACTGTTAGCTTTTCCTGCACTTTTAGTTGGTTGTTTGATGATGACACTTGATAGTATGTTAGGAACAAGTTTCTTCATGCCAGCGATGGTTTCTCTAGGAGAAAAATTATCTTATGATGGTGGAAGTCCTATATTATTTCAACACCTCTTCTGGTTTTTTGGACACCCAGAAGTTTATATAGTTGCTCTTCCTGCGTTTGGAATTGTATCCGATTTACTTTCTGTCCATGCTAGAAAAAATATTTTTGGTTATAGAATGATGGTTTGGGCCATAGTAGGAATTGGAGCTTTAAGTTTCTTTGTATGGGCTCACCACATGTATGTTAGCGGAATGAATCCTTGGTTTGGTTTCTTTTTTGCAACCACAACTTTGATTATTGCCGTTCCCACAGCACTTAAAGTTTACAATTGGATTTTAACTCTTTGGAATGGAAATATTCAATTATCGTTACCCATGTTATTTTCTCTTGCGTTTATAGTAACGTTCTTAAACGGTGGTTTAACCGGATTATTTTTAGGGAATGTAACTGTGGATGTTCCTTTGTCTGACACTTATTTCGTTGTAGCACACTTCCATATGGTAATGGGTATTGCTCCGATATTAGTAGTTTTTGGAGCTATATATCACTGGTATCCATTAATTACAGGCAGATTGCTAAATGAGACACTCGGAAAAATCCACTTTTGGATAACCTTTGTAGGATCATACGCAATTTACTTTCCAATGCATTATCAAGGTTTTGTTGGTGTTCCGAGACGTTATTTTGAAATTTACGAAAGTCCTTATATTGAAACATCTACTTTACTATTAAACCAGTTTATAACTATTGCTGCTTTAATTGTAGGAGCGGCTCAACTTGTATTTTTATACAATCTAATTACAAGTGCGCGTTTAGGAAAAAAAGCGGAAAAAAATCCTTGGAAAGCCTGCTCACTAGAATGGCAAACTCCTCAAATGCCACCTGAGCATGGAAACTGGGGCAAAGAGACTCCAAAGGTTTATAGATGGGCATATGATTTTAGTGTTCCTGGAGCAAAAGAGGATTACATTCCCCAAAATGTTCCACCAAGCGAGGTAATGGGAGCGAAAGTTGAAAAAACGTGAGCAAATCAAAAGGAATTATAAAATCATTATTTGAAAAACCTTGGGAGAAGGATCAAATTGTAATTGATAACGAACACCAGGGGCAAACATTAAGTTTAAGCAAATATAAAGTAGGACTAAGAACTATCATGGTTGTTAGCACAGTTATATTTTCTTTATTTATTGTTGCTTATTCCGACAGAATGTTGGTTCATGACTGGAGAAGTATGCCAGAACCATGGCTTCTTTGGTTAAATACAGGAATTATTATTTTAGGTAGTTTGGTATTCCACTTTACCAAATTAGCATCAGATAAAAATCAGAATGATAAAACAAAAAATGGATTGTTTCTTGTTGGTATTTTGGCTTATTCTTTTTTAATTGGTCAGTTGTTAGCGTGGTACCAACTTATGAACTCTGGTTATTATGCAACAACTAATGTAGCAAATGCATTTTTCTATCTTTTTACTACGTTGCACGGTTTACACTTGATTGGTGGTTTATATTTTTGGGGAAGAACAACATCAAAATTTTTAAGAAAAAATTCTAAAGCAGAAGATGTAAAACACAGCATAGAACTTTGTGCAATTTACTGGCATTTTTTACTAGCCGTTTGGTTGGTGCTGTTCGGCTTAATGTTATTTACATAAAGAGGATAAAATGGATCAATCATCTATAAGCAAACTTCCAAAGGGTTGGAAAAGTGTACCTAGCGATCTTGGTTCGGATCAAACCGCTTTTAAAGGCGTTCAATGGGGAAAAGCCATGATGTGGATTTTTCTATTAAGTGACACGTTTATTTTTAGTTGCTTTTTAATTTCTTACATGAAGGGCAGAGCATCTACAGTTGTGGAATGGCCAAATCCAAGCGAAGTATTTGCACTGGATTTTATGGGTGTTCCCGTACCCCTATTGCTAATAGCTATTATGACCTTTGTTTTAATTACTAGTAGCGGAACCATGGCGCTAGCAGTTAAGTATGGGTATGAAAAAAATAGGAAAATGTGCGGATGGTTTATTTTGTTCACTGCACTGGGAGGCCTTACATTTGTTGGAATGCAAGCTTTTGAATGGTCTAAACTTATTCACGAAGGTGTCAGACCTTGGGAAAATCCTTTCGGAGCTGGACAGTTCGGTTCTTACTTCTTTATGATAACCGGTTTTCACGGAACTCACGTCTCTATAGGTGTAATTTTTCTATTTATCTTTGCAAGAAAAGTCTTCAGAGGAGATTTTGATACTGGCAAACGTGGTTATTTTACTACAATGAAATCAGACTATGTTGCTATAGAAATATTAGGCCTTTACTGGCACTTTGTGGATTTAGTTTGGGTTTTTATTTTTGCTTTCTTCTATCTTTGGTAAGGTAAACTATGACTGACAATACAGAAATAAATAAAGAAAAAAAAACAACAACACATAAAATTGGAATTTATCTTTGGATTTGGGGATTGTTATTTGTTTTAAGTTTTTTTTCTTACATGGTTGACTGGTATCAATTTCAAGGTCTATTAAGATGGACTTTAATTTTATTTTTTATGTTTTTAAAAGCAGGACTTATCATGGCTTTCTTTATGCATCTTTTTTGGGAACGTTATACTCTCGTAAACGTTTTACTATGGCCTATGACAGCAATAGCATGTTTCGTAGGGCTAATGGTTGCTGAAGGAAAGTATACCGTTTTTACAAGATTTATTTATTTTGTTCTAGGAGAATAATGAACAAATGGACAATGGATGTTAATTTTAGACACGACCGTTTAAAGAAAAATCATCCATCATTAAAATTAGACAATATTGAATATCTAAAAGCTTTATACGATTTAATGAAGCCGAGAGTGATGTCGTTAGCTATTTTTACATGTGTAGTAGGCTTCCTGATTGCTCCTTTTAAAAATGTAGATTATTTGAATGCAATTTTTTCTATCATGGCAGTTGCCCTTGGTTCTGGAGCCGCAGGGGCTTTGAACTGCTGGTACGAGGCAGATGTGGACTCTGTAATGTCAAGAACCTGTTTAAGACCAATTCCAACAGGCAAGTTAACCAGAAAACAAGCACTTATTTTTGGAACGATATCATCTTTTGTTTCAGTAGGAGCTTTATATTTATTTTCAAATCTTATGGCGGCTTCTTTATTAGCGCTAACCATTCTATTTTATGTTTTTGTTTACACGATATGGCTTAAGAGAAAAACTCCCCAAAATATTGTAATTGGTGGTGCAGCAGGAGCACTACCTCCAGTGATTGGATGGTCAATAGCAACAGGAGGAGTCTCTATAGAACCAATTGTTTTATTTCTTCTTATTTTTGTTTGGACACCATCTCACTTCTGGGCTCTAAGTTTATTCAAATCTGACGATTACAAAAAAGCTAATATTCCTATGTTGCCAGTGACATCCGGAATTGAAACCACAAAAAAAAACATACTAATCTATTCTATACTTTTGTTTCCCGTAGCTTTAGCTCCATTTTATTTAAAATTTTTAGGTTTGATTTACTTATCACTCTCTCTTCCATTGAGCGCATATTATATTTTTATTTGTTTCAAACTTTTCAAAGCAAAGGATACAAAATCAGAAAAAATTATTGCTAAACAAATATTTGCTTTTTCAATTCTTTATCTGTTTGCAATTTTTATATCGATTTTAGTGGATAAATTTGCTTAAAAAAAAATATCCAAATAAACTAATTTTAGTTCTTTCACTTTTTTTAATTATAACTTTTTTTGTTTCAATTTTTCTTTACAAAGAAAACGACGGGAGTGTTCAGCCTATCAAAGCAAAATTGATTACAAGTGTTCACAAAGATCTTCCATTTGAGTTTGAAACAGAAGAAGAAAACATATCTATAATACCAGGTGAGGTAAAAACAATAAATTACACAGTAAAAAATTTGAGCGATAAAAACATGAATGGACTTGCTACTTTTCAAGTTTATCCAAGCGAACTAAAAGATTTTATTACTAAAATGAACTGCTTTTGCTACGAAGAACAGACTTTGAAGGGAGGAGAAGAAGAAAGATATTCTCTGGTTTTGTTAGTTGACCCTAAAGTGACAAAGAATATAAAAGAGGCTATAATCCAATTTGTTTTTTTTAAGAAATGACCATAGATACATTAAATTCTGAAACAATTAATTTATGCTCAGTCTGTATCTCAGATACATCGGGAGGGCAGATTGCTTTATTTGTTATTCTGCTTTCATTTGTACTACTAGGTTTATTAAATTTAACTTGGAAAAAATATTTCAAAAAAGGTCAAAAGTCGTCTAGCTAGTGGAATACATAAGCACCAGAAATAAAAATTTAAATTTTAGTTTTAAAGATGTTTTTTTACATGGATTGGCTCCAGACGGAGGACTATTTATTCCAAAGAAAATTAAACAATATTCTGAGAATGAACTTAAAAATATAGCAAAATTAAATTATATAGATTTAACCAAAGAGATTTTATGCAAGTTTTGTGGAAAAGATTTAGAAGAGAAAGAATTAGAAAATATAATTAAAAGGTCCTATTCAAATTTTTCAACAAAAGATGTTGTTAATTTAAAAAAGATAGGAAAAATTTCTCTCGTAGAACTTTTTCATGGCCCAACTTTGGCCTTTAAGGATATTGCCATGCAACCAATTGGCAACATTTATGAAAAATTTATCAAGGTAGATAATAAAAAAATTAATATTATTGTTGCTACATCCGGCGATACAGGATCGGCTGCAATTGCAGGTTTGAATGGAAAATCCAATATTAACGTCTTTGTATTACATCCGGAAAACAAAATTTCAAACGTTCAGAGAAGATTGATGACTACAGTTGATTCTAAAAACATTTTTAACATTGCTGTGAAAGGAAATTTTGACGATTGTCAAAGGTTGGTCAAAGATATGTTTGCAGATAAAAATTTTAAAGAAAAAATAAATATGTCTGGTGTTAACTCTATTAACTGGGCAAGGATAGCTTTTCAGATTGTTTATTATTTTTTTGTTGGTTTGAAATTTTTAAACAAACCTATAAGTTTTTCTGTTCCCACAGGTAATTTTGGTGATGTCTATGCTGGATATATTGCGAAAAAAATGGGCTTACCAATTAAAAAACTTATAGTTGCAACCAATGAAAACGATATCTTAAGCAGGGTTATAAACTCAGGAAAATACAAACCTTCAACAACAAAACCATCTATATCTCCAAGTATGGATATACAGGTAGCGAGTAATTTTGAAAGACTTCTATATGATGTCGTTGGCAAAGATGATCTGAAGGTAAAATCATTAATGGAAAAACTAAAAAATGAAGGAGGCTATTCTTTGAGCGAGAAAGAAATAAGCCATATAAAAAGTGATTTTTCAGCATCAACTATTTCAGATAGATCGACCAAGGAAACTTTGAAGAGAGTTTATAAAGAAAACCAGGTGTTAATTGATCCACATACAGCAACAGCATTTAAATCAGCAGAAATTCACTCAACGGGTGAGGAAATGTTGGTTTTGGGCACAGCACATCCTTGTAAATTTCCTGAGTCAGTCAAAGAGGCAACTGGAGTCGAACCAAAAATTCCAGAAAGCATAAAAAATATTTTAAACAAGAAAGAAAGCTATGCTACGCTTGATAACAATATAGATGTTGTTAAAAATCATATTTTGGAAAGAATAAATGAAAGTTAAAATTGGCGACGATCTTCCTTCCGCTCAAGTTTTTTTTCTGGACAACAGTAATTTAGTTCAAAAAAAAGACATAAGAGATTTTACTGTTGGTGGAAAAATAATTATTTTTGGATTACCAGGAGCTTTCACTTCTGTTTGTTCGGTAAAGCATTTGCCAGGATTTATAAAATCATACGAGGATGCTCTCAAGAAAGGCGTACAAAACATTTTTTGTCTATCTGTAAATGATCCATTCGTTATGAAAGCGTGGGGAGATCAAAATAATGTAGGCACTAAAATAAAAATGTTAGGGGATCCTTTTTGTGAATTTACAAAGCTTATGGGTCTGGAAACTGACAAATCAGAAAAAGGTTTAGGAATTAGATCGTCTCGATACACCATGCTTGTGGATGAAGGAAAAATTAAAAAAATAAGTGTGGAAAAAGATACTGGTCATTGCGAAATCTCAGCTGCAGAAAATTTTTTAAAAGAAATCTAACTATTTGATTGGCAGTTTATTGTTTTTCCAGCCAATCTTTTCTGCTTCGTTTCCTCTAAAGCCGTCTGAAACATTTGCACAATTATAACCCTCTTTAGTTAATAACTCAGCTGCTCTTTGAGATCTATTACCTGATCCACATAAGATTAAGATCTGACAATCTTTTCCTATATTTAAATTTTTAAATTCTTTTACAAAATTTTCATTGATAACTCTTCCCTGAAACTGGGAAGATAAAAAATAAGTTTTTAACCCAATTTTATCACCATCAGGTTTGCCAATTTCATCCCACTCTTCTTTCGTTCTTACATCAAGCAAAACACTTTTTGGATTATTTTTTATATAATCTTTTATTTCTTTGGTCGGTATTTGTTTAATCATTTATTTTTTATAGCTCCTTGGGCAAGTTCGTCAACAAGATTATTATATTTGTCCTGGGCATGGCTTTTTACCCAAATCCACTTTATAGAATGCTTAGAAGATAAGTTTTTTAATTTTTTCCACAACTCTTTATTTTTTACAGATTTTTTTGACGCAGTTTTCCATCCATTTTTTTCCCACCGCTTAATCCAAATTGTGATCCCATCTCTTACATAAGTAGAGTCGGTAAAAATTGAAATTTCTGATTTTTTTTTAAATTTTTGAATTGCTTTAATGGGAGCTAAAAGTTCCATTTGGTTATTGGTTGTATTTTTTTCACTTCCAAAAAACATTTCTTTTATTTCATTATTTACCAGAATTATAGCCGCCCAACCACCAGGACCAGGATTACCCGAACATGCGCCATCCGTATATATTTTGTATTTCATTTTAAATAAGATAATCCTCAAAACCTTTTGCGTTCTTGTGAAACTCAAGTCGTTTTAAATATTCAATGGGATCCTTAATTTTTACGACTGCACCATCTACAATATTGATATAGTCAAACACTCTAGTTAAAAGGAATCTTAAAGCAGCACCTTGAGAAAGAACTTTGATAGATTTTCTCTCTTCATCAGAGATTTTTCTAAATTCATTGTAGCCTTCTATAAATTTTTTGGCTTTAGTTACGTTAAAACTTAAGTTTTGTTTGACTCCATCAAAACATAAAGCATTAAAACATATCGCGATTTCAAAAGCATAAAAATCATTGCACGAAAAATAGAAGTCAATAAAACCAGAAAATTTATTATTTTTAAAAAAAATATTATCGTTAAAAAGGTCTGCATGAATAATTCCAGCAGGAAGATTATTTGGCCAATTTTTTTCTACATCAGTCAAATTTGCTTCTATTAACCTAGGAAGATCGGGATGAACTTTGTTGCACTCATTTTTCACCTGATCAAAAATTTTTCTCCATGATTTTACGGACAAATCATTTTGTCTTTTAAAATGAAAATTTTTTGTAATCTCATGCAGTCTTGCAGATTCTCTGCCCACTATTTTACAATCTGACGGAGACAGATTTTTTTTTGCTTTACCTTCTAAAAAGCTTGCAATCATAAATTTTTTATTCTGCAAATCAGATATATATAAGTTATTTTTGTTTGATATCGGTTTTGGGCAAACAAAACTCTTGTTGTTCAATCCCAACATCAATTCAGAAAAAAAAGGAAGATCATGTTTGTTAACTCTTTTTTCATAAATTGTTAAAATATACTTTCCCTTATCAGTTTCTATTGAATAGTTTGTGTTTTCAATTCCCTCTTTAATACCTTCAAATTTTTTTAAATTACCCAGACTGTAATTTGAGAGAATAGAGTTAATTTTTTCTTTATCTAATTTTGTATAGATGGCCATTTAGTTTAATTCTTTTGGTAATTTAAAAACTACTTTTTCATTTGCTGTTATAACTTCCTCAATAGAAACTTGCATATCTTTTTTTATTTCTGAAATAAAATTTTTAACCAACTCTTCCGGAGCAGAAGCGCCAGAAGATAAGCCAATAGTTTTGCAGTTTTTTATTTTTTCCATAGGAGTTTTTTTTCCATCAAAAATTAGTTCAGAATTTTTACACCCTGATTTCTTCGCAACCTCCACCAACCTTGCGGAATTCGAGGAATTTTTGCTTCCTATTATAAAAAACATTTCACAGTTAGCTGCAATTTTTTTTACTGCAGCCTGCCTATTTGTTGTTGCGTAACAAATATCTTCTTTAATTGGACCTTTTATATCTGGAAATTTTAGTTTTAAAGCATCAATAATTTCCTTTGTGTCGTCAACCGACAAGGTTGTTTGAGTTACATAAGCCAATGGTTTTGTAAAATTTAAATTTTTAATCTCGTCGACAGTTTCTATAAGTTTGATGGATCCATTAGGCAGTTGCCCCATAGTACCAACAACTTCAGGATGATTTCTGTGTCCTATTAAAACAATATCAAAACCTTTTTTATATAATTGTTCAGTTTCACGATGTACTTTGGAAACTAAAGGACAAGTAGCGTCAACATAAAAAATTTTCTTAAGCTTTGCTTCTTCGGGAACCTTTTTAGGAACACCATGGGCTGAAAATATAACAGGTCTTGACGAGTCTGAAATTTCTGAAATTTCTTCTACAAAAATAGCTCCTAATTTTTTTAACGATTCAACAACATTTTTATTGTGAACTATTTCATGCCTTACATACACCGGCGAACCATATTTATCTAAAGTTTTTTTAACTATTTCTATAGCCCTATCAACTCCAGCACAAAATCCTCTTGGTGATGCTAAAAAAATTTTAAGTTTATTTTTCATTTTTTTCTATTAGGTATTCAAGCAATATATGCGGAAATGTTAATGACGCCAAACCAATAAATATTACTTGGATAATTACATCATTTAAACCATACAAATTTGAAAGATAAATCACCGACAACAAATATAGCAAAGCTGTCAAAATTGTTAACGGTAATGCTTTCTTAATAAACATTTTAACTCCATTTAAAAAACTGTTTTCATCCAATTCATAGGATATTGATATTATGTGTCTGATAGAATGTAGGAAACAAAAATAAATTGTAAAAGCAATTAAAGGAGAAAAAACAAAATTTAAAATAAGAATAGAAAGTATATCTAGAAGTAAAATTTCAAAATCTTTAAATCTGTTTTTAAAAATAAAATACAAATATCCGAAAGTGCCCAAGCCTAGACAAATATTAATTATCCAATGTTGATCTTTAATAAAAAATAAAACTTCATCGTTTATTAACAAAACTTCAAAAATTTTTAAAGTTTCATCAATATAAAAAAATAGTGGTGCAAATATTATCAAAGAGCCTTTTATTAAATAAAAAAACTGATCAAAATTAGAATTTCCTATATTCAAGAAAGAAGTGTCCTCCCTGCCAAAATGATAAGAAGCAATAAGTAAAAAAACTAATAAAGTTAGCGATGCAAAGAAAAACCAAAATATGATTACCGCAAGTGAGATTAGTACATAAATTAAATAAAATATTATTTTATTATTTGTTTTGTAAATTTTCAAAATTTTATTTGCCTTATAGTTATCCATTGCCCCATGGGATATTCCTACTGATAAAATCAAAAATAAACAAACGAATGGAATTATTAATTCATTTGAAAATTCTACATTACCTCCAATTATTAATGCAATTGCTGACAATGCAATTGTCAAAACAGAGAAATAAAACGTATGTTTGCCGTAAATTTTTTTAATCATTTTTAATTGAAAATAGATCTAATAAATATCCATTTGGGCATTTTTGAAATTATCGATAAATCTTCTAAAACATTACTTTTATTTGATAAAAATTTAATAGCAGCAACAGAAGAAGTTCCAAACATATTGAAAAATATATGGGGCATTTTTTCCGGATGTTTTTCCAAAACTCTCAAAAATATTTTATCCAAAAATTGATATTTTTTTCCTATTTCATATTTTTTTGTATTTTTAATATTTTCAATATTCATTCTTATGAATTTACTATGTTCCTGGATGTTAAGAAACGTATAACCGGTACTTAATCTTGTCATGCCACCAGCTGTTCCAATATTTATCCTATTCTTTTCTTTTTCATTAATAGGATGAAAAAGGGGAATAGACCCTTCTTCTTTAAAATTTACTTTGTAATCTTTTAAACCTAGACGATTAATATGGTTTTTTATTTGAGATTCGTAATCTTTTAGAACCCCATCTTTTTTGGACAACCACGTGGTTTCAATCATTGCTTTGTTTTTATTAAAAGGCAAAACGTAAAAGAAATGAACATTATTTCTTTGATCACAATCAAAATCCATCAAATCTACGGTACTATCATTAAAAAATTCTTCACTAGTTTCAATTTCAATTCCGTGAAAATGTTGCCAAAGATTTGATTCAGCATTTTCTAATGAAGGCACGCTGTTAAAGATAAAAGCATTGTTTGTATTCAAATCTTTAATATTTTTAAAAAATTTAATATTTTTATTTTTTCCTAATCTTTCATTAATTTTATTGTAAAAAAGCCCACTATCAATACTTTCATAAGGAAAACTATCGCATTTAATAACTTTAGAATCAGAAGATGTTTTTATAGAAAATTTTTTCCAACTTTTCTTAACACAGTCATCAAAGTTATGAGAACTAACATTCCAAAAAGACCAAGTTTTATCTCTCTTGTATTCTGTTCTTGGTTCAACAATTGCTAGTGTTTTTTTATTTAGTTTTTGATGGATATCTAATTCATAGGCAAGTGATAACCCTGCACATCCACCACCAATAATTACATAATCAAATTCTTTCATTTAAAACTATATCCTCACTAATTAAGTTATATTCATTTTCTTTTTCATGCTTTCTTGGTTTTATAAAAAAAAGCATTATTAAATCTGACAAAGAAAAAATGGTTTGAATTATTTTACCAAAATTTGATACATAAATTTTTCCAGCCTTTCTGTAACTGCCAATGTCTTTTTTTTGTAAGATTTTTTTTCCTATTTGTCTGTAAACTCTTCTAGCAACAATTATTGAAAAACGACAATTAAGAGGAATGTCCTTTATACCAACAAAAGAGCTATCGTAGAAAGAATCGGCTTTATAGATAATTTTTTTTATGTCCAAAAATGCATCTTCAGAATTTTTTATTAGGTAAATTCTATTTTTATTTTCATCTTCCACAACATCTCTTGCGATGTTTGTTAGCTGCATTGCAATTCCTAAATCAATGGCTCTTTGTAGGGATTCTTTTTTTTTAACACCAAGTATTTTTGCCATCATCAAACCTACAGTTCCAGCAACTCTGTAAGAATAAACCAATAATTCTTTTTCTGTTTTTATCCTAACCTCTTTTTTAAGATCAGACTTTACTCCATCAAATAAATCGTTCACTATTTTTTTTGAAATATTAGACTCACTCATTAAATCACACATATTTTTTATCACAGAATCTTGCTGATTTTTTTGCTCAAATTTCATTTTAAATTTTTCAAGCTCTTTTTTTTTGATTTCTAAATCAGCATTTTGATCCGCAATATTATCTATTGTTCTACAAAAATCGTATAGTTTAGAGCATCTAGAATAAATTTTTTTTGGCAAAAAGAATCCAGACCAATTAAAAGATTTTGCATAAATAGATAAATAATTTTTTGTTGTCATTATAAAATTTTGTCCAAAACCTTTGCAGACGATAGAACTCCTGGAACACCAGCGCCCGGATGAGTTCCGGCTCCTACAAAATAAAGATTTTTAAATATTTCTGATTGGTTATGAAATCTGAAATAAGCAGATTGTGTAAGTCGAGGCTGTATGGAAAATCCTGAGCCATGATGTGTTGAAAGTTCATTTTCGAAATAGTCTGGAGTTAAATAGAAATCTTCAACAATATTATCTTTTAAGTTAGGCAAAACTGTTTCACTCATTTTCTTAACGACAAGGTTTTTAAATTTTTTTCCTTCAGTCTTCCAATCTATTTTAGAAAGATTATTTGGCACAGGAACTAAAACGTAAAAAGCATCATGATTTTGAGGTGCCATATCAGGGTCTGTAGCTGAAGGTCTGTGTAAGTAAAAACTTATATCTTCAGACAGTGTTTTTTTACTAAAAATTTTATGTAAATGCTCTTTATAACTTTTTCCAAAACATATTGTATGGTGAGCTACATTTTCATATTTTTTTTTAGTCCCAAAGTAATATACAAATAGTCCCATTGAGTAGTTCATTCTTTTTAATTTTAAATTAAACAAAAAATTGTATTCTTTTTTATTTTTGATTAGATTATTATAAACATATGGAGGATCTGAATTACATATTAAGTAATTACAATTGTGTATCTGACCTTTGCTTTTAATGCCCGTAACTTTTTTTTCTTGTATTAAGATTTCTTCAATCTCAGAATTTTTGTGTATTTTAATACCTTCTTCTTTCATTAAAGTCTCCAGTGCCTCTATAACTTTCCCTGTTCCACCAAGAGCATAATGAATTCCCCATTTTTTTTCTAAAAACAAAATTAATGTGTAAATTGACGTGGTAGTAAAAGGGTTACCACCCACAAGCAAAGGGTGCATGCTAAACACTCTTCTAAGTTTATCATTTTCAACAAAATTACTAACTAAGGAATATACTGATTGATAACTTTTCAGCTTTAACAAAGAAGGGATTTGTTTTGACATGAAGACAAAATTGTTAAAAGGCACAGAAGCAAGTTCCGTAAAACCTTTGTCAAAAATTTTTGAAGTAAAAGCCAATAATTTTTTGTAACCATCTATGTCTTTAGAAGATAGTTTTCTAATTTCTTTTTCTATTGCTTTTTCATCACCTGAGTAATCAAATTTAGAACCATCACTAAAAAGAAATCTGTACCAAAGTTTTAAAGGCGTTATACGAACGTATTTTTTTATATCTTTTCCAAACAATTCAAAGAGTTCACCCAACAAATGCGGTGCAGTTATAACTGTTGGTCCAGCGTCAAAAATGAAATTTCCTCTTCTAAAAACTCTTGCTCTACCACCAAGATCAGGTTGTTTTTCAAAAATTGAAACATCATAACCTTTTGATTTTAATCTTAGGGCTGAGGCTAAACCACCAAAACCTGATCCGACAACAATAACTTTTTTTGTCATATGTTTGGATCTTACTCTAGATAGATTTGTTTTTTAAAATTTTTTTTGCCTCGTCAATGCTTGAAATATAAATTTTATCTAGTTTTTTCTTGTCGATTGAGTTTTTAATGATTTTTTCGATAGAACGAATAGCTATATCTACTGATGAATTTTTTACGTCTTTTATGGCTTGAGTTTTCATTTGCTTTATTTTTTCTTCTGCAGCTTTTTTTCTATTTTCAACAATATTGTGAAATTCCTCGTTAGTTTTAATTATATTAGCTTCCGCTTGTTTTTCTGCTTTGTGGATTAAATTTTTAATTTCTTCCTTTGATTTACCAACTTTAGATTCATATTCACCCAATATATTTTTAGCTTCATCTTTTAATTTTTCTGCATTATCTATTTCTTCTTTTATTTTTTTTATGCTCTCGTCTAGGGACCGACCGATTTTTTGAGGAACTTTAAGATAAAAAATTAAACCAACAAAAATTAAAAACGAAACAGCAACCCAAAATGTAGCATCAATATTCATATTTTTTTAACCTTATATTCTTTGAGTACTTGAGACACCGTAGCTTTTATGCTGCTTCTATTTAAATCTTCTCCAAATATGTCTTTAACCAAAGTAGAAACAATTTCTTCAGAAATTGTATTTACCTTATTTAGAGATTCAGACTTAAATTTTTGAATTTCTTTTTCAGCATTACGAGTTTCTTGTTCAATTTCTTTTTGAATCTTATTTTTTTTTGCCTGCATATCCTCATTTAATTTTTGACTACTTTCTGAAAGAATTTTTTTTGCATCTACTTTTGCAGACTCCATTAAATCTTTGTAAGCTTTAAGTTTTTTTTCTGCTTCTTCTCTAAATGTCTTTGCTTCCTCCAAGTCCTTTCTTATTTTGCTTTCCCTCATATCAATATTACTTTTGATTTTTGGAATAAAAATTCTGGATATCAATATATAAATTGATAAAAAAATAATAATTAACCAAAAAGCCTGTGATGCCCAATATTTAGGATTAAGCTGAGGCATGCCAGCCTCAGCTGCAAAAAGACTTTCCCCCAATAGAGTAGGGAAAACTAAAACAATTAAAAACTTCTTCATAAACTTTAAATAAAATTAAAAAGCAAAAAGTATTATGAGCGCTACAACCAATCCAAAAAGACCAGTAGCTTCAGCCAAAGCAAATCCCAAAAGTAGATTAGGGAATTGTTTTTGAGCTGCAGACGGGTTTCTCATCGCTCCGGACAAATAATTTCCGAATATTAACCCGATACCAACACCAGCTCCAGCCAAAGCAATTGCGGCCAATCCTGCACCGATCATTTTTGCTGCTTCTAGTTCCATTTTTCCTCCTTTTTTTTGTTAGTGATGTAAATTTAATGCATCATTTAAATAGATGCATGTCAAAATTGCAAAAACATAAGCTTGTAAAAATGCTACCAAAATTTCTAATCCAGTAAGTGCAACTGAAAAACTTAATGGCAACCATCCACCAATCAACCCTAAACTGATGACAAAACCACCAAACACTTTTAGCATGGTATGACCAGCCATCATATTGGCGAATAATCTTACAGATAAACTAACAGGTCTACTCAAATACGAAATAATTTCAATTATGGTTATAATTGGCAACAAAACTATCGGAACCCCACTGGGAACAAATATTTTTAAATATTTAAAACCATGAATTACAAACCCCAAGATTGTTACTCCAATAAAAATAAATATTGCAAAAGTTAATGTTACTATTATGTGACTAGTAACAGTGAAAGAATAGGGCAACATACCAATCATATTGCAAAACAATATAAAAATAAAAAGACTAAAAATAAATGGAAAATAAGGCTTAGCTTTTTTTCCTGCGGTGTCACTAATCATTTTTGCTATAAAGTTATATAACATCTCTGACATCAACTGTATTTTACTCGGTACTAGTTTTTTTTCTCTAGTCCCGAATAGTAATAGTGCTGTGATTAATACGGCACTGATAGTCATAAAAAGGCTTGAATTCGTAAAGGATAAATCTATACCAGAAATCTTTATCTCCGGTCCAATTCTGTGCACTTCAAATTGTTGCATTGGATTTGCGGCCATAATCTAATTCCCATCTCCTTGCATTTTCTTTGCGGCTTTAAAAACATTAACGATTCCAGCTGCAGCCCCAAAAAGAAAAAAAACAATAATTAATATTGGTTTAGTACCAAACCAGTTGTCCAAAATAAACCCAATAATTGTCCCAACCGCAACTGCTGCAACAAGCTCTGTTCCGAGTTTAAAAGCATTTCCTAGAAAAACACCTTTTTTGTCAGCTTTTTTTAAATTTTTATTTTGCAATTTAGATTTTGCAATTTTAAGGCGAGTTTTAAGATCCTCTAAATCACTCATTTGATTTTTATGCAACCAGCTCTTCTGCTTTTTCTAAGTTTACAGCTACGAGTTTGCTTATACCTTTTTCTGGCATTGTAACACCATACAGCCTGTTCATTTTTGACATAGTTAAAGCATGGTGGGTGATAATTATAAATTTAGTTTTTGTTATTGAAATAAGTTGATCTAAAAGCGCACAAAATCTAGTAACATTTGCATCATCTAATGGAGCGTCAACCTCATCCAAAATGCAAATAGGAGAAGGATTTGTTAAGAAAATCGCAAAAACTAAAGAAATGGCAGTTAATGCCTGTTCACCACCGGACAGAAGGGTAATTGATTGTAATCTTTTTCCAGGAGGCGAGACCAACATTTCCAGACCAGCTTCTAAAGGGTCATCCGAGTCTACCAGTTCAAGCTTAGCGGTTCCGCCATTAAATAATTTAGTAAAAACTTCATTGAATTTTCTATTAACTTTATTGAAAGCCTCTAACAGCCTTTCCCTTCCTTTTTGATTTAATTCATTGATGCTTGCTTTTAATTTTATAATTGCAGATACAAGATCAGCTCGATCATCTTCCATTTTTTTTATTGTTTTTTTAAACTTTTCTGTTTCTACATCTGCTCTTAAATTTACTGAACCTAGAGATTCTCTATCTTTTTTAATGTTTGTTAATTTTTCTTCCTGTTCTTCAACAGAGGGCATTTTTTCAATATTACTTAAATCCGAAAGAGATAGTAGGTTATTAATATTTTCTATTTTTAATTCATTCTTCACCAAATAAACAAGATCCATTTTTCTTTGATCTATCCCTTCTATTGTTGCCCCAAGTCTTGCTTTATTTTCTCGCAAAACTGTAAATTTTTCTTGTACCGTTTTTAGCTTTTCATTCATTGAACCATATTTAGCCTCAACCTTTTCGATCTCTTTGTCTAAATCTTCGTTTTGTTTTTTTGTATTTTCAAGATTTTGTATATTTTGTCCTTTACTAATACCAATTAGTTCTGGATTTTTTTGATTTTCTTCTAGCTCCAGCTCTACTTTTTTTATTCTCTCACTTAACTTCAAAATCATTTTTTCAGAGTTTAGCTTGAGGTCTTTCCAGTTTTCTAATTCTTGATCAATATTTTTAATTCTCTCTTTTCTTTTTATAGAGTCACTTCTAATTGTTTGGTTTTTTCCATATGAGGTAGCATATTTTTCTTGAGAAGATGTTATGTCTGAAATCAATTCTTTTAGATTAACAGTTAAATCATTTCTATCGACAGATTCAATATTTTGAATTTGATTTTTTAATAAATCATTAAGTTTATTTAGATTTTTTTTTGCTTCATCAACATTAGAATTTTTTAAATTTTGTATTGCTGAGCTGTTTATCTCTTCAAACTCTTTAAGTATTTTTAGTTGTCCCTTAAAATCAATTGAATCTAACTTTTTTCCCAAAAAACTATCAAGCTTAATTTGCTGATCCTTCAACTCACTTTTTGAAACATCAAGATCTATTTCTGATTTTTTTTCAATATCAAAAAGTTGTTTTTCTGTTTTTAATAATTCATTTTTTTCTTCCAATATTCTTTTTTCATTTAAAGAGGCATCAAGAGATATGCTTTTTTCCCTTTCAAGGTCAGATTGAATAACTTTTATATTATTTAAAAGTTTTATATTTAAATCTTTAACTCTTTTTTCCTCTTCATTTAAATTTGCAATTTCCAGATTTATTTTTTGGAGTATGGAAAGATTTTCAATCTTTTTGTCTCTTAATGGTTGGAGCTTTTTATTTTCTTCTTCTATTAATTCGTTATTGTGTCCCATGTCTGTTTTTACTAAGCTCATTTCTTTGTCAACTTCACCTAATTTTTCCTTAATTTCATTTGTTTCTTTTTCTATATCCTGAAGTTTAAGATGATAAAGACCTGCCTCTATAGATTTTATTCTTTCTGACATCTCCTTATACTTTGTTGCTTCTTCAGCTTGTTTCTCTAAATTCTCTAATTGCTTTTCTTGTTGTTTTTTTAATTCATCCGCTCTTTTGAGATTATTTTCAGCAGCGTTTAATCTCGTTTCCGCCTCGTGCCTTCTTAAATGTATACCCGAAATACCAGCTGCCTCTTCTAAAACAGATTTTCTTTCTGCTGGTTTAGCAGTCACAATCATGCCTATTCTTCCTTGGCTAATTATTGACGGGGAGTGAGCTCCTGTAGACAGATCTGCAAAAAAAGTTTGTACATCTTTTGCCCTGACTTCTTTTTCATTAATAAGGTACTTCGATCCCTTTTCACGTTCAATTTTTCTTCTGATTAAAATTTCATCTAGTTCAATATACCGACCTTGTCCTTCTTTTTCAGAATTGTCGATTGTTATAGTTACTTCTGAAATATTTTTGGCAGCTTTGTTGGATGTACCGGAGAATATTACATCTTCCATTCCAGAACCTCTCATGCTTTTTGCAGAAGTTTCACCCATACACCATCTTAAAGCTTCAACAATATTTGATTTACCACAACCATTTGGACCAACTATTCCGGTTAAGCCGGGTTCAATAAGAAAAGTAGTTTTATCAAAAAAAGACTTAAAACCAGTTAGTTCTAATTTTTTAAAGTTCATGTTTATAAAAACTTTTCAATTGCTTTTTTAAAGTCCTGATACTTATGTTCTCCCTTATACTCTTTTTCATTTATGAAGATCGTTGGCGTTGATTTAATCGAATATTTCTTGTGTGCATTTATTCTATTATTCAAAATTTCTTCTTCCAATCCCTCATCGTTCAGACAGTTTTTCACTTTATCATCATTTAAACCATAATTCTTTGCCATTTTTGTTAATTTTAAATTAATGCTGTTAATATCCGGGCCTACTGCCCAAACACCCTGTTTTTCATAAAGCTCATTTAAAAACACCAACTTTTTTTCGACGTTATTTAAACAACCTAGAATCTTTTCAGCATTTAATGCAGCCAAATCCAGAGGAAAACCGTGATGTTCAAACCTTACAACATTTGTTTCAATAAAATCTTTTTTTAATTTTTTAAAGATTTTGCTATGGAAATGGGCACAATGAGGACATGTGAGCGAAGAAAAAACTTTGATCGTTACTTTTGAATTTTTATCACCCAAAGAAATCAAGGTATTATTTTCTGAGGAATGAGTAATAGTTGTAAAGCAGAATAATGCTATAACAAAAAATGTATAATAATAGATTTGTATTTTTTTTAACATTTTAAATTCTTTTTTTACCAAAAACCCCAATTAAATCTTCCAGCTTTTTTTTTAATTGAGAGTTTTGAATATTTTCTATTTTTTTATGATATTTTAAAATCTGATTTTTGTCTAAATCATGTTTTTTTTTAATCTCTACTCTTTCTCTTACAAGTATAAGCCTAATCTCTTTTATAAATTGGTATCCAAAGAAAACATTAATTTTATCTATTATATCTTTTTTACTGTATTCTACTAAAAGCTGATCACCATGAGTAACATTTAAAAACAAAATTCCATCCTTTAACTCTTTGCCAGTTTTAATTGATTTTGGGTAGCAAACTCCAGCAATTTTTTTGCCAACCAAGCTAGACCAGTTGTTGATTATCGAGGAATAGTTGTGGCCGCCTTTTTTTAAGATTGTTTTTAATCCACGAGGAAGAGCCTTTGACACAGGCCTAAGTCCTTGAATAGAATATGGTGTTTTATTAGTATATTTTTTTTTGTCATGCATATTGAAACTAATTTATCAAAAAAAATAATTGCTTGGTATGATAATAATAAACGTACTTTGCCTTGGCGTGTACCATTTAATTCGTCGCAAAAGCTTTATTACAGATTATTAAGTGAATTTATGCTGCAACAAACCCAGGTAAAAACTGTAATTCCTTATTTTCAAAGATTTGTAAAAGAGATTAAAAATTTAAAAAAGCTTTCTACAACCAGTGAAAGAAAAGTTTTAAAGCTTTGGGAGGGATTGGGTTATTACAGAAGAGCTAGAAACTTAATCGCCACAACAAAGATTATTGTTAATCAAAACAAATCAATATTACCCAAAACTTTAGTTGATATAAAAAAACTTCCGGGAATAGGGGACTACACCGGAAATGCATTGTTGGCACTGGTCTATAATCAACCCAGACTAGCTTTAGATGGCAATGTTAAAAGAGTTTTATCTAGAATATTAAATAAACATGAAAAAAAATTAGACTTTGAAAACATTATTAGTAAAAATAAAAAAAAATTATTTTACTCAAAAAGAAATTCAGATTTCGCGGAAGCTATGATGGAATTTGGTGCTTTAATTTGTAAACCAAAAGAACCTTCTTGTAGAATTTGTCCTATTAACAAAATTTGCAAATTTTATAAATCTAATAAAAGTGTAAAGTTAACCGACACCATTAAACAAAGTAAAAAAAGCTATAATATTTTTTGTTATCTGAATAAAAAAAAACAAATTGCTCTAACAAAGAAAAATGATCTGGGCTTTCTGAACAAATATAGTCTTCCCATAATAAAAGAAAAATCAAATAAGCATAAATTAAAAAGCTGGAATTTTTTGTGTAATTATAAAAATTCTATTTCAAACAAAAAATTAGATATTAATTTGTATTATAAATTTTCAGATAAAATTCCAAAAGATTTGAACTGGTATTCTATATATAATAACAAAGAATTTATACCTACTTTTACCAAAAAAATATTTAGACAAGTAGAAAATTTATATTTATGAGAAAAAAAATTGTAATAATAGGATCTGGAATTGCCGGTTTAACTGTTGGAAGTTTATTAAAATCACATTCTAACTTTGATGTAATGGTTTATGAAAGGGAAAAAATATTAAGTCTCGACGACGGCTATGGAATACAATTAAGCCCCAATAGCGTTTCTATTTTGAATAAAATAGGATTTTCTAATATAGAAAATAATAATTTCTTTAACCCTTCAAGATTAAATTTTTATTCTATTAATAATAATAAAGTTTGTGACTTAAACTTAACTAGATTTAATACAGACTCAGCCAGATACACAACTTTGAAAAGATCAACTTTAATTGAATTTTTGAAGGATGGTTTATTTGCAAATAATATTAGGTTTGGAAAAGAAGTTAAAAAAATTTCAAAAATTAAAGAAAAACTATTAGTTAATTTTTCCGACAACACAAATGATCTGGCAGATTTTGTAATTGTTTCAGATGGTGTTTTTTCCAAAACAAAGTCAATAATTGAAAATAAAAATACTAAACCTTTTTATAGCGGATCAATTGCCATTAGAACAACAATCAAATCTTCGGAAGGATTTAATTATGAAAGTGAAAATATATCACTAATAATGTTTCCAAGGGCACACCTTGTTATTTATCCCATGAATAAAAAAAATGAGTTAAATTTAGTTTGTGTTGTAAGACAAAAGTTATCCAAGAATAACGATATACATTCGATAATTAAAAAAGAAATACTTTCTCAAAATAAAAATTTAGAAAACTTATTTAAAGGCACTCTAGAATCTTGGCCAATTTACATAACAAAAAAACCCTCTAAATCAATTTATAAAAATTTATTTTATTTAGGAGATGCGTTTTATACATTTTCTCCAACTATTGCTCAAGGAGCGTCACAATCTATTGTGGGAGCAAATCAGTTATTTGATTTACTATCTAAAGAGACAAAAGAGATACAAGATATTTATTTTAAACAAAGATTAGAAAGCACCAAGTTAATTGATAGCAGAGCTAAATTAAATTATTTTTCTTTTCACTTATCAAATCCATTTATAGTACGATTCAGAAATATGATGCTAAAAACAATTACAAAAAATGAAAAACTTTTAGACATATACTTAAGAAATATTTATGAAACAGTCTAGGAAGCAGGCCTTAATCTTGCTCTTAACTCATCAATAGGTTTCAAATTATTACCCGATTGATAGTGCCAGTAGGTCCAACCATTACAACTTTCCGCGCCTATTATTTTTGCAGCAACCTTATGGATTGAGCCTTCAGTTTGCTTGCATTTTAAACTACCATCAATCATAATTTTCGCATTATATCTCTTTTTTTGATCAAACAACAAAGTTCCTGGTTTAATCAAACCCATCTCGATCAAAGATCCAAAGGGGACTCTTGGTTTAGATTTATTATTCTGAAGTGTATCTAGACAATCGTCTTCTATAATATTTGTTTTATTTATTCTTTGATTTGCAGCTACAAAATATTTTTTATCCTTCTCTATACCAAAATATTCTCTACCTAATTTTTTTGCAACGACTGCTGTGGTTCCTGTACCTAAAAATGGATCAAATATTGTGTCACCTTTATTTGTTGTTGCCAATATAATTCTGTGAAGCAAAGCCTCAGGTTTTTGTGTTGAGTGAACCTTTTTTCCGTTTCTTTTTAGTCTTTCTTTTCCATTGCAAATAGGGAATGTCCAGTCCGATCTCATTTGTAGGTCGTCATTTAAGCATTTTAAAGATTGGTAATTGAATGTGTATTTGGATTTTTTATTTTTTGAGGCCCAAATCAAAGTTTCGTGTGCATTAGTAAATCTTGTTCCTTTAAAATTTGGCATCGGATTGTTCTTTCTCCAAATAACATCATTCAATATCCAGTAATTTAAATTTTGTAAGTGATACCCTAATCTAAAAATATTATGGTAGGTGCCGATGACCCAAATGGTACCATTATCTTTTAAAATTCTTTTGCACTCTTTTAACCAAGTTTTGCAAAAATCATCATAGTGTTTAAAGTTTAAAAATTGATCCCATTTATCATTAACCCCGTTCACTTTACTGTTATCAGGTCTTTTTAATTTTTCTCCAATCTGCATGTTGTAAGGAGGATCGGCAAAAACTAAATCAAAAGTTTTATCTGGAATCCTCTTTAATATTTCCAAAGAGTTTCCGTTTATAATCTTATTAGAAAATTTTGACATTATTGAATTCAACCCGAAATTGAATCCAGCGTCAAATTTTTTTTTCAAAAAAATTGAGTCTATAGTGTGCTAAGGATTCTTATTTGGACAAGATGTTGTGTACGGGCTTATAACTTTTTCTGTGGTAATTAGTAACCCCGAATTTTTTTAGGGCACCCAAATGTTGCCAAGTACCATAACCAAAATTCTTATTCCATTTGTATTCCGGAAATTTATTTCCTAACTTTATCATATAAAGATCTCTATATGCTTTTGCTACAATGGAAGCTGCAGAAATACACTTAATTTTTTGATCTCCCTTGATAACCGTTTTAGAGTTCTTTAATTTTTTTGGAGCATGTGTTCCATCAATTAGAAAAAGATGAGGTTTCTTTTTTAATTTTTTTACAGCTCTTTCCATTGAAAGCAATGTAGCATTAAAAATATTATATTTATCTATTTCATCTACAGATGCCAAACCAATGGCATACCAGGAATTTTTTTTTATATGTTTAGCAATCTCTATTCTGTCTTTAAATGCAATGGTTTTTGAATCTCTTAAAAATTTTTTATTAATATTTTTTTTTAAAATAAGCGCACAAGAAATAACAGGGCCAGCCAAACAACCTCTTCCAACCTCATCTACACCTGCAAGAATTTTGTTAGCCATTTAATTTTATTTTTAATCCAGACATTTTCTTTCTAATCATTTTTAAATCTTCCCAAGCGTATTTTTTTTGGTCTGGTTGTCTCATTAGAAAAGCAGGGTGAAACGAAGCAATTACTTCTGGATTGGCACTACCAATTTTTTTATTCACCCATTTTCCTCTGGCTTTAGAAATTACTACCTCATTACCTATAAGCGCATTCAACGCAGTACTGCCTAGCAATAGTAAGATCTTGGGGTTAATCAACTCTATATGTTTAACAAGGAAGGGGAGATATCTTTTTATTTCTTCATCTGTTGGCTTTCTATTCATTGGAGGTCTAAAATTTACTACATTTGAAATATATACATTTTTTCTATTTAGCTTGATCGCTTCTAACATTTTATCAAGAAGTTTTCCGGCTCTACCCACAAAAGGCTTTCCCTCTTTATCCTCATTTGCACCAGGACCTTCGCCGATTATCATTATTTTGGCAAAAGGATTTCCGTCAGAAAACACTAAATTTGTAGCATTCTTTTTTAAATCACAATTTTGAATGGAATTAATTTTCTCTTTTAGCATGTTTAGCTGTTTTAGTCTGGAGTTAGAATTGTCATTTTTTCCATTGTTTTTCTTATATCTACTTATAGAATTATTATTGTATACGACTTCATTATTTATAAGTTTATGATAAAATTTACTTTTGCTACTTTTAAGAACAGGTTTATTTTTCATGGATTTATGAAGGTTCGTTTTTTCATTTTTAGAATTATATTATATACTTTTATATTTGTAGGTATATTTAATTCATCTCACTCTAAAGTTTCCAAATTCAATTATGACGCTAAAAGTATTTCTAACTATTTTTCCGGTTCAATTTATTTTGACGATCTTGATTATGCGAAATCCGAAAAGGCTTTTAAGAAACTTGATGATTTTGAGGGGAAAAGCACTAAATATTCCTCTAAATTTATTCATTCCCTAATAAATTTAGGGAAATATGACGAGGCTTATAAATATTCAAAAAAACTAGAAAAGAAAAATCTATCTAATTTTGAAAGCAATCTTTTTTTAGGCTTATATCAATTTAAAGTGGAAAATTATACTAAAGCCAAATTTTATTTTGACAAATTGGAAAATAATTTTGAGCATCAACTAATATTTGATATTCTAAAAATCTCTCTAAATTCTTGGACTGAAATAGCGCAATCAAAAAAAACAGAAAAAATAAAACTTATTGATATCTCACGTCCTGGCTACAACAATTTAATTTTAATTCAAAAAGTGTTTGCTCATTGTCACACTGGTAGCGCTGACACAGAGCAAGAGTTTAAGAGAATAATTGAAAATAAAAAATTTGGTTTTTCAAGATACAATTTCTTTTTTGCTAATTATTTGCTCAACAACAATAAAGAAACTGAATCAAAAAATTTTATAAATTTAGCCTCTGAAAGATATCCTGGAAATTTACTTATTAATCAATTCAAAAAAAATCTAAATAATAAAGAAAAAACTAAAATCCGGTTTAATTGCACAAGCAGCTCCGATGTTATGGGGGAAATATTTTATATTTTTGCAAACGCCTTGTCTTCGCAGGGAGATTATAAGCTTTCAAATTTTTATATTAGTCTTTCTAAATTTTTAAATCCAAATTTTTTATCATACGACGCATTATTAGCAGAAAACTTTTTTATTCTAAAAAAAAACCATGATGCAAAAAAGATTTATAAAAAAATATCGAAACTTGGTTCTATTTATAAATGGTACGCAGCAAAAAAGATTTCGGTAATAATGGATGAAGAAAATAAAGATTCTGTTAATTTTTTATTTGAATCTTATAAGGAAATAAATCCTGGTATTTACGAGACTTTTGATTTTGCAAATTTTTTAAGAGGAAAAGAAGATTATGAAAAATCAATTGAACTTTATTCAAAGTTGTTATTAACAATTAACAAAAATCACGAATTGTATCCCAAGATTTTGGAGAGAAGAGGGATGGCATACGAAAGAAGCGACAAATGGAAGCTTGCCGAAAAAGATCTTCTTAAGTCTCTAGAGGCATTGCCGAAGGAACCTTATGTAATGAACTATTTGGCTTACTCCTGGGTGGAAAAAAATAAAAATATTCAAACAGCTTTGAATATGTTGAGAGAAGCAAATGAACTAAAAAAGCACGATGGTTACATAACAGATTCTCTTGGATGGGCATTGTATAAATTAAAAAATTTTTCAGAAGCCAAAAAATATCTTGAAAAGGCAATTATACTTATGCCTCAAGATCCCATAGTAAACGATCACTTCGGTGACTGTTTATGGATGAATAATTATAAAATCCAAGCCCGTTATTATTGGAAGAATGTTCTTAATTTAAAAAAAGCTGATAAAGAGTTAAAAAAGAAAGTTGAGAAAAAACTTTTACTTGGTTTGCAAGGTACGTAAAATTTTTGAATAAATGAATAATGTAGTCTTAAAATCATACGCTAAAATTAATTTGTTTTTAAAGGTTGGAAAAAAATTAAGAAAAACAAAACTTCATAACATTCAATCCTTAATTTTTTTAATCAACTTAAAAGATGAAATTATTATTAAAAAAATTTACGGTTCAAAAGATATTGTAAAATTCACCGGAAAATTTCAGACAAATATTAAAAAAAAGAATAACTCTATTACTAAATCTCTTTTACTGTTAAGAAGAAAGAAATATATTGAAAAAAAAACCAATTATCAAATAGTTGTTAAAAAAAACATTCCAGTTTTTTCTGGACTTGGTGGAGGCTCAAGTAATGCAGCTTCAATTATTCGGTATTTTTTAAAAGGGAGAAAGATTTTAAAACAAGATATTGATTATTTTTCAAAGCATCTTGGTTCTGATTTAAAATTGTTCTTTAGATCAAAAAAAGTATTTCAAAAAAATTTGTCAACAATTGTAGATTTTAAAAAACACTATACATTTTATTTTTTACTCACCTATCCTTTTTTAAAAGGTTCTACTAAGGAAATTTATTCTAAATTAAGAAAGTTTGAATTAATCAAAAATAAAAATAACTACAAAAAAAATTCAAGATCAAACTTTATTAATGCATTACAGCTGTCAAAAAATTCTTTAGAGAAAGTAGTAATTTCTAAATTTCCAGTAGTTGGAAAGATTTTAGAAGAAATGAAGTTAATTAAAAATTGCCAACTTTCAAGAGTGACTGGATCAGGATCTGCATGTTTTGCCTTATTTTTGAACAAAAAAGATGCAGCTTTGGCTTTGAGTCAAATTAAAAAGAAGTTTCCTAAATTTTGGTGTGTTCTTTGTAAAACTATTTAAATTTCTCTTTTTATGGTATATCAAAAAATACCTTGGGGCGTAGCCAAGCGGTAAGGCAGTGGTTTTTGGTACCACCATCCTAGGTTCGAATCCTAGCGCCCCAGCCAACGATATGTTTTTGATAAATAATATTAAAAAAATTTTATTCCCATTTTATAAAGAGAAAAAAATTAAGGAAATTTTTCAAATACTAAATAGTGATAAAAAAAATAACGCAATGTTAGTAGGAGGATGTGTTAGAAATTTTTTAAACAATGAAAAAATAGGGGATGTCGATATAGCAACCATTTTTACACCCGCGGAATTAATAAAAAAATTCTCAGGCGCTAATTTTAGACTTATTAAAAGCGGCATTGATCACGGAACAATAACTTTATCAAAAGACAATAAAAACTTCGAGATAACAACCTTGAGAGAAGATGTGGCTACAGATGGTAGACATGCAAAAGTTTCTTTTACCAAAGATTGGAAAAAAGACTCCGAAAGAAGAGATTTTACAATCAACGCAATTTATTTAGATCAAAATGGAAAAATATTTGACCCCCAAAATGGTATTCAAAATTTAAAAGAGAAAAAAATTAAATTTATAGGCGATCCTCAAAAAAGGATAGAGGAAGATTACTTAAGAATTTTAAGATTTTTGAGATTCTCAATACAATATCAAGATTTTGATGAAGATGATCAGACTTTTAGAATTATTCAAAAAAATCTTAATGGGATAATAAAACTTTCAAAAGAAAGAGTTTTCAGCGAATTAATTAAAATTATAAGTTTAGATAACATAAAAGATCTTTTTTCTAAGAAGAAATTTTACGAGATTTTTAGAGTAATTTTTCCTGAACTTAAATATTCGGACAAACTAAAAGGAATGAACCAAGAAATATATAAAAAATTTGTTCAATCCGAGCAAAATTTATTACTAGCATTATTGTTAGTAGATGACACAGATAACCACATTTATTTTGCACATAAATATAAAGTTTCTAGTTATTTGAAGGAATCTCTTATTTTTTTTCATCAATGCTTTTGTGAGGCAAAAAAGAATAAAAACTTTTTTGAAAAAGATTTAAAAAAAAATATTTTCTATTATGGAAAAAATAAAATAGCATCTTTAGCTAAATTTTATTTTCTTTCTCATACCAAAAAAAATTATGCAAACCTAGCAAATATTTTAAAAAAAATTGAATCAACCAATATTCCAGAATTTCCAATAACTGGGAAACATCTTTTGGAACAAGGTTTTAAAAGCGGAAGAAAAATTGGAGAAATTTTAAAAAGAATCGAGAAAGAATGGATTAAAAATGATTTTAATTTAGAAGATGAGGAATTAAAAAATTTAATAAAAAAATATATTTAAGTTAAATATATTTAACTTCCAAAATTTCAAAATTTTTCTCTCCAGACGGAGTGTTTACAGTTACTAGATCTTTAATTACCTTTCCGATTAATGACTTTCCCATCGGTGACTTAAAATAAATTAAACTTTTTCCAATATCAGCTTCATCTTTTCCTACAATTTTAAATGATTTTTTTTTTTCGTTCTCTATATCTTTTACAGTTACTGTTGATCCGAAAATAACTTTACCATCATTTTCCATTTTAGTTACATCAATAACATTTGCTATTGCAATAATGTTATTAATCTCCAAAACTCTACCCTCAATGTGACCCTGTTGTTCTTTGGCCGCATGATATTCTGCATTTTCTTTTAAATCACCATGAGCTCTAGCTTCAGCTATGGCCGTAACCACTTTTGGTCTTTTATTATTTTTTAAATCCTCCAGCTCTTCTTTAAGTTTTTTTAATCCCTCAACTGTAATTGGCTCTTTTTCCATTTATTTCCATTTCGCTTTTGGTGGAAGTGACATAAAAATCGCATCAAGATTTCCACCGGTATTAAGACCAAACTTGGTTCCTCTATCGTAAAGCAAATTAAATTCTGCATATTTACCCCTTTTGATCAACTGATTTTTTTTCTGCATTTTAGACCATTCAGAAAAAATTTTCTTTTCTATAATAGCTTTGGAAATATTAAGAAAGCAAATTCCAATCTCCCTAATAAATTTAAAATTTCTTTGCCAATCTTTGTATAGGTAATCAAAAAAAATTCCACCAATACCTCTGGCTTCTTTTCTGTGTTTAAGATAGAAATATTTATCACACCAGTTTTTATATTTATTATAATTTTTTTTGTTATTTTTACATAAAATTTTTAATTCTTTGTGAAATAATTTTTTTTCATTTAAATCCCTAAAACTTGGCGTAACATCCATTCCTCCTCCAAACCAATTCTTTGAAGTTACAACAAATCTTGTATTGAAATGCATGGCTGGTATTTTTGGATTTTTCATATGGGCTACAATCGATATACCAGAAGCCCAATAAGAATTATTTTTTTTTGTTCCAGGAATATTTCCTCTAAATTTTTTTGGGAAAATACCTTCAACTGTTGAATGATTAATTCCAACCTTCTCAAAGAGTTGGCCATTTTTTAGAATATAGTATGTACCTCCACCTTCACCAAAATTTTCTTTTTTCCAATCATTTTTTTTAAAATATTTAGGTACAACTTTTTTTTTTTTAGAAAATTCCTTCTCAAGATATTGAAATTCTTCAAGGATTTTTAGTTGTAAAAATTTAAACCATTCACTAGCTAATTTTTTTTGTGTTTCTAGATCTAGCTCCATAAAAAACCATTAATCTGTTTATAAATCCTCGAATTTCTCATTTCCAGGTAATCCGTGTGTCATTCTGACCCTGGGAAGTCTTTCAAATAGTCTTATTTTTTAATAAAAAACGATGATAATATAATTTAATGGAGAAATCAGGAAAAAAAAGCGATAGAAGAGATTTTCTTTTTACAGCTACCTATACTGTTGGGGCAGTGGGAATAGGCGCAACAATTTGGCCATTTATAGATCAAATGAATCCGGACAACTCTGTCAAAGCTTTAGCAACTACAGAGGTAGATATAAGTCAAATTCAACCAGGAAAATCAATAACAGTTCTTTGGAGAGGTAAACCAGTATTTATCAAAAGACGAACAGAAACTGAAATTTCTGAAGCCCAATCAGTTAATTTGGAGGAATTAAAACATCCAGAAAAAGATGCAGACAGAGTAAAAAAGCCAGAGTGGCTAGTCATGATGGGTATTTGTTCACACCTCGGATGTGTTCCCCTGTCAGATAAAGGAGAGTATAAAGGTTGGTTTTGTCCATGCCACGGATCACATTATGATACATCCGGGAGAATTAGAAAAGGTCCAGCTCCGACCAACATGGAAATTCCAAAGTATGTTTTTGTTGATGAAAATACAATTAAGATTGGATAAATTTATATGAGCGAACATACGTATACACCTCAATCAAAATTTGGAAAGTGGTTTAATGATAGATTACCTTTGTTGTCATTAGCTTCACATTTAACAGACTATCCTACACCTAAAAATTTAAATTATTGGTGGACTTTTGGGGGAATATTAACTTTCTGTCTGTTATCACAAATGATAACTGGTTTAGTTTTGGCGATGCACTATGTGGCTCACGCAGATATGGCCTTTAGCAGTATCGAACATATAATGAGGGACGTGAATTATGGATGGTTAATTCGTTACATCCATAGTAATGGAGCTTCAATGTTTTTCCTTGCAGTTTACATACATATTTTTAGATCGTTATTTTACGGATCATATAAATCTCCTAGAGAAATTATATGGATATTAGGAATGTTAATTTATCTTTTAATGATGGCTACAGCTTTTATGGGATATGTTTTACCCTGGGGGCAAATGAGTTTTTGGGGTGCAACCGTGATAACTAATTTATTCAGCGCGATACCATTAGTGGGGGAAAGTATTACTACCTGGTTATGGGGAGGTTATGCGGTCGACAATCCCACTTTAACAAGATTTTTTAGTTTACACTATTTCTTTCCTTTTCTGATTTTAGGCCTAGTGATTTTGCACATCTGGGCATTGCACGTACCTGGAAATAATAATCCAATTGGTATTGATGTTGAAAAACCTTCGAAAGATACTGTACCTTTTCACCCATACATAACAATTAAAGATTTATTTGCTTTACTTATATTCCTTATAATTTTTTCGGGTTTTATATTTTTTGCTCCAAATATTCTTGGACATAGTGATAATTATATAGAAGCAAATCCTTTGGTCACACCAAAACATATTGTTCCCGAATGGTATTTACTTCCTTTTTATGCAATTTTAAGATCGGTTCCCGATAAGCTTGGAGGAGTTGTTCTCCTTTTTGGATCAATATTTATTTTAATGGCACTTCCTTGGCTTGATAGTAGCAAAGTTAGATCCTCTATTTTCAGACCATTAAACAGAATATTTTTCTGGATACTTATAGTGAATGTTTTAGCCCTTGGTTATGTGGGCGCAATGCCAGCAGAGGGTTTATATCTTCTTATTGCAAGAGTAGGTACAGCATATTACTTTGCTCATTTTCTAATAATATTGCCAGTATTGAGCAGGATAGAAAAAACACAGCCCTTGCCCCTAAGTATTACAGATCCAGTTTTAACAGGAAAGTGATAAGACAAATGTTTAAATCTAATAAAATTTATATAAAAATCCTGTTATTTTTTTTTATACTCATAAATTCTTCAGTCAGTGAAGAGATAAAAATACCTGAACATGATTGGAGCTTTAAAGGGATAACAGGAAAGTTTGACAGAAGTTCTTTACAGAGAGGATATCAGGTCTACACAGAAGTTTGCTCATCATGTCACTCAATGAGTCTTTTAAGTTACAGAAATCTAGGAGAAAAGGGTGGTCCAGAGTTTTCTGTGGAACAAGTTAAAGCAATAGCTGCAAATTTTGAAGTAATTGATGGACCAAATAACGATGGTGAAATGTTCACAAGGCCAGGAAGACCATCTGATAAGTTTGTTTCACCTTACCCAAATGTACAGGCCGCAATGGCCGCAAATGGCGGTGCTTATCCACCTGACATGTCCGTTTTAGTAAAAGCCAGGAAAGGTGGAGCAGATTACATATATTCTGTTTTAACTGGATATACAGAGCCTCCAACAAATTTTGATCTAGAGGAAGGTGTTTATTATAACAGGTACATGGAAGGAAACAAAATTAAGATGTCCAATCCCCTTTCAGATGATTTAGTTTCTTATTCGGATGGAACAAAAGCCACAGAAGCTCAAATGGCTAAAGATGTTACAACATTTTTGACTTGGGCTGCAGAACCTCACTTGGAGGCAAGGCATAAGTTAGGGTTTAAGGTTATAATATTTCTAATAATCTTGTCTATTCTGGTTTATTTTAGCATGAGAAGATTATGGCTAAGGATTGACTCTAAAGAATAAAACATCGCCATCTTTTACAAAATAGTTTTTACCTTCCACCTTTAGTTTGCCATTTTCCTTTGCTTTTTCAAAACTTCCATATTTTTCAAAATCATCATAAGAAACTACTTCAGCTCTTATAAAGTTTTTTTCAAAATCACTATGTATAACACCAGCTGCTTTTTGTGCTTCAGTATTTTTCTTTATTGTCCATGCCCTAGACTCTTCCGGACCAGATGTAAAAAAAGTATTTAAATTTAATAGTTCATAACCAGTAGTTATTAATTTGTTCAAACCAGTTTTTTCCAGACCTATATTTTTCATATAATTTTCTCTTTCATCGGGTTTTAAATCTATAATTTGACTCTCTATATCTGCACAAATAATTATAAATTTTTTATTTGAATATTTCTTTTTTAAAAGTTCCGTGTATTTGTTTCCAGTTTTTACGCTTTTTTCGTCGACATTACATACAATTATATATGGTTTTGTTGAGATTAGACCTGTTTCTTTAAGGAACTTTTTATTATCATTATCGTAGTTTTCATCCAAAATTTCATTTCTGTTTAACTTTTTAAGGGCATCCTCAAGCAATTTGATTTGCTTATCAGTTAATTTTTTTTTAACATTTTTTTGAAGTTTTTTTTCTATCTGTCCAATATCCGCTAGCAATATTTCAGTTTTTATAGTTTCTAGATCATTTACTGGATCAATATTTTTACTAACGTGTTGTATATTTTCTGAGTCAAAACATCTAACCAAATGTACAATTGCATCAACTTCTCTTATGTGAGAGAGAAATTTGTTTCCAAGACCCTCTCCTTTTGACGCTCCCTTTACTAATCCTGCAATATCAACAAAAGTTATGTTGGTATTTATTGTTTTGTTAGATTTTGAGAGAGCCGAAAGCTTATTAAGTCTTTGATCTGGCACATCTACTATTCCGATATTTGGATCTATGGTGCAAAATGGAAAATTAGCAGCTTGAGCGTTCTTTGATGAAGTTAAGGCATTAAAAAGTGTTGACTTGCCAACGTTAGGCAAACCAACTATACCACACTTAAATCCCATTCAAATTTTGATTTACCTTACTTGAAAATGTGTCCATCTCTTTATTAATGAGTTTAGGAACTAATTTTACTATGTGATCCGTGATGTCTTTGATTCTTTCTTCCTCATTCTCGCTAAAGTCTTCAAGAACATGGTTGTTAACTTTAGTCTTATTTTGAGGACGTCCAATTCCAACTCTTACTCTTGAATAGTCTTTTCCAATAGACTTGTCTATCGACTCTATACCATTGTGGCCGGCGCTACTCCCACCAAATTTTGCTTTAACTTTTCCTAAGTCAATATCCAAATCGTCGTGAAAAACAATCACGTCTTTTGCATTAATTTTGAAATACTCAATGAGTTCTTTGATACAAATTCCAGAATTATTCATGAAAGTTAAAGGTTTAATTGCATAGACTTTCTTATTTTCAATATTTCCTGTGGTTAAAAGTCCTTTGAATTTAGGTTTTTGTTTTGAAAGACTAAATTCTTGGTTAATGGCGTCTATAATTCTGAAACCAATATTGTGCCTGTTGTTATTGTTATTGGGACCGGGATTTCCTAAACCTACTAGCAAAAGCATATAATCTTATTTCTTTTTCTCAGGGGGTTTTTTTTCCGCAGCAGGTTTTTTGTCACCAGCTTGTTTTTTATCGGACGCCCCCTCTTTTGACTTATCATCTTTTTTAGCAGCTTCACCTTCTTTAGCTGCAGCTGGAGCTTCACCACCTTCAGTCGTGGTAGCAGCTTCACCTTCAACACCCTCTTCAGAAGTCTCTTCAGCAGGTTTTTCTGGTTCCTTAACGATTGTTGGAGCAGCAATAGTAGCTACAACGAAATCCCTATCAGTTATAGTTAGCTCAGTGTTTTGTGGTAATTTTACAGAGGAAATTCTAATACTCGCACCAATATCTAAACCGCTCAAATCAACCTCAATATCTTCAGGAATGCTTTCAGCCTGGCACTTTAACTCAATTTTTCTTCTAACAATGTTTAAAACTCCTCCTTTTTTTAATCCAGCACATTCTTCATTATTTTTAAATTTTACAGGAATTTCTAAAATAATTTTTGAACCCTTTACCACTCTCATAAAGTCAATGTGAGTGGGTCGTTCAGATGTTACATGATAAACAACGTCTCTAGGAATGACCTTTTCTTTTTTTCCATCAATATCAAGGTCGAACACAGTCGAAAGAAAGTTTTCCGATTTTAATACATCTTTTATAAATTTTTCTTCTATGCTTAATTTTAAATTAGGAGTCTTGCCGCCATATAATATTGCGGGTATAAAACCTTTAGACCTCAGGGTATTTAACTGACCCCTAGTTTTTGTTTCTCTCTTAGCAGCCTTTAAATTATTTATCATTTGAGTGTGCAATTTATAACCCAACTTTGGAATAAAACAAGCCTTAATTAAACAGATCTGATACTGATGTTGAGTTCGAAATCCTTTTTATTGCTTCAGCCATAAGGGGTGCAATGGATAATACTTGTATTTTGCTAATATTTTTTATTCTTTGCGAATTGTCGATGCTGTCAGTAATTATTAATTTTTTTATTTTTGATTTTTTTATCTTGTTTATGGCTTCTCCACTTAATACAGCATGCGTTATAAACACATAAACATCCAGGGCACCCTTCTTTTTTAACGCTTCAACTGCATTAACAATTGTTCCGCCACTATCAATAATATCATCAACTATTATGCAATCTTTATTTTTTACATCACCTATAATATTCATAACCTGAGATTTTCCTGCTTGTGGTCTTCTTTTATCTATAATTGCCAAGTCAGCATTTATTTTTTTTGCTAAACCCCTTGTTCTTTCAATTCCACCTGCATCAGGTGAAACACATATAAAATTTTTACTTTTTATATTTTTTTTAATGTATCTAGCAAATATTGGAGTGGTAAACAGGTTGTCCACAGGCATATCGAAGAAACCCTGAATTTGTCCAGAATGTAGGTCTACCGTTACAATTCTATGAGCACCTGCATTTGTTATCAAGTTAGAAACAAGCTTCGCAGAGATAGAAGTTCTAGGGACTACTTTTCTGTCTTGTCTCGCATAACCGAAATAAGGAATTACAGCAGTAATATTTTTTGCAGAAGATCTTCTTAAAGCATCGATACACAAAAGAAGTTCCATGAGATTGTCGTTAGCAGGCGTCGATGTCGACTGAATAACGAAAACACTATTTCCTCTAATATTCTCATTTATTTCAACATAAATTTCACCATCAGCAAAATTTTTAATGTTTGTATTAACCAGTTTTAGCTTGAGTTGCTTCGAGATGCTTTTACTTAGCGAAGGATTGCTTGTTCCTGATAAAATTTTCATTAGGACGATTCAGTTATACATCCATTAAGCTGAGTTTTCAATTAATTTTGTGAGGAAATTTTTTTAATTATCGATATGCATCTTCCGTAGTCATCTTGACCTAACTTTTTGGCCCTTCTGTGGCTAAAATATTCGTTCTCAGAGGCAAAGGAATCAATTGCTATGTTATCTATTTCTAAAACACCAAGATCTTTAAATTTTTTAATTACAAATCCTCTTAAATCGAAATTAAAAGTTTTTTTCTCATTTTTAAAAAAAAATGAATCATTATTCTTAGATTTTTTAATAAATTCTGAATAGAAATCATTTTTCACCTCATAATTTTTTTGTGAAATACAAGGTCCCAAAGAAACAACTAATTGTTTTATGCTTCCATTCATTTCTTCAAGTTTTCTTAAAGTATTTTCAATTATTCCGTTGAACGCACCCTTCCACCCCGCGTGTATGCAGCCAATAATTCCCTTATGCTTTTCATAGATTAAGATTGGGCTGCAGTCAGCTGTTAAAACAGATAGAGCAATCTCATTATCTTTAGTTAGCATTGCGTCACACTTAATTCTTTCTAAATTATTACTTGTTGTAATAATCTCGACCTTATTACTGTGAGTTTGATACATAAGTGCAAGAGAATTTTTCTTAATATTAAATTTTTTAGACACTATATCTAAATTTTTTTTTACATTTTCTTCTTGATCTTTGCTTCCAATTCCACAGTTAAGACTTTCGTATATTCCTTTTGAAACCCCATTTTTTCTTGAAAAAAAACAATGTTTTATATTTTTAAATTTTTGTAATTTTTTTGAGAAAAACATAATTAAAAACCTAAAGAAAAAATTTTACCTTTTTTTTGGGCAAATATTACTTTAAAACGTTCTCCCATTTCTTTAGGATCTATTAACCTTTTTAATCTATAAAACATATTTGCTTTTTCTTTAAATGTCATTTTTTTCGATAAAATATCTGCCCTTTCTAAAATGCCAACTTTTTTTAAGAATTCACTCTGAGTTGTTATTTTTTTTACAGCGAGATTATTTTCGCTTAAACTTTTACTAAACAATTTAAAATTAATATGTGATGTAATATCTGAATGACCAGGTTTGAAAAAAATATCCAAATAATTGTGTTTTTTTACTGCTTGTAAAGTATTTTGATTTTTTTTTAAAGTATAGCCATAATCAATAGTTAAAAGCCCACCGTCAAATTTATTAATTTTTTTTGATATTTGCTTAAGAAATTTTAACGCTTCAAGCGGATATTCTACAGTGTCACCAACAGAAATTAAATTTAAGTCTTTTATACATTTTATTAAATTATTATTTGCTTTTTTATGTAAAAATTTTATATTTTTTTCATTAGTTGTTAAAGCCACATATTTTTCAAAGAAATTATTTTTCTTTTTGTATATTTGTTTAATTGGCAAAGCATCAAAAAATTCATTTCCAAAAAAAATTACTGGTCCATAATTTATTTCTTCTATTTTTTTTATCCATTTAACTTTTTTACTATTAATTTTTATTTTTTGAATTTTTTTTAGTTTATTGCTTATTTCAAATAGATTTATTTCTAACGAGTTATAAAATTCCTTAAATTTTTTAAATGTTTTTATTAAATCTTTGCACAAGGTTCCATCTCCTGGCCCCAACTCAACTAACAAAATTTTATTTGGCTTTCCTAAATGTTCCCAAAAAGCGACACACCATACAGCTATCATTTCACTAAAAAGATTTGAGATTAAAGGAGCAGTAATAAAGTCACCTTTTTTTCCAAAAGGATTTTTTTTCATATAATAGCCAAACTTTTTATCGTAAAGAGCGATATTAATAAATCGATCTAGAGGTATAGATTTTTTTTCTCTTAATGTATTAATTATTTTGTTCATTGCTTTTTATATAAAATATTATACAGCAACCTGATAAAAAAGTTAAAATACTTAACATTATACCCATTGAAAAATAATTAAAAAAGTAACCGAGATGTACATCCGGTTCTCTAAAATTTTCACCAATAATTCTTGCAATCGAATAAAAGATAAGGAAAAGACCAGAAATGTATCCTGGTTTTAATAACAACTTTTTCTTAATAGCTAAAAAATTTATAATTAAAAAAAGAACCGCCCCCTCTAAAACAGCTTCATAAATTTGAGAAGGGTGTCTAGCAAAATTACCTCCTTCAGGAAAAATTATAGCCCAAGGAAGATTAGAAACTTTTCCAAAAAGCTCCCCATTAATAAAGTTTGCGACTCGTCCCAAAAAAATACCTATTGGAGCTACACAGCTAATAATATCAGCAAAATAATAAAAATTTATTCCTTTGATTTTAGAAAAAATAATAGTAGCAATTATGACTCCCAACAAGCCACCGTGGAAAGACATTCCGCCATTCCACAATTTAAAAATTTCCGATATATTTTCTAAATAGAATATGGGATCATAAAAAATTACATATCCAAGTCTACCACCAAGAACTACACCGATGATAATATATCCTATTAAGTCGTCAAAATTTTTTGAATAATCATTTTGATTTTTGTTTAAAATTTCTCTTCCAATAATTACTTTACCGTACATCCATCCAGCCAAAATTCCAAAAATGTATGCTAGGGAATACCACCGAATTTGTAAGATTCCAAAATCAATTAAAACTGGATCAAAGTCGTGTATCATAATTTCTTTGTTAAATTTATCACAATTGAATTTAAATTACTTATAATTTAAACTAAATTGATGAATAATTCTGAAAAAATTCTTAAAATGTTATCGGGTTTTATTGAGGCAGGAATATTGACCTCCAACGATTTAAAAAAGGAAATTTTAACATCTTTGAAGTTTAAAAAAGAAGATTTAGTAAATAAATTGGATTTAGTTAAAAGAGAGGAGCTTCTTGTATTGAAGAAAATAATTGAGAAACAGCAAAAAGACATTAATAGTCTAAAAAGAAATAAAAAAACTAGAGGGGCAAAGAAATCTTAACCAGCAATCCTTTGCGATTACTTTCAGACAGAGTAATGTTACCGCCGTGTGACCTCACGATATCTTGAGAAATAGACAGACCCAACCCAACCCCTGATTTGTTGAGTCCTCTACTTTTATCAACTCTGTAAAATGGTTTAAAAACATTTTCATACTCATCTTTTGGTATTCCTGGTCCATCATCTTCAATTATAATAATTGCTGAGTTAATAGATTTTCTTAGTTCCACAAAAACTTTATTCCCATAAGAAAATCCATTTTCAATAATATTTGAAATACATCTTTTTATTAAGTTTTTTCTTCCCTGTATTGTAATATTTTCATCTCCCTTAAATTCATATTTATTGGGGTCAAAATTTTTCAGTATATCAACCAAAATATTTTTTATATCAACATCGACATAATCTTCCTCTGACTGTGATTTTGTGTACTGTAAATAGTCATTTAACATCTTCTCCATTTCATCTATGTCCGAAGCCATTTTTTTAGCGGTATCTTTTTTATCCATCATAGCCAATTGAAGTTTTAATCTTGTAAGGGGAGTTCTTAAATCATGGCTAATGCCAGACAACATTTCTGATCTTTGATTTAAATGTTTATTTATTCTTTTCATCATTCTATCAAACTCAAGAGTTGCTTTTCTAATTTCAGATGCACCAGATGGCCTCAGATCATCGACACGCTCACCTCTACCAAATCTTTCTGCAGCCTTAGACAGTTTTACTATTGGTCTTGTTTGATTTCTAAGAAATAAAATAGCTATTAATATTAAGATTATAGATGGTAACGTTATCCACAAAACAAATATTCTTACAGAAGATGGGGCAATTTTGCTTTTTGGAAAAAAAATTTGAATAATTTCTTTGTCACTCTTAATTCTCAAGTCGACTAGCTCGATATATGTTACCGTATCAAACCAGTAATCGTTACCGAAAACAGGTTTCATTTCTCTTCTTAGAGATCTATCCATTGGACTAAAACGTCTGTCCGATTTAGTTGAGGGAAGTTTTTCTCCTTTATTAATATTAATTACAAAATCAAAATTTTTTTTGTATAAACTAGTTAAGAATTGAACATTTTTTGTTTCTTCAGATTTGTATGCGTCAAGCAGGGTTTTTACCTCACTAACCAAGGATTTTGTCATTCCTTTATTTGCTTTTATCCATATACTGTCAAAAAATACCACACTGATTGTTAATTGAAGAATAATAATTGGTGCAGCTACGATAATTAAAGCTCTATAAAATAATCTTTTTGGTAAAAATTTTTTTAGGAAACTATTTAATCCATAAGACATAGCCCGACCCCCTTATGGTTTGTAAAAACTTAGGATTTTTTGGATTTGACTCAATTTTTTTTCTCAATCTTGTAATCATTACATCGATTGATCTTTCCTTTGATATCCGAGATATTTTTCCGATTTCAGAACGAGAAAATATTTTACCTGGAGAAGCGAGCATTTTTAAAAGAACTTTTTTCTCGGTGGAATTAATTTTTTGAACTTTTTCATTCAGCTTAATTGTCATTTTATTTAAATTTAATTCAGCATTACCAATTTTGCTAGATGCCAAAATATCTGGAGCAATACTTTTTTTTATAATATTTTTTATTCTTAGCAAAAGTTCTTGTGGTTCGAAAGGTTTTCCAAGATAGTCATCCGCCCCCAATCCAAGACCATGTATTCTATGTTCAACTTCCCCTTTGGCCGTTAGTAATATTATAGGAATGTTTTTTGATTCCTTAATTTCCTTTGTTAGGTCGTATCCGTCTTGTCCAGGCATCATCACATCTAAAATCATTAAATTAAAATTAAAAATATCTATTTTTGATTTGGCCTCTTCTGCGTCGGCAGCGGTGGATACAATAAAACCATTTTCATTTAAAAATTGTTTTATAAGATCTCTTATCTTATTATCATCATCAACAACTAAGACGTGAAATTTATTTTCTTCCATTTATTATTTTTTTCAAAACCTCTTTAAATTGTAAAACCGAATCTGAGTCAGAATTTTTTAAAGCATTAAAAATACGTTTTTTTTGTGATTCAAAAACTTCTTTATAAAATTTTTCACCAAATCGATCCAAGTATAACAATTTTTTTCTGGAGTCATTTTGATCTCTAATTTGCTTAATAATTTTAGATTTTTTTAAATCTCTCAAAACTCTGTTTAAGCTCTGTTTAGTAATTTTTAATTTTAATAACAATTCATTTACACTAACTCCCTGGTTTCTTTCAATTAAGTGAAGCGTTCTATAGTGAGCCGCACCTAGAGAATTCTTTTTTAAGATTTCCTTTGGATCTGAGAATGTTTCTCTGTAAGCATAAAGTAGCAATTGTATGCAATCTTTTATCTGTTCGTCTTTTAGGTAAAGTAAATCTTTCATTTTTTGGTCAGATATATTGACTTATTTTATCAACAATTATACTTTTTTGTTACAAAAAAATTATTTATTTTAATTAAATGGAAACAATTCCTTACGACAAAAGATCGGGAAAAATTTGGTTCAATGGAGAGTTGGTTGAATGGAAAGATGCAAGAGTTCATCTTTTAAGCCATGGATTACACTATGCCAGCTGTGTTTTTGAAGGTGAACGTGTATACGATGGAGAAATTTTTAAGCTAGAGGAACATACAGACAGACTTTTCCATTCTGCAAAAAGGATGGGTATAGTTATGACTTACGGACCAAGTGATATAAATAAAGCTTGCAAGGAAATTATTGCCGTTCAGAAAGTTAAAAATGGTTATGTAAGACCTATTGTATGGAGAGGAAGTGAGATGATGGCCATTTCTGCTCAGAAAAATAAAATACATGTTGCTATCGCTTCTTGGGAATGGGGATCTTATTTTGACCCAAAGCTTAAACTAAAGGGAATTAAGTTAAATATTTCTTCTTGGCGAAGACCATCGCCAAACTCAGTTCCTTGGGATACCAAGGCAGCAGGCCTTTATATGATCTGCACACTTTCAAAACACGAGGCTGAAAGCAAAGGATACGAAGATTCTTTAATGTTAGATCATGAGGGAAATATTGCTGAGGCAACAGGGGCAAATATTTTTTTTAAAGATAAAACAGGATCTTTGCATACTCCAACTCCAGATTCTTTTTTAGACGGGATTACTAGAAGATGTGTTATTGGTATAGCCAAGTCAAAGAAAATAAAGGTGATAGAAAGAAAAATTAAACCAGAAGAGATGTCCAATTTTGTTGGTTGTTTTTTAACTGGTACAGCAGCCGAAATTACACCTGTTTCACAAATAGATAAATTTAATTTTAAGGTTTGCGATCTTATAAAAGATTTGTCCGAAAGTTATCAAAAGCTTGTGAGAAAAAGGGCTGCGGCTTAGATTTTTTCACCCTTAATTAAAATAGACCAAGCAAGAAACTTAAAATACTTTATCTTTAAAATCATTTCATCGATAGAGCTAATAATTTTAAATAATCTAGAGTTTTCTGGAGATCTGTAGAAAGGAAAAAAAACTAGAGTTAAAAAACCATAATATTTTATCTCTACATTCTTAAATATACTGTTAATTAGTTTTATATCATCAGATTTAAACGGGTGTTCGTCAGGAGATCTGGCACTTGGTGTAAATTTTCTATAAATATTTATTAAAGGATTTGTTCCAAGCGGTTCCACAAAAATTATTGTTCCATCTTTTTTAAGAACTCTGTTTATTTCATTTAAAGATTTTTTCAAATCCAAATGATGAAGTATTCCCGATCCATAAACAATATCAAAAGAATTTGAATCCAAACTTAAGTTTTCACAATTATCAACTTTGAAATCTATATTTTTACTTTTCTCTTCTGATTTTTTTTTGGCTTTTTTTATTGCTTCTTCAGATATATCAACTGCAACAATTTTTTTAGGTCCGAACGTACTTACTTCTTGGGCAAAATTTCCAATACCGCATCCATAATCTAAAACTTGGACTGATTTTGTTTTCACTTTTAAAAGGTTTCTAAAATCTTCATTCAAACTATAAAGCGCTCTATAAAATTTATTTTGAGATCTTTCCTGACCCGAAGAATGCAATTCATCGTGAAATTTTCTTTCTCTAATGTTTGTTTCAGATAAAGACATAATCTAATCTTTTGTGTCGTCGTCCATTACAGTCATTATACCTTTGGCCAAATAATCATATGCTGTATACAAAGTTAAAAATGCGGACAACCACAACAAAATTATACCAATTGTTTGTGCGTTGTAATCTTGAAAATTAATAAGTTTATTACCCGTTTCTCCAGTTAACAATATAGCTATAGAGAACATTTGAACAAAAGTTTTAAATTTTGCTAAACTAGACACGGGCATATGTACCGCTTTTTTAGCCAAAAATTCTCTAAGGCCTGAAATTAGTATTTCTCTGGTTAAAATAATTATTGCAGCGATTACCTCATAGTTTTTTATAATTCCGTTCATCACCAACAATATTAGTGCTGCACAAACTAAAATTTTATCAGCAATTGGATCTAAAAGTTCACCAAGTTTAGACTCCTCTTTGTAAAGTCTTGCCAATAATCCATCCAAATAATCTGTGAAGCTTGCTAAAACAAAAAGAAAAAACGGAACTAAATCACCCACTACTCCCGGTATATAAAAAGATAATACAAAAATTGGGACAATAATAATACGACCGATTGTTAAAATATTAGGTATTTTCATAATTATTTTTCATGAAAAAAATCATGTATTTTTTTTGCAACTTTATATTCAATTCCATCGACAGATTTTAAATCCTCAAAACTAGCTGACTCTACAGATTTTGCAGAACCAAAATGATTTAGCAAGGCTCTTTTTCTATTTCTTCCAATTCCAGAAATCTGATCCAGTAGGGATTTGCTTAGATTTTTTCTTCTTTTTGCTCTGTGAGTGCTTATTGCAAATCTGTGAGCTTCGTCTCTAAGTCTTTGAAGGAAAAAAAGTGCAGGGTCATTTTTTTTAAATTTAATTGATTTACTATCATGAAAAAAAGTTTCATCACCCGCATTTCTATTTTTGCCTTTTGCAATTGCTATTATAGGAAGCTCATGTAGTCCTAGATCGTTTAAAGTTTCTCTGCTTACTGAATATTGACCTTTGCCACCGTCAACCAAAATTAAATCTGGCAAGGCTTTTGTAGAGCTTTCATCTTTAAGGGCTCTAGAAAATCTTCTTTTTAAAACTTCTTTCATCATACCGTAATCATCACCCTTAACTGAATCAGATTTAATATTAAATTTTCTATATCTTTTTTTTACAAATCCTTCTTTACCAAATGCAATTAAAGCTCCTACCGAGTCGCTACCTTGAATATGACTATTATCATAAACCTCAATAAGGTTAACATTGAACTTTAGATTAAATTTATCTGCTAGATTATCTATCAATTTAGAATTGCTTTCAGTTTCTAAAATTTTTTGAGTTAAAGTCTGTTTTGCATTTTTTTCAGCCATGTTAGAAACAATTTTTTCATCTTTGGTTTTAGCATCTTTAATAACTATTTCTTTTTTTTCTCTATCCGAGAAAGCTGTTTCTAATAATTTTTTATCTTCAATTTCTTGATTTAGCAGCACAAGCTTTGGCACACTTTTATTTTCATAAAATTGTCCTAAAAAAGATGATAAAATTTTACTCTCTTTTTCGTCTGGATCATGTTTTGGAAAATAAGCTTGATTACCCCAGTTTTGTTTAGATCTAAAAAAGAAAACCTGTACGCAAGTTCTTCCAGACTCTTTAAATATTGAAATTACATCAGCCTCTATCAAATTTGTTTGGTTTATTTTTTGGGATGATTGAATTTGAGTAAGTGCCTTTATTCTATCTCTTAGTATTGCTGCCTTTTCATAATCTAAATCATCGCTCGCTTTTTCCATCTCCTCTGAAAGATTTTTTTGTATTTTTTGGGATTTTCCCGAAATAAAATCCACTGCATTTTGAACTAAATTTTTATAATTATTTTCTTCTATTTTACCTACGCATGGCGCAGAGCATCTTCTTATTTGATATAAAATACATGCTCTATCTCTATTTCTAAAAACAGTATCGTCACAAACTCTTAATAAAAAAATTTTTTGTAAAATTTTGATTGTCCAATTTGCCGATCCTACAGATGCAAATGGACCAAAATAATAGCCATTTCTACTTTTTTTTCCTCTCAATTTAGTTAGTTGTGGCCATTTATCTTTTTCCCCAATAAAAATATAAGGAAAAGACTTATCGTCTCTCAATAATATATTAAACCTAGGTTTATGTTTCTTTATTAGATTGGCCTCTAGTAGCAGAGCCTCGCTTTCATTGGACGTTGTTGTAGTTTCCAACTTTCTTGTGAGCGACAACATTCTTTCAGTTCTAATGGGCAGGTTGCTGTCAGCAACATAACTTTTTAAACGATTTGGAATATTTCTAGCTTTTCCCACATAAAGGATTTCATTTTTCTCACCCAACATTTTATAGACCCCGGGGCTTTTTGTGAGGTTGGGGATTTTTTGTCTTATAATTTCTTTTCCTTTTTGAAGATTCATTAAATTTTACTTTTTTCGATTTCTATACCAACTGAAGAAGTATTTTTGAAAACATCCAATTTTTCAATTCTTAATTTAACTTTTTTAACCCCCATGTTTTCAAAGAGTTTTAAAAAAATTTTTTCTGCTAGCGTTTCCAGCAGCAGATAATGTTTTTTATTTGTAATCTTTTTTATATTTTTAATAACATCTTCGTAATTAATAATGCTATTTAGATTATTATCGTCAGGAACTAAACCGGGGTCAGTATTAATATCTAAGTTAAATTTTACCCTTTGTTTTTTTTTCTTTTCAAAATTATGAATTCCTACAGATATTTTTAAAACTAAATCTCTAACGAGTATCTTGCGTTTATAGTTAAAATGCTTTTTTTCTTTAAATTTAATTATTTTCATTCCTTGTTCCTTATAATATCAGGAGTTTTCCAACCCAAACTCTGGCCGCTGTCTACACTCATAATTTGTCCAGTTACACTATCATTTTCAATAAAATATTTTACCAAATTACAGATATTATTTACATCAACCTGTTTTTCAAGAATTGTAGATTTCCATTGCGATTTAAAATGTTTTTTAGATTGCCTTTTGTTTTTCATAGTCGGTCCTGGCGCAATTCCATTTACCCTAATATTTGGAGCAAACTTCATAGCAGAGATTTTAGTAACAGCAGCAAGCGCATATTTACTTACTGAATATGAGAAAAAAAATGGTGTTAATTTGAAAATCCTTTGATCAATTATATTAATAATATTTCCGGGTTTGTTTTTTGTTAGTCTAAAAAATTCCCCCATCAATATCGAGGGAGACTTCAAGTTAACCGAAATATGTTTTTCCCAAGATTTTGAATTAAAATTGGATATATCGTCATTTTCAAAAATTGAAGCACTATTGATTAAGCAATCAAGACCTCCCATTTGTTTTTTGGCCTTCTCAATTAGTCTAACAACCTCTTTTTCTTTTTTTAAATTGCATTTTAAAAGATGGATATTTAACCCAAACTCTTCAAGTTCTTTTTTAATTTTTTTTGCTTTTGATGCTGACGCATTGTAATGAATAGTTACATCAGTCGCATCTTCCGCTAATGATCTAGCAATCGCTGCACCAATTCTTGTAGCGCCTCCGGTGATAATTATTTTTTTGGCTTCCATTTTTTAATATTTTTTCTAGCTTTAGTTCCTGCCATTCCCATAGTTGATCTACCTTTAGGATATACTTTTTTGTTAAGATTGTACTGGGTTATTTTTGGATTTAAATTTATTTCTAATTCATTGGCCTCTAATTTTCTTATTTCGTCTCTGATTTTAGCAGCTTCTTCAAATTCTAAATTGGAAGCAGCATCCTTCATTTTTTTGCTTAGTGCTCTTAAATGTTTTTTTAAATTCCCTCCAACATTCGAGCCTTCGCTTACTTTTACATAATCTTTTTCATATACAGATTCTAAAATATCATTAATTTCTTTTTTTACTGACTCAGCACTAATATTATTTTTTTTATTGTATTCTTTCTGTTTTTGTCTTCTCCGATCAGTTTCTTTAATTGCTTTATCAATACTTTTTGTAATTTTATCTGCATAAAGAATAACCTTCCCATCAACATTTCTTGCTGCTCTACCTATAGTTTGTACTAATGATGTTTCGGATCTTAAGAATCCTTCTTTATCTGCATCTAAAATTGCTACCAATCCACACTCTGGAATATCCAATCCTTCTCTAAGAAGATTGATTCCAACCAAAATGTCAAAAACACCCATCCTTAGATCTCGAATAATTTCAATTCTTTCTAAAGTATCTATGTCTGAGTGCATATATCTAACTTTAAGTCCATTTTCATGCAGATACTCCGTCAAATCTTCGGCCATTTTTTTTGTGAGTGTTGTAACTAAAATTCGATAACCTTTATCAATAACTTTTTTGGATTCATGAAATAAATCATCCACTTGGGTTTTTGCCGGCCTAACTTCGACTTTCGGATCAATTAGACCCGTGGGTCTGATAACTTGATCAATATATTGATTTTGAGTTTGTTTAAGTTCCCATGGCCCCGGTGTTGCTGAAACAAATACGGTTTGAGTTCTCATTGCATCCCATTCTTCAAATTTTAATGGTCGATTATCCATACACGAAGGTAATCTAAAACCATATTCTGCAAGAGTACTTTTTCTTGTGTGATCACCCTTGTACATACCATTTAACTGAGGAACAGTTACATGACTCTCATCAACAAATACAATTGTATTATCCGGAAAATATTCAAAGAGAGTAGGAGGTGGCTCTCCTCTTTTTCTTCCAGACAAGAATCTTGAATAGTTTTCAATTCCAGCACACGTTCCTGTAGCCTCTATCATTTCAAGATCAAATTTTGTTCTTTCCCTTAATCTTTGTGCTTCAAGCAGTTTGTTCTCAGTTTTATGTTTTTGTAACGTTTCTTCTAATTCTTTTTTTATTTCCTTAATAGCTTGATCTACAGTTGGTTTAGGCGTGATGTAGTGACTATTTGCATATAATTTTATAACACTAAAATCATTTGTTTTGTCACCTGTTAAAGGATCAAACTCTTCAATCTTTTCCAATTTATTTCCAAACAATGTTAATCTCCAGGCTCTATCCTCTAAGTGGGACGGGAATATTTCTAAATTTTCTCCTCTTACCCTAAAAGTTCCTCTAAAAAAATTTTGATCGTTTCTTTTATATTGTAAATTTACAAAAGTTTTTATTATTTCGTCTCTTTCATATTCGTAGTTTTTTTTCAGAGCCAAAGTCATTTTGCTATATGCTTCAACCGAACCAAGCCCATAGATACATGATACACTGGCAACTATAATTACATCGTCTCTTTCAAGTAATGATCTTGTTGCCGAGTGACGCATTCTGTCAATTTGTTCATTAATTGATGCCTCTTTTTCAATATAAGTATCTGATCTAGGCACATAGGCTTCTGGAGTATAGTAGTCGTAATAAGAGACAAAATATTCAACAGCATTATCTGGAAAAAAACTTTTCATTTCCCCATATAATTGGGCTGCTAAAGTTTTGTTTGGAGCAAGTATCAAAGCAGGTCTGTTTGCAGATTCGATTACTTTTGCCATTGTAAAGGTTTTGCCCGAACCAGTCACACCTAGCAAAACTTGCTCATTTTTTTTATCTTTTAAATTTTGAAGTATTTTTTTTATTGCCCCAGGCTGGTCTCCTGCTGGCTTAAAACTACTTTTGATTCTAAACTTGATACCGCCCTCTAGTTTTTTTCTAACAGGGGCTCTATTAGCCTCTAAATCGCCTATTTTTTCTTGATAAGTATTTTGCATTTTATGTTAATAATAACAAAATATTATAAATTTCAATGAGCATAGTTTCCAATAGTTTAAAACGAATAAAACCGTCCCCAACTATAGCTGTTACCTCAAAAGCCCGAGAAATGAGAGCAGCCGGTAAAGATGTAATTGGATTAGGGGCAGGGGAACCTGATTTTGATACACCGGACAATATTAAAGAGGCGGCTATTCAGGCTATTAAAAGGGGCGACACCAAATACACAGCTGTAGACGGAACCCCAGTACTTAAAAAGGCCATTCAAGATAAATTTTTTAGAGAGAATAATTTAACCTATGAACTAGATCAGATTTCAGTTGGAACCGGAGGAAAACAAATACTCTATAATGCTTTTATGGCAACATTAGATCCAGGTGACGAAGTAATTATTCCAGCTCCTTACTGGGTATCTTATCCAGATATGGTTTTATTGGCTGGTGGAAAGCCTAAAATAGTAAAATGCTCTGAAAAAAATGAATTTAAAATAACTCCAGCAGAGCTCAAAAAAGCAATTAGTAAAAAAACTAAATGGCTAATAATTAACTCCCCATCAAATCCTACAGGATCTTGTTATACAAAAGAAGAAATACAAGAGCTGTCAAAGGTTTTAATAAAAAATAAAAAAATTTTTATTTTAAGTGATGATATTTATGAACATATTACTTATGATGGATTTGAGTTTTTTACTATTGCTCAGATAAAAGCTTTGAAAGATCGAACATTAACAATGAACGGAGTAAGTAAATCTTATTCCATGACAGGATGGAGAATAGGATATGGAGCTGGACCAAAAGATATAATTAAAGCTATGGCTAAAATTCAGTCTCAATCTACAACAAATCCATCTTCTATAAGTCAGGCAGCTGCAGTTGAAGCTTTAAATGGAACGCAGGATTTCATTAAAACCAGATCTAAATCATTTAAAGAAAGAAGAGATTTTGTTGTTGAAAACTTAAACAATATTGAAGGACTGAGCTGTTTGAAGCCCAATGGTGCTTTTTATGTATTTCCAAACTGTAAAAAATTATTAGGAAAAAAAACAAAATTAAAAACAGACAAAGATTTCGTTGAAAAATTGCTTGAGAAGTCAGAAGTAGCGGTAGTTCAAGGGTCTGCATTTGGTTTAGATGGATATTTTAGAATTTCTTACGCTACCTCTATGGATAATCTTAAAAAAGCTTTAGAAAGAATTAAATCTTTTTGTGAGAGTCTTACTTAGAATTAGATAAATATTTTTCAGCCTCTAATGCCGACATACATCCCATTCCAGCAGCTGTCACTGCTTGTCTGAATATCTTGTCTTTAACATCTCCAGCTGCAAAAACTCCAGGCACATTAGTAACTGTAGAGTCCGGTTTAGTGATTATATAACCTTCTTTATCCATTTTTAGCTGACCTTTGAATAGTGATGTAGCAGGGTCATGTCCTATAGCAATAAAAAGTCCGTCTACTTTAAGTTCTGTAGTTTTGTTTGTTTTTACGTTTTTAATTTTTATTCCTTTAACTGATTTAGGATTTTTTTCTCCTATGACGTCTTCAACAACGCTATCCCATATAATTTCAATTTTTTTGTTTGCTTTTAATTTTGCTTGAAGCATTTTTTCGGCTCTCAATTCATTTCTTCTATGAATGAGTGTTACTTTAGATGCAAATTTAGTTAAAAACATCGCTTCTTCTACAGCAGCATTACCACCACCAACAACTGCCACCTCTTTTTCTTTAAAAAAGAATCCATCACATGTCGCGCAAGCCGAAACACCAAACCCTCTAAATTCTTGCTCAGATTTTAAGTTTAACCATCTCGCTTGTGCACCAGTTGAGATTATGAAGCTGTCCGCTGTATAAGTCTGACCACTATCACCTGTAGCTGTAAAAGGTTTTTTTGAAAGATCTACTTTACTTATATGATCTTGGATCATTTCAGTCCCTACTGCTTTTGCTTGGCCTTTCATTTCGTCCATCAACCAAGGTCCCTGAATTACTTTTGAATATCCTGGAAAATTTTCAACGTCTGTAGTTGTGGTTAATTGACCACCTGGTTCTGAGCCAAATACTAATATTGGCTTCAACATTGCTCTGGCAGCATAAATAGCGGCCGTGTAACCAGCTGGTCCAGACCCAAGAATTAATACTTTAGAATGCTTTTTCATTAATAAGGCTCATATAGGTATTTTTAATAAAATTTAAAGTTTAAAATTTTATTCAAAAGTATCGTTATACTGTTGATTAACTCTTACAAAAGTTGTGCATTTACTTAACTGTTTTAAAGATGGAGCACCTACATAAGTGCAACTACTTCTCAATCCACCCAAAATATTTAAAATTGTCTCTTTTATTTTTCCTCGGTATTTTAATTGGACTTTCTTTCCCTCGCTACTTCTATAGTCTGCGTGACCTCCGTAATGTTTGTTTAGAGCTGTTTCAGAGCTTGAACCATAAAATTCTATTAATTTTGATCCATTTTTTTTTACAACTTTTCCACCACCTTCATCATGGCCAGCGAACATACCTCCAAGCATCACAAAATCAGCTCCTCCACCAAATGCTTTAGCTACATCTCCTGGGCACGTACAGCCTCCGTCGGCGATAATATGAGCGCCTAATCCGTGAGCAGCATCTGCGCATTCAATAACAGCGCTTAATTGTGGATACCCCACGCCTGTTTGGATACGCGTAGTGCACACACTTCCTGGACCAATGCCTACTTTTACAATGTCAGCTCCAGCTAAAATCAGTTCCTGAGTCATATCAGCCGTGACAACATTGCCAGCAATTATAGTTTTAGTTGGATACTTCTTTCTAACCGAACTGACAAACTTACTAAAATGATCAGAGTAACCGTTTGCAATATCAATGCAGATAAATTCAAAAAAACTATACTCTTTTAAAATCTCATTTAGTCTTTTGTAATCCTCATCACTTGTTCCAGTACTAAGCACAACATGGGGAAAAATTTTCTTAATCGAAGAAAACTTTTTTATTGCCTTAGTATCATGCTGTTTAGTAAGGCAAGTCATTATTTCATATTCAGATAATTTTTCTGCTATTTGTAATTCTCCAACACCATCCATATTGGCAGCCATTAAGGGTATGCCCGACCATTCGTGATTACTATATTTGAATTTATAAGTGCGTTTGAGCTTTACATCCTTACGGCTATGCAAGGTGCTTCTTTTTGGCCGAAATAAGACATCGGCATAATCCAACTTAACATCTTCTTCAATACGCATATTTCCATGTAGGAGGTATAAAGGTTTATTATTTAAATAAAAAGATATTCTGTATTTTATATGTGGATAAATAAAATATAGAAATATATAAAGTATTTTATGTTGAAGTTAAAAGCCCTTCTTTTAACCCAAGGTATGCATGGTATGATAAGTCAGGTTGAAGGCCTGGCTAAAGCTTTAGGGTTAAGTTTTAGACATGAAACAATACAGCTGAATAAGTTCTGGAACTTTTTTCCACCAAAGTTAACCCCAGTATTTGACGGCATTTTGAAGAAAAAATTTGTTTGTGATTCCAGAGTTATTATTTCTTGTGGAAGAAAAAGTGTTATTCCTTCCATTTTGTTAAAAAAAAGATTTAAAAAAGAGATATTTAATATTCATATTCAGGACCCAAAGATAAATTTAAATAATTTTGATTCTATTATTTGCCCAGAACATGACAATTTACATGGAGATAATGTAGTAAAAACTAAGGGGGCCATACACTATCTTACAAATAACGAGATACAGAAAAACATTAACTATTTACAACCTAATCAGGGAGATAAAAAAGTTGTAACTTTTATACTTGGTGGTCCCAACAAGTATTACAGTTTTTCCGAAAAACAAATGGATCGAATGTTTGCAAAAATAAAAAATATGTTCGTTTCTTCAAAATATAAATTAATTGTTATTCCATCGTATAGAACACCAGAGAATATATTAAAACTTGCATTTAATTATTTTAATGAGGATCATTTAGTAATAAAAGAAAGGGACAAAAAAGCCTACTTATCTTCATTAGGTCTCGCGGATACTATAATTGTAACTTGTGATTCAACTTCAATGATTTCAGAGGCTGCTATTACAGGCAAACCAGTGTATGTTGCGCAAATGAACCATAAAAGAAGCATTCATAGATTTGAAAAATTTTATAAATTATTCAAAGATCTTGGTATAATTAGAGATCTAGAAGATAAAATTGAACATTGGACTTATAACGGATTAGACGAAGTTAATCGGGCGGCTTTTATAGTAAAAGAGAAAATGAAAAAAAATGGAATTATTTAATTCATTAAAATCAAGACTGGAAACTTACGATAGACCCTTTAAGCACTGGGCAGTCAATCAGCCTCTGACAGAATTGACCATAAAAGAAATCTGTAACGCAGATATTGCCGATCCTATCAAACAAGGTATTAAGTATGATGGAACAAGAGCTATTGACGGGGGAGAAGGTAAATTTAGAGAGGGAATAAAAACTGGTGGAAAAGCAAAAAAATATAGACGTTTTATAACTCAAGAAAATTCAGAAAATTTTCCTGAGTTAACAAAATTTATTAACGAGCTAACTTCTAAGGATGTATACCAGTACATCAGCGGATTGATAAAGAAAGACCTATCAAATTCTTTTGTAAGGGTAGAAGTAATCTGCGATAGACAAGGATTTTGGCTTAAGCCACACTGCGATATTAAAGAGAAGTTATTATCATCATTAATATTTGTTAATCCCTTCAATGAATCTGAAAACTTAGGAACCGACTTCTATGATGAAAAACTTAATAAAGTCAAAACTGTTCCTTACAGAAATAATTATGGTTATTTCTTTACTAGTGGGCCAAATACTTGGCATGGTATGGAAAAAAAAGAAATCAAAAAGGAAAGACGCTGCGTACAAGTTAACTATGTTTCATTTAAAACAGACTGGAAAGTAAAATCCTAATCGTATAGGATTGGCGCTAGGGAAAATATGGCAACATACGAATGTTCAAAATGCGGAATGTCAGTCAATGCCACATGTGGAAAATGCAATTCTCCACTGGTCAATGACAACCTAAAGCTTGATGGGGGAAAACAGGTTCAAATTTCTAAATGTCCGAAAGATCACGGAAAAATAAAATCTCCATTATGCTGTGGTGAAGATATGGCCTGCAGAACTTAATTATCTTGTAAGGCTCTTACTTTTATAGGATATTTTTTTAGTGCCTCAATAGACTCCACACAGGCATTTGCAGCAGGCATTGTAGTAAAGTAAGGAATTTTATTCATTAAACTCGACCTTCTTAGACTAAAAGAGTCCGATATCGAATTTTTTCCCTCCGTGGTGTTAATTACTAGAGCAATATCTTTTTTATTTAGCTTTTCTACTATGTGAGGAGATCCTTGACTAACTTTATTAATTTTTTTGCACTTAATTCCATTAGACATTAAATATTTTGCTGTTCCAGAAGTTGCGCATATCGAGAATCCTAATTTTATTAACTTCTCTGCATTATTTAATATTTTTTCTTTATCTTTATCTTTTACAGAAATAAAAGCAGTTCCCTTTAAAGGAATGCTATTGTTACTTGCTATTTGACTTTTTGCAAAAGACAAACCAAAATTTTCATCAAATCCCATTGCCTCACCAGTTGATTTCATTTCTGGACCCAAAAGTACATCTACCTCAGGAAATCTGTTGAAAGGAAATACAGCTTCTTTTACTGCAAAAGTATTTTCATTTTTTCTTTTTAAATCAAAATCAGACAGTTTTTCCCCCGCCATTACTCTGGATGCTATTTTAGCAACAGGAAGACCTGTGGCTTTTGAAACAAACGGTACAGTTCTGCTTGCTCTAGGATTTACTTCTAGGACATAAACTTCACTGCCTTTAACCGCAAATTGTATATTAATTAAGCCAACCACCTTTAGGGCAATAGCCAACTGTTTAGTTTGTTTTTCTATTTCATTAATAATTTCTTTACCCAACGTGTAAGGAGGCAAAGAACATGCGGAATCCCCAGAGTGTATGCCCGCTTCTTCAATGTGTTCCATAATCCCAGAAACAAAAATTTCATTTCCGTCTGATACGGCATCTACATCTACCTCAGTTGCATCATTTAAGAATTTATCAATAAGTACAGGATTTGATCCCGATACTTTCACAGCTTCGTCTATATATTTTTCTAAATCTGACTGACTATGAATTATTTCCATACCTCTTCCACCAAGAACATAAGATGGCCTTATAACAATTGGAAAACCTATTTTATTAGCAATCTCAAAAGACTCAGCTTTATTTTTTGCGATACCGCTATCTGCTTGTTTTAAATTTTCTTTAATTAATATTTCTTTGAATCTTTCTCTGTCCTCTGCAAGATCAATAGAATCAAACTGAGTACCTAAAATTGGAATATTATTTTCTGCAAGAGTTTTTGCTAATTTTATGGGTGTTTGACCGCCAAATTGAGCGATAACACCAAGCAATTTTCCGTTTTCCATTTCTTTATCTATTATGTTTAAGACATGTTCTTCTATTAAAGGTTCAAAATATAATCTATCACTAGTATCATAATCGGTGGAAACTGTTTCTGGATTACAATTAACCATAATCGTCTCATACCCTTTTTCTTTCAACGCAAAGCTTGCCTGACAGCAACAATAATCAAATTCTATACCCTGACCAATTCTGTTCGGTCCGCCTCCTAATATTATGATTTTTTCTTTATTTGTTGGGCTAGCTTCGCACGCAGATAATTCTCCTGCTAATCTTTGATAAGTCGAATACATATATGGAGTTTCTGACTTAAACTCAGCTGCACAAGTGTCAATTTTCTTAAATACAGGAAGTACGCCTAATTGTTTTCTCTGTTTTTTAACTTCGTTCGCAGTAGTTTTAGTTAACTCTGCAATTTTATCATCAGAAAATCCCATAGATTTAATATAGGATAGTTCCTTAAATGTTTTTGGCATGCCGTATTTTTTTAATTTCTTCTCTTCATCAACCAACTCAGATATTTGTTCCAAAAACCAAGGATCAATATTTGTATATCTATAGATATTTTTAATAGTAATTTTTCTTCTTAAAGCTTCAGCAACTGCAATAAGCTTGTCAGGTAAGTTTTGACTCAATTTCTTTTTTAATTCTTTATCAGATAATTCGCTAAGCGAATCTAATCCTTTGTAACCAATCTCTAGAGAAACCAATCCTTTCTGCAAAGATTCTTTAAAATTTCTTCCTATGGACATTGCTTCTCCAACTGATTTCATAGAGGTCCCTAATTTAGCCTTAGCTGATTTAAATTTTTCAAAAGTGAATCTTGGAATTTTTGTTACAACATAATCTATTGTTGGTTCAAATGATGCAGGGGTTGTTCCGGTGATTTCGTTTGTTAATTCATCAAGAGTATAACCGACAGCTAATTTTGCAGCCACCTTTGCAATTGGAAAGCCCGTAGCCTTTGAAGCTAAGGCAGAGGATCTAGAGACTCTTGGATTCATTTCAATAATAACCATCCTCCCGTCTTTTGGATTAATAGCAAATTGAACATTAGAACCACCGGTCTCAACACCAATTTTTCTCAAACATTCAATTGATGCATTTCTCATAATTTGAAATTCTTTGTCTGTTAATGTTAATGCGGGCGCAACCGTGACAGAATCACCAGTATGTGTTCCCATTGGATCAACATTTTCAATTGAGCAAATTATGATGCAGTTATCTTTTTTATCTCTGACAACCTCCATTTCGAACTCTTTCCATCCTTCGAGAGACTCTTCTACCAAAACTTGATTTTCAGGAGATTCTGCAAGACCAGACTTTATCAAATCGAAAAATTCTTTTTTGTTTTTTGCAATTCCTCCACCTGTGCCACCCAAAGTAAAAGAGGGTCTTATAATTGCGGGTAAGCCAATTTTTTTTAGAACTTTTTTTGATTTATCGAATGAGCTAATTATTTCGGATTTAGGCAAATCTAAATTTATTTCTTTCATTGATTTTCTGAATAGATCTCTATCCTCAGCTCTTGATATTGCCTTGGCTTTTGCTCCAATTAATTCAACTTTATTTTTTTTTAGTATCCCTTTTTTTTCCATTGAGATTGCTGTATTGAGGGCAGTTTGTCCGCCCATAGTTGGTAGAATTGCACATGGTTTTTCTTTTTTTATTATTTTTTCAACTATTTCAGTTGTAATTGGTTCTATGTAGGTTTTGTCTGCAACTTCTGGATCTGTCATTATTGTTGCGGGATTAGAATTAATCAATATTACTTTGTAACCTTCATCTTTTAAAGCTTTACATGCTTGGGTTCCAGAGTAGTCAAACTCGCAGGCCTGACCAATTACAATTGGACCTGCTCCTATAATTAAAATTTTTTTAATATCTTTTCTTTTTCCCATTTTTTTTAGCCGCTATTATATTTTTCAAAAATTTATCAAATAGATATTTGCTATCTTGTGGTCCAGGATTTGCTTCGGGGTGATATTGTACGGAGAATACTTTTTTTTCTTTTACTTCTATCCCCTCAACACAACCGTCAAATAAAGATTTGTGAGTAATTTTTACTGAAACCGGAATTGACTTTGGATCAACCTCAAAACCATGATTTTGGCTTGTAATCTCTACTTTACTTGTAGACAGATCTTTAACAGGATGATTTGCGCCTCTATGACCAAGTGGCATTTTTTTTGTTTTTGCACCTAAGGCCAGGGACAATAATTGGTGACCAAGACAGATGCCAAATATTGGAATTTTATTAATAATCAATTTTTTTATTATTGGTATTGCATATTTTCCTGTTGCCGCCGGATCTCCAGGACCATTAGATAAAAAAACCCCATCAGGACCCAATTTAATTATTTTTTCTGCCGAATAATTTGCTGGAACAATAGTTACTCCGCAATTAATATCGGAGAAGCACCTAAGTATGTTTTTTTTAATCCCGTAATCTATGGCAACAACTTTATATTTATTTTTTTTATTTTTTATATATCCTTTGTTTTTGTTCCAAGATTTTAAAGAAGACCAATGATAGGCATTTTTGCAGCTAACTTTTTTTGCCAAATCTAAACCTAAAAGACCATTCCATGATTTAGATTTATTTAAAAGTTCTTTTACGTCATGTTTCCCTTTTCTCGAAAATTGAATAGCTCCTTTGGGCGCACCTTTATCTCTTATATAATTTGTAATTACCCTTGTATCTAATCCAACGATTCCAACTATTTTTCTTTTTTTAAGCCATTGATCTAGCTTTTTAATTGATCTGTAGTTTGAGGGTTCAGTAACATTGGAATTAAATATAACCCCCTTAACCCAAGCTTTGTCCGCCTCATTATCCTCCGGGTTCGTTCCAACATTTCCCACATGAGGAAAGGTAAAGTTAATAATTTGATCTGAATAAGATGGGTCTGTTATTATTTCTTGGTAACCAGTTATTGAGGTGTTGAAACAAACTTCTCCAACTGCACTACCTTCATAGCCTATACCATTGCCAGAAAAGCTAGTGCCGTCTTCAAAAACTAAAATACCTGTTGAAAAATTATGTGAATTATTTTTTTTTCTATTTATGACCTGTCTCAAATACAACTCATGAGTTAAAGAAAAACCTTTTAAATGAGGTTTTGCGCAACATATGAAAAAGGTTAACAGTCGTCAACCCCATTCTTTTTTCTTTTGAAGATAAAATGTGATTAAAGTAAGTTTAAAAATTATATGTCCCTACAGATCAAAATAGAGGCTAAGCTAAGCGAAGCTTTAAAATCAAAAGACAAAAAAACGTATTCTACTTTGAGATTAGTGGTTGCGGCCATAAAAGACACAATGATTGCCAAAAGAATTAAGGATAAAAAGACATTACCAGATAACGAATTGATGGCTCTTCTCAAAAAGATGGTAAAACAGAGGAACGATTCTTGTGACGCTTACAAAAAAGCTGGCCGAAATGAATTGCTAGAAAATGAAATGTCAGAAATTAAGATTATCAATGAGTTTTTGCCAAAACAGTTAAGCGAAGAAGAAACAAAGAAAATTTGTCTTGAAATAATGAAAAAAGTTAGCGCTAGCTCTATTAAAGATATGGGCAAAGTAATGGGTGCACTAAAAAAAGAATATTCTGACGTTCTAGATTTTTCAAAGGTAAGCCAGATTATAAAGGAGAACTTAAAATAAAGTGAAGTATCCAAAAAATTATTTAGAAGAAATTAAGTTGAGATTAAAAGTTTCCCAGGTGGTTGGAAAAACAGTTAAACTTAAGAGGAGAGGAAAGGAATTTATAGGCCTATCTCCTTTTACGAGCGAGAAAACCCCATCTTTTACCGTGAGTGACGAAAAAGGATTCTACCACTGTTTTAGTTCTGGGGAACATGGAAATATTTTCGATTTTCTTATGAAGACTCAGTCTCTAAAATTTGGTGAGACAGTCAGACAGTTAGCTTCCCAAGCTGGAATGCAGCCTTATAAATTTACAAGTTTTGATTTGGAGAAGGAGAAAAGATATCAAACATATAAAAATATTTTAAAAGATTATAGCGATCATCATCACAAACTCATTTTTGAAAATAATTCTGCTGCCATAGATTATTTAAAAAAAAGAGGAATAAGCAAAGAAACGATCGTAGAATTTCAAATTGGCTTTGTTCCTGATAATTCAGATTATTATAATTATTTATCAAAAAAATTTAGTGAACAGGAAATTCTACAAACCGGCCTGTTTTATAAGAATGAAAAATATAATAAATTTGTAAATAGATTTAACTCAAGGATAATATTTCCCATCAGAAATATTGTTGGAGACGTTATTGCTTTTGGCGGAAGAATTATTCAAAATAAAAAAACCGCAAAGTATATAAACTCCCCAGAAACTGAGTTTTATAAAAAAGGTAGACATATATTTAACCTAGACAAAGCAAAATCTATTCCAAACCAAAATCAAGAAGTAATTATTGTTGAAGGATATATGGATGTTATTAGCATTTATTCATCTGGTATAAAAAATGTTGTTTCAAATTCTGGAATTGCATTAACTGAAAATCAAATTAATTTAATTTGGAAATTTTTCTCATACCCAATAGTTTGTTTAGACGGTGACTCTAGCGGTCAAAAGGCGGCCTTACGTATCGCAGAAAATCTTCTGCCTTATATAAAGGAAAATAACAAAATTGGCTTTGTAGCAATGTCAAAAGGAATGGATCCAGATGATTATATTAGAGAAAAAGGAAAAGATAGTTTTGCAAAGCTTATAGAAAGCAATTTATCGATTGAGGAATTTGTCTGGAGAATTTACCTGAATGATCTAGATAGATCAGATCCCTTTGCTACAACAAAATTTGAAAAGAAGTTCAAAAATTTATGTCAATCAATTAAAGATCAAACTCTTAAAAAATATATTTTAGAACATTACTTAGAAAAAATTAGAAACCTAACTCCTCTACAGCGTTTTGACAGAAGAAAAAAAATAGGCTCTCACAGGATTCTTAACGAAACAAAAAAAATTGCAGTAGCAAAAGACCATCTTACAAAAGAGGAAATTAAAGAGTATTCTATATTATATATTATATACAACTATCCAACGATTATTGCTCCAAGAGTGGAAATTTTTGAGAGCATTAATTTTTCTTCAAAAAGCTTGAACAATCTAAAATCAGAGCTCTTGAGTCTAATATCATCAGGCAAATTTGAAAAAAACAATCTCCCTAACTTAGATGAAAAGCATTCAGATTTGATCAAAGACATTAATCAAAATTCTGTTATCAAAAATATTTTTTTGAAAAAGGGAGAGAATCAACAAATCGAAATGTTGAATGAAATACTTAAAGAGCTTAATGAAATTAAATTTTCAAGAAAAATTGATGAACTTGAAAATAAATTGATCAAAGAATTTGATGAAAAGTCCTATTCTGACCTGATGCAGTTGAAAAGCCAAAGAAACAAGGAATAAATTAGGTATAGATTTTTAGTAATTTAGACCTATATATTAATATATAAAACCGCATTTAATCTCTATGAAAGAAAAGCTTATTACGAAATCTTTTGAAAGACTTTTGAACAAAGGTTTACACAGGGGATTCATTACCTATGAGGAATTGGGAAAATCTCTTGGAAAAAGAACTGCTTCAGTTGAAAATGTCGAAAAAGCAACTCTCATAATATTTGAAAACAAAATTTCTCTTGTTCAAAAGAAATCAGATTTTCAAAAACCTAAGAAAAAAGACGGCAATCAGGATCAGACTTATAAAGTTTCTGAAAAAAGTGATGATCCAATTAGAATGTATTTACGTGAGATGGGTGGTGTTGAGTTGCTTTCTAGAGAAGGAGAAATTGCTATAGCAAAAAGAATTGAGGCCGGGAAAGATGTAATGATTAATGCGTTAACCCAAAGTCCCTTGGTAGCAAAAAAAATATTTGATTGGAGAGATAAACTTGAAAAAGGCGAATTATTAATAAGAGACATTATTGATATTGATTCAACCTATGAAGATTTTGAAAGCGGAGACGAAGAAAACGATGAAGAAGAAAAGATTGATAAAAAAAATAAGTTAGCCAAGACGGACAAAAAAAGCTCAGAAAAAGATAAAGATAAAAAAGATGAAAAAAAACCAGAAGAACAATTTGAGGAAGAGGACGAATTTAACGTATCACTTGCCGCAATGGAGGAGGAAATAAAACCGAGAGTTACCGAAACCATTAATAATCTCTCAAAAAATTATATTAAATTAAAAAAATATCAACTAGATAAACTTAACTGCATTTTGAACGGGAAAGAACTTTCAACCTCAAAAAATAAAAACTTTAAAAAAATCCAAGGACTTTTGGTAGATGATTTTAAAAATTTACAGCTGGGAGCATCGGTTGTTGAAGAATTAGTTCAGTCTCACTACAAGGAAAATAAACGGGTACTTTCTCTTGAAGGAGTTTTATTAAGACTTGCAATGAACAATAAAATTACAAGATCAGAATTTTTGAAATATTATATTGGAAATGAAATTAATCCTAAATTTGAATCATTCCTACAGGAAAACAAAACTTGGAAAAGTTTTTTCAAAAAACATAGAAAAGATTTTGATGAGATAAGAGAAAGATTGATTGAGTTCAGCAAAAAATTAGAATTATCTGTAGGAGAATTTAAGGAGTTAGTTAAAAGAATACAAAAAGGTGAGAGGGAATCAAGAATAGCCAAAAAAGAGATGGTAGAAGCTAATTTAAGACTAGTTATCTCAATAGCAAAAAAATACACAAATAGAGGTCTTCAGTTTTTAGATCTTATACAGGAGGGGAATATAGGTTTAATGAAAGCTGTAGATAAATTTGAATATAGAAGAGGCTATAAATTTTCAACTTATGCCACTTGGTGGATTAGGCAGGCAATAACAAGATCAATTGCTGATCAGGCTAGGACAATTAGAATACCTGTTCATATGATAGAGACTATAAATAAAATTGTTAGGACACAAAGGCAGATTCTTAGCGAATTTGGTAGAGAGGCAACACCAGAAGAATTAGCAAAAAAATTAGCTATGCCTCTGGAGAAAGTAAGAAAAGTTTTAAAAATCTCTAAAGAACCAGTTTCTTTGGAAACGCCAGTGGGAGACGAGGAAGATAGCAGCTTAGGAGATTTTATAGAAGACAAAAATGCTTTACAGCCTTTAGATACTGCTATCAGGTCTAATTTAAGTGAGTCGACAACTAAAATTTTAGCATCTCTAACCCCGAGGGAAGAGAGAGTTTTAAGAATGAGGTTTGGAATTGGTATGAATACAGACCACACCTTGGAAGAAGTTGGTTTACAATTTTCTGTCACTCGAGAACGAATTAGGCAAATAGAAGCTAAAGCTTTAAGAAAATTGAAACACCCAAGTAGATCAAAACAACTAAAAAGTTTTCTAGAAAAATAAATCTTTCTGATATAATACTTGAGAGATGTTTTGGGCCTGTAGCTCAGCTGGTTAGAGCAGTACACTCATAATGTATTGGTCCCAGGTTCGAATCCTGGCGGGCCCACCAATTACTCGGACATTACTCCAATAAGCCACAAAGATATAATTATGTACCAGACCATCTATTTATTGATAAAATTTTCTAAAACTTTAAAAAGTGCATTTATATCATTATTGTTTGAACTTAATATGGAAGCAAATTCCTCTTTTTGTGTTCTTGCTAATTTTAAGCCCTCTATAATTAAATCTCTTATTAAGGGTTTATCTGGGTCTTTGGTATAAACTCTCCAATCAATTTTTACTTCTGGTTTTTTTGTTGTTTTAAGAAGCATTGTTTTTACTATTGTGTATTTATCACTGATTTTTTCAGAAGAAAGCACTGCAATTTTGGGGTCAGAATAAGTTGTTAATCTTGATGTGAAACTTTTTAAAAAATACTTTTGAAAAATTTCCTCATATTTTTTCAATTCTTCAGGAGAAAGTTCCTTTCTTTTACTGCCAAGAGTGTAATATCCAATCCCTTTAATATCTACTGTTTTAAGCGCTATTTCAGATAATTTTTTTGCTTTTGCTTCTTGAGAATCTTGGCTACTTAGAATTATTTTTGCTTCATCTATGATTTCACCAATAAATTTTTCAGGATCAGAGCTGTAAGCCATTGCTGTAGATTGAGCAGGAGCTAATATTAAAAACAATAAAAGAAAAGATGTAAGCGTTCTTTTCATGTTAGAATTTTACTGATTGTCTATTTCTTCCCAATCACTATCGTCTTGACCTTTATCAGAAATTGGGGAGTTAGATATTTTTTGAGATCTATTTTGTAAGTATAAGCTTTTAACTGATGCGTAAAAATCTATTGAATTTTTTTCCAAACTGTCAATTGACTCAATGTTTTTAGATCTAAAATCCACAGCATCGGTTCCTTTATAATAATAATAATTGTGCTCTGATAAATTTTCGTTGCCAATCACCACATCTGTTTCACTATTGTGTGTAAGGTGATAAACTGGGTCAATAAATACATTTCCTATAAGACCTAAAGAGTCCCTCATAGTTGTTGGTCCTAATACTGGCAAAACAAAGTAACAACCTGAATCTGCACCCCAAACACCAAGAGTCTGGCCAAAATCTTCTCTACTTTTCTTCTCAAAACCCATCTTGCTTGCAGGATCAAAAATACCTAAAATACCTACAGTGGTATTTATTGTAAACCTACCAGCAGTATTACCGGCTCCCCTAAAATCTCCCTGTAAGATATTATTTGTAAAAGTTAATAATGAACGTAAATTTCCAACAAAATTAGATGTGCCAGAACGAATAGGTACCGGCAAAGCTCTATATCCCTTTGCGACAGGCTTAAATATTACTTTATCTAGACCCTGATTGAATTTAAGAGTTCCTCTGCTAAATTTTTCAAAGCATTCATTGGCTGTATATCTCTCATCAGCCACTAATTGTGGCGAGTAAACAACCAGAGATAACACAAACACAGTAGCTAGTATTTTTAAACGTTTCAGCATCAATTTTTATGCTATATATTTTTTTAATGAGAATTACAAAATATTATTCTCCAAATTTTGATGTAAAAGCAAGGAGTAGTAAAAGTATAACAGTTATAATAATACATTATACTGGAATGCAATCTGAACGAGAATCTTTGAAAAGACTTATTTCACCAACCTCAAAAGTAAGCTGCCATTATTTGATTAAAAGAAACGGAGACATTTTTAGTTTGGTTGAGGACAAAAATATAGCTTGGCATGCTGGAAAGTCTATGTGGGGCAAATATAAAAATTTAAACAAAAATTCTATTGGAATTGAGTTGGAAAATAAAGGACACAAACATGGATACCAGTCTTTCACCAAACCTCAAATAACAAAGCTAATTCAACTTTGCAAAAATTTGAAAAAAAAATATATGATTAAGAACAAATTTATTCTTGGACATTCGGATGTTGCCCCGCTTCGGAAAATAGATCCTGGTGAAAAATTTCCCTGGAATTATTTATCTTCAAAAGGCGTTGGTATTTATCCTAAAAAAAGCAGACAGAAAAAAAAATCACAAAAAACCACTGATATTAGAACATTTTTTAGAAATTTGTATAAGATAGGTTATCGTTATTTAAAAATAAAATTTAGAAAAAAGATCATTAAAAACTTTCAAAGAAGATATAGGCAAAAAAGGGTGGACGGGGTTTTGGACTTAGAAACCTTGAAAATTAGCGAAATTTTAGCCAAAAAATCAAATATAGCTTGATTTTCTTTATATAAGGATTATAGCAGTAACCGCTAGGCAATTGGATTGTCACTACTTTAATCAGTAGAGGAAAGTCCGGGCTCCATAAAGACACGGTGCCAGCTAATGGCTGGCGAGGGTGACCTTAGGGATAGTGCCACAGAGAATAGACCGCCTAATCAAGGCAAGGGTGAAACGGTGTGGTAAGAGCACACCGGTTTTTTGGTAACAAAAAACGCACGGCAAACCCCACCGGGAGCAAGACTAAAAAGAGATGACGCTGCGTAAGCTAAAAACAGTCTTTAGTTAGTCATCAGGGTTAGTCGCTTGAATTTAAGTGTGAGCTTAAATCTAGATAAATGACGTCTTAAATGACAGAACCCGGCTTATAAATTGCCTAGCTTTCTCTTCTTAAATGTTCATGTTTTGTATCTACAGATTCTTTCAATGAGCTGTAATCAAGGGTCAACAAATAGGTGTTGACTATAATTTAATATACCCATACTATCCCATAAATTCCCAAATATAAGGGGATGGGAGATTTTTAAGGAGAAAGATGAAACATGTTTTTGTCGAATTACGAGAACAAGTTAGACAAAAAAGGAAGGGTGTCCGTGCCATCTAGTTTTAGAGCTTATCTAAATTCTATGGGATATAACGGATTTGTCACTTATCCTTCTTTTAATCATGCTGCCCTAGATGGTTGTGCTCAAGATAGGATTGAAAAGCTTTCAGAAAGCATAGATTCACTTGGACCGTTTGAAGACAAAAGAGATTATTTTGCAGTCTCAGTTCTCTCAGAGAGCATAAGTTTAAATTTTGATAGCGAAGGAAGAGTATCAATTCCAGAAAAATTATTAAGGCACGCCAAAATTAAATCAAACATTGTTTTTGTAGGGTTAGGAAAAGTTTTTCAAATGTGGGATCCTAGTTCGTTTGAAAAATTCAAATCAGTTGCAAGAAAGAAGTCTTATATTAATAGATCAGCTTTAAGATGGGACAATAAATTTAAAAAGGAGGGAGTATGACAATTAATATTGGCGGCGGAGAATTAAAGGAATTAAAGCCTAGGATTTTGGTAATGGGCATAGGAGGAGCAGGAGGGAATGCAATTAATGCAATGATTCAAGATGGCATGCAAGGAGTTGAATTTGTAGCTGTAAATACTGATGCTCAAGATTTAAAGGTAAACAAAGCAGATGCTAAAATTCAAATTGGAATGAATTTAACAAAAGGACTTGGTGCTGGAGCAAAACATGATATTGGCCAAGCAGCTGCCGACGAATCTTTAAACGAAATAGTTACTTATTTACAAGGAGCTAATATGGTTTTTATTACTGCTGGAATGGGCGGTGGAACAGGAACTGGAGCCTCTCATGTTATTGCAAGAGCAGCTAAAGAACTAAATATATTAACAGTTGGCGTAATCACTCTGCCGTTTTCTTATGAGGGACCAAAGAGAATGAGAAGAGCTGTTGATGGATGGGAAAAATTAAAAAAACATTTGGATGCATCAATTGTTGTTCCCAATCAAAATCTTTTTAAAATTGCGAATGAAACCACAACCTTTGAAAAATCTTTTTCTTTATCAAACGATGTTTTAAAACATGGTGTTCGAAGTGTAACTGACCTAATGGTCAGACCTGGACTAATCAATCTGGATTTTGCTGATGTTGAAACAGTAATGAGCTCTATGGGTAAAGCCATGATGGGAACTGGTGAAGCAGAGGGCGAAAATAGAGCTATAGCTGCAACTGAGTTGGCCTTAAACAATCCTTTAATAGACGACTATTCTTTAAAAGGTGCCAAAGGATTGCTTGTTAATATAACCGGCGGAGAAGATATCAAACTATTCGAAGTCGATCAGGCTGTAAATAAAATCAGAGCGGAAGTTGATCCAGAAGCAGAACTTATTTTTGGAGCAATAAAAGATGAAAACTTAAATGGAAAAATGAGAGTATCTATTGTAGCTACAGCACTTGATGGAGAAGCTCCAGAATCAAAATCAGTAACAAGCAATGTTCACAGAATACATACTAGAAACTCCGGATATTCAGAAAATGTTGCCAACAATGTAAGCATGCCAACAATCCCAGATTTAGGATCTATTCAGGGCGCAACAGCTTTAAAATTGGATGAGGAAGTTAAAGAAGATAGAAATCTACAAAAACAAGATGATTTAATTTCTGGTGTTTCATTAGATAACGCTGCTTATTTTGAAAATAATTTGAATCAGGATCAAAATCATACAACAAAAGAGGAAGAGCAAGAAGAAGTTGTGATTGATGATATTTCTATTTATGAAGAAAAACCCCAAGATAATCTAGAGATACATTCCTCAGAATCAAACAATGCTCAGGATGAAATTTCCCCCCAATTATTTTCTGATGAGGGAACTCTTGATACCTCATCAGAAGATAAGAACGACGAAGTCTTAAAAGAAGAAGAGGATTTTGAAATACCGGCATTTTTGCGTAAACAGAAATTCTAATTTCGGAATAATAGATGAAAGATATTTCATCGCTGAGAGCCTTGCCACATTATCCAGTAATGTTAGAGCAGGTCTTAGAAGTTTGCCAACCTGAGAAGGGTGGGCTGTTTGTTGACTGCACTTTTGGTTCTGGCGGATATAGTAACGCTATACTCTCTTTTCCAAAAACAAAAGTTATTGCCCTAGATCGAGACTCTAATACTCAACAATATGTTAGTAAGATGAAAAAAAAATATAAGGATCGTTTTATTTTTCATAACTCAAAATTCAGTGAACTTGATAGGGTTATTAATAAAAACACTAAGATCGACTCTATAATTTTTGATCTTGGGCTTTCTTCATTACAGATCTCAAACTTAAAAAGAGGTTTTTCTTTTAACTCAAAAGGTAAGCCAGACATGCGTATGGGGTTAAATTCAATTAGTGCACAAGAAGTTTTAAACAATTTAGGTTTAGAAACTCTTAGAGATATTCTCAGATTTTTTGGTGAAGAAAAAGAAGCTTTTAGAATTGCTTCTAACATAGTTAAACAAAGAGACAAGAAGCCAATTGCATCCATACCTGATTTGGTAAATATAGTTAGAAGAAGTAAGAAAAGAGATTTCAAAAAAAAAATTAACATTTCGACACAAACCTTTCAGGCAATAAGGATTTTTGTTAACAAAGAAATTTTCGAGCTAATTGAAGGTTTAATAAATGCCACCAAACTGTTAAAGGAAGGTGGAAAAATAATTGTCATAACCTTTCATTCTATCGAAGATAAAATAGTTAAGTTTTTTTTTACTAATTTTTCAAGAAACAAATCCAGGGGCTCAAGATATTATCCAGATACAGATCAAAAAAAAATTTTATTTGAAAATTATAAAAATAAAATAATCCGACCAAATAGCTATGAAATAGAGAATAATAATCCTTCAAGGTCAGCAAAATTGAGATTTGTTACAAGAGGTAAAGATAATTTTTTTTATCCAATAGATTTTAAAAACAAATTTTTTCACTATTTAGAATTGGAAAATAGACATGTTTAAAAAATCAGTAATTATTTCATTGTCCGTTTTTTTTATTTTAATGATTTTTACATCTATTATTAAGAATAATACAAGGAATATTGAAAAAAATATTGAAAAACTAGGAGAAGAAATTTCTATTTTAGAAAAAGAACTAGCAGACGCACAGATTGATTTTATATATCTTTCGACACCAGAAAGACTAAGAAAAAAGCTTGCTGATTTAACCAACACAAAATATTTTAGTTACGATTATTCAAGGATCTTTTTATCTACCAAAGATTTTATCAGGTATACATCACAAGAAACAAAAAGTTTTAAAATAAAAAAATAAAATGAGCAAAAAAAAGAATAAAAAGATGAATCAAAAGAGCTTTTATTTTGAGGATTATAATTATTACTCTAAAGGCCGATCAAACAATAAGAGCAGAGCGAATATAAGCGAGGATAGAATTTACTTACTTTTTTTTGTCTTTTTTTGTTTAATTTCTATATTTGCAATTAAAATTTTTGCAACTTCCTTGCAAGACACAAATTTTAAAAATACCCAAAACTATTATAGCTCTGTTTTTAAACCGCTGAGAAGTGATATAACTGATAGAAATGGAGAGATACTTGCAAAAAATGTCAGAGTTTATCACGCCGCTATAAAACCAAATTTAATTAATAACAAGAAAAATTTTATATTAAAATTACAACTACTTTATCCCAAAATAGATATAAAAATTATTAAAAAAAATTTAGAAAAAAATAAATATTTTTATCTAAAAAAGAATATTACCGAGAAAGAAAGAGCAAAATTATGGTCTCTAGGAGAAAAAGGCTTGTTGTTTGAAACAACACAAACCAGAATATATCCGCACAAGAATTTATTTAGCCATGTTATTGGACAGACTGATATGGACAACAAAGGTATCTCCGGAATTGAAAAATCTTTTAATAGAGAATTGTGGTCACATAACAAGCCAATAATAATGACATTAGATGCAAATCTTCAGTTTTTAATTAGGGAAGAATTAATTAAATTTCAAAAAATTTTTAGCAGCGCTGGTAGCGCAGCAATTTTAATGGATATACATAATGGCGAAATACTTTCTATGATTTCCTTACCCGACTTTGACATAAATAAAAGAGAAACAATAGATGATGCAAACTATATAAACAGAGCTACCAAAGGTGTTTATGAACTTGGATCAGTTTTTAAAACATTTACATTAGCCGGGGCTTTAAATGAAGGCATAGTAGAAACCAATACAGAATTCAAAAATCTTCCAAAAAATATTACATGTGCAGGAAGACCTATAGGAGAATACGATGACAAAATTCCATCCGATTTAACAGCCGAACAAATTTTAATTAGATCAGGCAATATTGGTTCAGTTAGGATTGCTCAGAAAATTGGAACAGAAAAAATGAGAAACTTTCTCCAAAATATTGGTGTATTGAGCAAAATAGAATTTGATATAGAAGAGGTTGGAGAGCCAGTACCTTTTAGATGGGGTAAGTGCAAATTAGCAACGACATCTTTTGGTCACGGGATTACAACAACACTTCTTCAACTTGCTAAAGGTTACTCCATTATATCCAATGGTGGTTTTGATATAAAACCGATGTTAATAAAAAGAGAAATTAAAGAAAATAAAAAATATAGAATTTTAAATAAAGAGGTATCAGAAAAGATAAACCCAATTTTAAGAAAAATTGTATCAACAAAGGAGGGCACAGCTAATTTTGCAAATATTAATGGATACGAGGTTGGAGGAAAAACAGGTACAGCCCAAAAATCATTTAATGGAATTTACTCAAAAAACAAAATTAATACATTTGTTGCTGTTTTTCCCACTTCAAAACCAAAATACGTTTTATCAGTATTGCTGGATGATCCACAACTAAGCAAAGACTATATCTACCACTATAAAGATGGAAGTGGATGGAAATATAAAGGAACTCCTTATAATACAGCTGGATGGACGTCAGTAGAAGTTGCGGGCAAAATTATAGAAAAAATTGGACCTATTTTAGCCATAAATAGAATTGATTTTTATGACAACTATGTTGTTAAAAAATCTTATTAGCAATCTAAAGCCTGAAGTTGGCGCACTCAAAATCAAGGGCATTTCTTTTGATAGTAGAAGTATAAAAAAAGGAGATTTATTTGTTTCCATCAAAGGTAACAAGTTCGATGGGAATGATTATATTAGACAAGCCACTTCCAAGGGAGCTAAGGTAATAGTTCATTCTCGCCCAGTAAAAAAAAATACAAAAGCAACATTTATAAAGTTTAAGGATTCTAGAAATATTCTTGCAAGGTTGAGTACAAAATATTACAAAAATAAGCCAAAAAATATAATTGCGGTGACAGGAACGAACGGCAAAACTTCGGTAGCAGATTTTTTTTACCAAATTTTTATGTTACAAAAGAAAAAATCTGGTTTCATAGGAACGCTTGGTTTCAGAAAAAATAAATCACTAAAACGGAGAAATTTAACTACTTTAGATTCGTTGACCCTAAACAGGGATCTGAACGAAATGAAGAGAAGTGGTATAAATAATGTTATCATCGAGGCTTCTAGCCACGGATTAAAACAAAAAAGATTAGATTTTTTAAAAATTAAAGGTGGTATTTTTACAAATTTAAGCCACGACCATTTAGATTATCACAAAAACATGAAAGATTATCTTCAATCAAAGCTTTTGTTATTCAATGATCTTTTGAAAGAAAAGGGAACGATAATTACTGATACCGACATCAAACAATACGGGGCCATCAAAAAAATTAAAAGAAAAAGAAAATTAAAAATTTTTACTATTGGATCTAAAAGCAATATATTCGAAGTTTTAAATCATAAAGTTTTCAAAAACTTTCAGTTTTTGGAAGTTAAATACAATAACAAAATATATAAACTGAGAATTAATCTATATGGATCTATACAAATTAAAAATTTGTTAATGGCAATTTTAGCATCTAAGATTTGTGGTCTAAAAATCAAAAATATTTTCGGTAAAATCGAAAAAATTAAAAGTGTTGAAGGAAGATTGCAATTAATACGAACTTTGTCTAATCAGTCAAAAATATTTTTAGATTATGCGCATACTCCGGATGCGTTAAAAAATGCCATATTATCTTTAAGAGAACATTTTCAAAAAAAAATTACAGTTATTTTTGGGTGTGGTGGAGAAAGAGATAAAAGCAAACGAAGCTTAATGGGAAAAATTGCAAAAAAATATTGTGACAAAATTTATATTACAGATGACAACCCAAGAAACGAAAGTGCGAAAAAAATAAGAAACGATATTATGAAGGGATTAAAAAAATCAACAGCCAAGGAGATTGGAAATAGAAAAAAAGCAATTCTTTATGCTTTAAAAAATTCTGATCCTCACGATGTAATTTTAATTGCAGGAAAAGGACATGAGACTTATCAAGATCTAGGTAAAAGAAAAATTTTTTTAAGTGATAAAAATATTGTCAAAAGATTTAAAAATAAAAATATTTTTTCAGATAAAAAAAATAATGATCTAAAATATAACGGAATAATTTTAAAAAGAACTCTAAAAAATAAAAAAAATTATTTTTTTAATGGAGTTTCCATTAACTCTAAAACGACAAAAAAAAACAATTTATTTGTTGCTATTAAAGGAAAAAAAAATGATGGTCATAATTTTTTAAATCAAGCAATAAAAAATGGTGCTAATTATTGTGTAATATCTAAAACTATTAAAAAAAAATCAAAATTTATTCGTGTTACAGATACAATGAAATTTTTAAATCAATTAGCTAAAAATAAACGAGATTTATCTTCAGCCAGATTTATAGCTGTTACAGGAAGTTCTGGCAAAACCACTGTTAAAACTATGCTTGGAAATTTATTAAACAAATACTCAAAAACTTATTTTTCACCAAAGTCATATAATAATCAATATGGAGTTCCACTGAGTATTTCAAATTTAAATCCGAATGATAATTTTGGAGTTTTTGAAGTTGGAATGAATAAATTTAACGAAATTTACAAACTTTCAGCATTAGTAAAACCACATATTGGAATAATCACGAACGTTTCAGAAGCTCATTTGGAAAATTTTAGAAATATAAAAGATATAGCTAAAGCAAAAAGTGAAATTATTTATAATATACAAAAAGGCGGAACGGTTATTTTAAATAGAGACGATAAATTCTTTGATTATTTTAGAAAAATTGCTGAAAAAAATAAAATAAAAGTTAGGTCTTTTGGTTATTCAAAAAAATCTGATGTTAAATTTGTTAGTTTGAAAAAAAAACAAGGCACTTTCTTTTTAAAATTATTTGTAGATAAAAAAAGGTTTTTCTTGAAAATAAATAATGGAAACAAGAGTTATATAATGAATATTTTGTCCAGCATTTCTACAATGAATGAATTAAATTTATCTTTATATAAAGTAAAAAATTTTTTCAAAAATCAAGCTCTTTTAAAAGGTAGAGGAAAAATTAATAAAATAAATAGATTTAACAAAAAGTTTTTTTTAATTGACGAGAGCTATAATGCCAATCCATTATCTGTAAAATCTGCAATTGAGAATTTTTCTGATATTCAAAAAAAAGGCAAAAAAAAATACTTTCTTTTTGGGGATATGTTGGAACTAGGTAGGAATTCACACATTTACCACAAAAAGATCTCTAAACTAATAAATAATAGTGATATTGATAAAACTTTCGTTTATGGAAACAAAGCTTTCGAAACATACAGATTTTTGAAAAAACATAAAAGAGGAGAGGTGGTAAGAAATTTGCAATTATTTAAAAACAAGATAGCTAAAGTTTTAAAAAATGGAGATTTTTTGATGATTAAAGGTTCAAACGCAACAAAATTACATGAAATATCACAAGGACTTGTGGGAGGAGCAAAATAAATGCTTTATAGTTTTTTAGTTTCACTAGTTGATACTTTTACTTTTTTAAATGTATTTAAATACATTACTTTTAGAATAGGTTTATCAGTTGTTACATCCCTAACCATTATTTTTTTGATTGGAAATCCTTTAATAAAATATTTTTCAAAAAAACAAATTACTGGACCAATTAGACAGGATGGACCAATTGACCACATAGTAAAAAAAAGTGGAACACCAACTATGGGCGGACTAATGATATTGATTGGAATTATCACGAGTACTCTTATGTGGGCAGATCTAAACAATATTTATATATGGATAGTTCTTTTCGTTTGTACAAGTCTTGGTTTACTAGGCTTTATAGATGACTATCTAAAAATCAAATTTAAAAACTCCTCAGGAATCAATGCGAAAGTGAAATTTTTTGGACAATTTCTAATTTCTTTATTTGCTATTTTAATGCTGGTTTACTTTACGGATCACCAAATTATATCAAACTTATACTTTCCTTTTTTTAAAAATCTTGTTTTGCATATGGGTTTATTTTTCATTCCTTTTGGTATTTTTGTAATTATTGGTTCTTCTAATGCAGTGAATTTAACAGATGGACTAGACGGGTTAGCTACCGTGCCGGTAATGTTGGTTGCTTTATCCTTTTCTTTAATTTGTTATTTGGTTGGAAACACAATTTTTTCAAACTACCTACAAATTCAGTATATCCCCGACGTTGGAGAGCTATCAATTTTTTGTGGCTCCATCGTGGGATCTTGTCTGGGTTTTCTTTGGTACAATGCCCCACCAGCTAAAATATTTATGGGTGACACTGGCTCATTATCTTTGGGCGGCTCTATAGCCTCAGTGGCTATAATAGTAAAACATGAAATTGTTCTTGCAATTGTAGGAGGCTTATTTGTTTTAGAAACGGTTTCGGTAATTGTTCAGGTAATTTCATTTAAATTAACGGGTAAAAGAGTATTCATGATGGCACCCATACATCACCATTTTGAAAAAAAAGGTTGGGCAGAGTCAACAGTGGTAATTAGGTTTTGGATAATTGCTATTATTTTGGCCCTGGTAGGTTTAGCTACATTAAAATTACGTTAATCAAAATTAATGAGTATATCTTTGAATCATTTGCGCCATAAAAATTTTGCAATTTATGGGCTCGGAGTTACCGGTCGTTCAGTAATTCGGTACTTTCATAAGCATGGATTCAAAAATTATATTGGATGGGATGATGACAAAAAGGTCTTTAAAAAATCTATAGGCCCCAAATACAAAAATATGAGAAGTGATTTTTTGGAACTGGTCAATTTTGCCGATTACATTATAGTCAGTCCTGGCATTAACATTCACAAAGCAAAACTAAAAAAAATTTTGTTAAAAAACAAACAGAAAGTTATTACAGACCTTGATCTATTTTATTTGTTAAACCCAGGTATAAAATCGATAGTTGTTACTGGAACAAATGGAAAATCAACAACCTGCAAAATTATCGAGCATGTTTTAAGAAAAAATAATATTAATACAGGTCTAGGCGGCAACATAGGAAGTCCAATTTTAAACCTAAATTTAGAAAAAAACTCCTTAGCAGTTGTTGAAGCATCATCTTTTCAGCTAGCTTATTCAAAATTTATTAAGCCCGATTATGCGGTGATACTAAATATAACAAAAGATCACTTGGACTGGCACGGATCAATGAATAGTTATATTCAGTCAAAATTGAAAATTTTTTCACTTCAAAAAAGAGGCAATTTTGCTTTTATTAATAGCAAAAAGTTATTAAAAAAATTTAGAAAGAACAAGTATATGAGCAAGATACAATTTATAAATAATAAAAAATATAGAAAAATTAAAAGTAAAGTTCAAAATGATTATTTAAATCTAGAAGTAAACGAAGAAAACATGAGTTTTGTTTATGCTCTGTCAAAAATTTTAAAAATAAAGGAAAAATCCTTTATAAAATCTCTTAAATCCTTTAAGGGATTGAAGCATAGACATGAGACTTTTTACAAAAAAAATAATAAAACTTTTATAAACGATTCAAAAGCAACAAGTTTTACAGCTAGCAGGTTTGCTTTAAAAAATAATAAAAATATTTTATGGATTGTAGGCGGACTTCCAAAAATTGGTGACAGATTTCAGTTAGAGGAAGTCAAAAAAAATATTATTAAAGCATATGTTATTGGAAAGTATACGAATTATTTTAAGCGGTTCTTGAAGGGAAAAATAAACTTTGAATCATGCAAGACTTTAAATAATGCAGTAAATTCAATATTTAAAGATATAAACAATGCAAGAGAAAGAAAAATTACTGTTTTATTGAGTCCTGCTAGCGCATCTTATGACCAATTTAAGAATTTTGGAGATAGAGGTGAAAAATTTAAAAAATTAATAAAAAACTATACCAAAAAATATTTTTAATAATTAATAGTATGGATAAATTTTTTAAAATAGAAAATTATTGGAGAAATATCGACAAACATATCTTAGCAAGTTTTCTATTATTATTTACTCTGGGAATATTTTTTTCATTTTCCTCAACATCTTTTTTGGCAGATGAAAGGCTTAACAAAGGTTATTATTTCTTTTTTCAAAAGCATCTTTTTTATGCTCTTTTTTCATTTTTTTTAATGATCTTTGTATCTATGGTAAACACTGACTTGATCAATAAAAGTCTACTTCCTATTTTTTTATTTTTTTTATTACTACTAATATTAGTCCCGTTTTTTGGCATTGAAGTGAAAGGCGCAAAAAGATGGCTTAATTTTTATGTATTTCGTTTTCAACCAATTGAGTTTATAAAACCTTTTTTTATTTTAGTTATTGCACAAATTATTACCTCTAATTGGATCAAAAATTTAAATTTGGCCCATCTTTTTTCATTCTCACTATTGTCTTTCTTAATTTTATTGCTTGTATTGCAACCTGATCTTGGACAATCTGTTTTGTTAATTTGTACTTGGATTTCATTAGTTTTTGTTTCTGGAGCTAATGTTTTTTATCTCTCTTTAATACTGACTTTTGCTATATCTCTATTTTTTCTTTTACTGTACTTGGTTCCAGAAAAATTTAGTTACATTGTTACAAGGCTTACATCTTTTATGGATCCTGAAAAATCAGGAAATTTTCAATCTCAAAAAGCTACTGAGGCAATAAAACAAGGCGGTCTAAAAGGACAAGGAATGGGAGAGGGGATACTAAAAGAAAGTGTGCCAGAAGCACACACAGATTATATTATTGCAGTTGTGAGCGAAGAATTTGGTTCTGTAGTATCGATATTAATTATTACAATTTTTTTATTTCTTGCATTTAGAATAATCAAAAAAGTTATAAATTTCTCAAGTAATTTTTATAAGCTTTCACTTAGTGGTCTAGTATCACTATTAATTTTTCAGACTTTTATACATGTTGGGGTTAATGCAAATTTGTTGCCAACAACAGGAATGACACTTCCATTTTTAAGTTACGGTGGCTCATCTTTGTTATCAAGCGGAATAATTGCAGGAATAATTTTAAATTATACGTCGTTAAGAGAAAGAACTGAATGAAAAAAGAAAATAAAAGAATTCTTATAGCAACAGGGGGCACAGGAGGCCATATTTTCCCCTCACTAAGTTTGGCAGACTTTTTAAAAACAAAACATCGAGTTGAAATAGTTACAGACAAAAGAGGCCTTAAATATTTAGCAATTGATAAAAAAATTAATATTAGAACAATTAATTCTGATACAATATTTGGTAAAAGCGTTTTTAAAGCATGTTTAGGAATCATAAAGATTATTTTATCTTTTATTTTTTCAATTTTTTCAATGATAAGTTCAAGACCCAAACTGATAATTGGTATGGGCGGCTATTCTTCCTTCCCTGTTTGTGTGGCTGGTTACTGTTTAAAGATTCCAGTAGTAATTTATGAAAATAATTTAATTATAGGTAGGGCAAATAAACTTATTCTACCAATAGCGAAAAAAATTTTAGTTTCCACCAAAGATGTTCAGGGGGTAAAATCTAAGCACATTAAAAAAATATTTTTTTCTGGGTACTTAATTAGGAGCCACATTTTAAATTTAAAAAAGGAAAATAAACAAAATCTTGAGAAAAAAAGCTTATCCATTTTAATAATGGGAGGAAGCCAGTCAGCTAAAATTTTTGGAGAAATTTTACCCGACATAATGATTAGATGTTTTCAAAATGGTATTAAACTTAAAATTTATCAACAGTGCTTAGATCAGCAGGTCAGTCAAATTAAAAAAATGTATGAAAAATTTGATTTGGAATTTGAATTATTTTCTTTTTCTGACGATATGTCCAAATATTATAAACTGACAGATCTAGCGATCACAAGATCGGGAGCATCATCTCTCGCAGAATTAGTAAATCTAAGAATCCCATTTATTGCAATACCCTTGCCTTCATCAGCAGACAATCATCAATTTGAAAATGCAAACTATTTCAAAGAGAAAGGATATTGTTTTTTATTAGAGGAAAGATTTGTTTCTGATAAATTGTTCGGGATTCTTATAGATTTAAACAAGAATGAGAAAAAATTATTTTTGATGAAAGAAAGAATGACAGAACATTCAGACAAAGATACATTTTTAAAAATTGAGCAATTAATTGAAAAAATATTAAATGAGCAAAATTGAAATAGGATTAAAAGAAAAAATTCATTTTATTGGAATTGGCGGCATAGGTATGAGCGGTTTGGCCCAGGTCATGAAGACTATGGGATTCAAAGTTCAAGGAAGTGACTTAGCTAATAGTAAAAATGTGGAAAGATGTAAAAAAATTGGTATTAAAGTATTTAAAACACACAACAAGAAAAATATAAAAGATTCAACGATAGTTGTTAAATCATCTGCAGTTAGAAATAATAATCCTGAAATTAGAGAAGCAAAAGAAAAAAAATTAAACATTCTTAAGAGAGCAGAAATGTTAGCTCATGTTGTTTCTTTAAAAACAAATATTGTAATTACCGGTTCGCACGGAAAGACAACCACTACTTCTTTGATATCCAAAATATTGTCATCTGCAAAATTAGATCCAACTATAATAAATGGAGGAGTAATAAACTCTTTCAATAGTAATGCTAGACTGGGAAAAGGGGAGTGGGCTGTTTTAGAGGCCGACGAATCTGACGGAAGCTTTTTAAATTTTCCAGTGAACTATTCTGTAGTTACAAACCTTGATAGAGAACATCTTGACTTCTATAAGAATTTTAAAAATTTAAAAAATTCTTTTATTAAATTTCTTAATAAAACACCGCCAATGGGAAAATCTTTTATTTGTATAGATGATTATGAAATAAAACAAATAATTTCTAAAATAAAAAATAAAAATTTTTTAACCTATGGTTTTTCTAAAGAATCAGATTTTCAAATTTTTAATCCTGTTTATAAAAAAGATTATTCTATATTCGATCTAAAAATCTCCGTACCAGGGTCAAAAAAGAAAACTGTTAAAAAAATTAAATTAAATCTTATTGGTGCGCACAATATTTTGAATGCAGCTGCTGGCGTTGCTTTATGTTTGCATATAGGAATTAATATTAATGTTATAAAAAAATCACTAAAAAAATTTACTGGTATACAGAGAAGATTAACAAAGGTTTTCTCAGTTGATGGAAGAGAATTTTTTGATGATTATGCTCACCATCCAACAGAAATTAGATCAATTTTAAAAAGTTTAAAAATAACTTCTGCTGGCAGAAAAATAATTTCTGTTTTTCAACCACACAGATATTCTAGATTAAGACTATTAAAAAAAGATTTTGCATCTGCTTTTAAGGACTCAAATTTAGTTATTTTATGCCCAGTTTATCCTGCTGGAGAAAAAATTGATAAAAAACACAATCAAATTGATTTTGCAAAATTAATTTCTGTAAAATCTAAAGTTCAGGTGGTAATGGTTAAAAACGAAAATGATCTAAAAAAATTCTTTGTTAAAAATTTATTACAAGATGAAATAATAGTGTGTATGGGAGCAGGATCTATATCTAAGTGGATAAGAGAAATGAACTTATAAATTAAAATATGATTTACGAAAACGAAAAGCTTTCAAAATACAATTGGTTTAATTTAGGTGGTTTAGCCAGAATATTCTTCAAGCCAAATTCCCAATTAGATCTTAAAAATTTTTTAGAAAAATACGGTAGCAAAGAAAAAAATGTATATACCTTAGGAGCTGGATCCAATACTCTTTTTAGAGACTCAGGTTTTGATGGAGTAATCATTAAGCTTGGAAAAAATTTTGCTTACACAAAATTACTAGAAGATAATAAAATAGAAGTTGGCGCTGCAACTTTGGATAAAACGGTTTCGGATTTTGCTTCAGAAAACTCAATATCAGGATTAGAATTTTTATCCTGTATACCAGGCAGCATTGGTGGTGCAATAATGATGAATAGTGGCTGTTATGGTTATGACATATCCAAAATTTTTTTTTCTCTTAAAGCAATGAACTTAAGTGGAGAATTAAAATCATTCAGCAAGGATGAAATAAAATTTATTTACAGAGGAAATAATTTGACTAAAGACCTAATAATTTTAAGCGTGGTTCTCCAAGGCGAGTCTGGAAATAAAAATCAGATCAAAAATAAACAAATTAGTTTAATAAATAAAAAAAAGGAAAGCCAGCCTAGCAAAATCAAAACTTGCGGAAGTACATTTAAAAATCCAGAAAATAAAAAAGCATGGGAACTTATTAAATCATCAAACTGCTCTAATTTAATTATAGGAGGAGCAAGAATTTCATCCAAACATAGTAATTTTTTTTTAAACAATGGTAACGCCACTTCTTCAGATATTGAAGCTTTAATAGAAAAGGTTAAGAAAGAGGTTTTTTTAAAAACAGGAATAAACCTGGAGCTAGAAATAAAAATTATAGGAGTTAAATAAAATTGAAAAAAAAAAGAGTTCTTGTTGTTTTAGGAGGGGCTTCCAGAGAACGGGAGGTCAGTTTAGAATCTGGAAAATCATGTATTTTGGCCTTAAAAAAGATTGGCTATAGTGTATTAAAGTTTGATCCAAAATTTTTATCATTGGATAAAATTAAAAAAAATAATCCAGATGTAATCTTTAATGCTCTTCACGGAAAAGGTGGTGAGGACGGCAAAGTGCAAAGTTTTTTTGAGTATTTTCGCATACCATACACACATTCTGGTGTTTTATCATCGATGATTGCTATGAATAAACATTTCTCTAAACAGTTGTTTATAAAAAATAAAGTTAGAACTCCAAATTATTTTTTCTTAAATCGAAAAGATTACCCAAATATAAATTTACACCAAAAAATTAGGAAGAATAAGCTAGCCTTTCCAATAGTAGTGAAACCAAATGACGAAGGTTCAAGTATCGGGGTAAAGATATGCAAGAATTTTAGTTTGCTTAGAAAGGAATTTAAAAAAGCAAAGAAAAATTATAGCAATCTAATATTTGAGACCTATATTCCTGGTCAGGAAATTCAAGTGGCCGTTATGGGAGGAAAGTCGATAGGTGCTATTGAATTAAGACCAAAAAGAAAATTTTATGATTACAAAGCAAAATACAAAAAATCAGCCAAAACTTTACACATAATGCCGGCTCCAATTTCTAAAAAAAAATATAAGGAGGTATTGAGAATTTCTGAAAAAGCTAACAAAATCTTGGGATGTAAAGGAATTACAAGGTGTGACTTTAGATTTTATAAGGACAAATTTTTTCTTTTGGAAGTAAATACGCAACCGGGTATGACAAGCCTATCTCTTGTTCCAGAAATAGCAAAATATTCTAACATTTCTTTTGTGCAATTAGTTAAATGGATGGTCAACGATTCTGGTATAAACAGATGAAAAAAGAAAAAAGTTTTTTTTTGTGGTTATTTTTGTTTATTTTTCTTACTACATATAGTTTTAATTCTGTTCAAGAGAAAACAAGTTCTTTCCTTCCTGTAAAAATAATAGAAATTGTAGGAATTAACAATTCAGACAAAGCAGAGATCATAAAAAGATCAAACCAGTTTAAAGGAAAAAGCATAATTTTCATTAGCAGAAGTCAACTAAAGGAATCGGCACATAATTTACAATTTGTTAAAGAACTAAGAGCAAAGAAAATCTATCCAGACAAGATAAAGTTAATAATAATTGAGCATAAACCTATAGGAATTTTTATTAATAAAAATAAAAAATTTTTAATTACTAATGGCGGAGAGTTAATCGAAAATTATCAGGGCAATAAATTTAAAAATTTACCCCTGATATATGGCAAAGAAGCTGGAAAAAATTTCTCCACTTTTTATCAATCTCTAGAAAGCATGAATTTTAAAATAGAGTTAATAGAACAGTTTAATTATTTTGATATTAATAGATGGGATGTTATTTTAAAGGATGGTAAGGTAGTAAAATTACCAACTGAAAATTATGAAAATTCACTTAACAAATTTTTATCTATTTATAAAAAAAACAATTTTAATAATTTTGAAGTTTTTGATTTTAGGATTAAGGGACAACTTATACTGAAATAAAATTAATGAGCCAAGAAAAATTAATAGCAGAAATAGCAGAAGATAAAATTCGATATGCTATTTATCAACAGAATGAAAAATTGGAATACAAAATTTTAAAAAAAAAAATTTCTGAAAATATAGGCATTAAACAGGGAAAAATTTTAGACTTTAATCATACTGCAAATAAAATCAATAAAGACTTGAAAGATCTAGAAAAGGAGTCCAATAAAATTTTTAGAAATATTTCAATTATAGTTAATGAGCCAGAAATTTCTTGTACAAATCTTTCAGGATTTAAAAAGCTTAATGGGTCAAAAGTTGAAAAAAGAGATCTGGATCACATTTTGAATGAAGGCAAAAGCTCTATTTTAAAAAACCAAGAAAAAAATTCTATATTACACATTCTTAATTCTAATTTTATTTTAGACAAAATAAAGAAAAACAAAATTCCAGTGGATCTTCATGGCGATCATTTGAGTTTGCATATGACATTTATTTCTCTGCCAACAAACAATTTAAAAAATATTAGATCCCTTTTTAATAAAAGTGATTTAAAAATTGATAGAGTTATAAGCAAACCCCTTGCTTATGGAATAGACTTATTAAATAAAAATAAAGGTGCAAAAAATTTTATTTTAATTAATTTTGATAAAGAAGTTAGTAGCATCTCTCTTTATGAAGATTCTTCATTGGTGTTTTTGAAAATCTTTCCTTTTGGAACTAATTCTATTTATAGAGACATTATTCAACTTTGTTCACTTAAAGAAAAAGAAGCAAGGATTATTATAAATAAATTAGATTTAAAAAATATAGAAAATGGAAAGAACAAATACGTAGAAAAAGATTTATTCACAGAATCTGAATTCAAAAAATTAAGCATTAATCACTTAAACAATATTGTTATCGCAAGAATCACAGAAATGTCGGACTACATTTTTAATAAAAATAAAAATTTAAATTATATGAATAATAAAATTTTACGAATTCATTTATTTTTTGAAGATAAGGGTATTTTGGAAAATCTAGGCAAGTTATTTGAAGAATCTCTAAAAATTGATACGGTAAAGACCCAAATTGAGTTGTTGCCACTAAATGAACTTTCGGCTTTGTCTGGAGCAGCAGAGCTTATTTTCAAAGGATGGGATAAAGAGGCTATTCCTTTGATTCACAAGAAAAAGTCAGTGATTTCAAGTTTTTTTGAACGTTTTTTTTAACAAACATTTTGTTGTAGTTTTTTGTAACATTAGTTGTTTTCAACTAAATTTTTGGTTTTTGTATAACTTACTCATGTGGGAAAGGAATCAAAAAACATTAAAAAAGGAAGCAAGTTTCTCTGGAGTGGGATTACATTCTGGTACAAACATTGATGTTACCTTGGTCCCAGCAAATTCCAATTCTGGAATAATCTTTAAGAGAACTGATTTAGAAAAAAATAATGAAATTATAGCGAATTTTAAGAATGTTTCTTCAGCAAAACTATGCACAAAAATAGAAAATGATTTTGGAGCAAGTGTTTCGACTATAGAACACTTGATGGCTTCATTTTATATCTGTGGAATTGACAATATAGTTGTAAATTTGAATGGTCCAGAAGTTCCAATAATGGATGGGTCAGCAAAAGATTTCGTTCAAATTATAAAAAACTGTGGACTTAAGACTCTTGAAGGTAAAAGAAAATTTATAAAAATTAAAAAGAAAGTAGAGCTGAAAGAAGATGAAAAATTAATAAGTATAGCCCCGACTAATAATAACTTTAAAGTTAAATTTACATTAAATTATAAAAAAAATCCTTTAATTCAAACTCAAACAAATAGCACAAATTTTGAAGAGAAAAATTTAGAAGACATTTATGCTGCAAGAACTTTCTGTTTACATGAAGATATAGAAGGTATTAAATCTATTGGCTTGGCAAAGGGTGGTTCGTTGGACAATGCTATTGTAGTTCAAGGAGATAAAATTCTTAACGAAGGTGGACTTAGATCTAAAAAAGAATTTGTAAATCACAAGATACTTGACTTAGCTGGAGATTTTATGCTGTCCGGCGCAAGAGTTATTGGGTCGGTAGAATGTGTCCACGGTGGTCATGCCTTAACAAACAAATTTTTGAGAAAGATTTTTTCAGATAAGAGCAATTATGATGTCGTTGAAAATGAATCTTCTTCGATAAACGTAAGAAAAATCGTTCCTCTTCATAAGAGACTTGCTGTAAACGCCTAAATTTTAAGATCATTTTACGCGAAGTATTTTTTTTGTTATTAATACTCTATGCGTATATTTTTAATTTTCTTTTTTTCAACACTTCTATTTTTTTCATGCTCTAAAAAAGAAGCTTCAGTTCCTTCCATCCCTTCAACACAAGAAGAAGCAATAAAAATTTATGAAGAAGGATTGAAATCTTTGGAAGATGGACAATACTTTTATGCTAGAAAAAAATTTGATCAGTCGGAGAATTTGTTGCCTCAAACCCAGTGGGCTGCAAAATCAGCTTTGATGTCAAGTTATTGTTTGTACTCAATGAACCTTTATGATGAAGCCATTCTGAATCTTAAAAGATTTATAAAAACTTATCCTGCAGATGCCAATGCAGATTATGCGAATTATTTGATAGCTATAAGTTATTACGAACAGATTCTTGATGAGGAAAAAGATATCGGGCCTCTTATTTTATCCAAGAAAACCATTGAAGACTTTTTAAAAAAATATCCGAATACAGATTACGCTATGGACTTAAAATTTAAATTAGACCTTATTATTAACCAACTGGCCGCAAAAGAATTATCAATAGCGAGATATTACATTAAAAATGAAAAATGGATACCAGCAATTAACAGGTTAAAAATAATAGTAGAAAAATATGACAAAACCATTTTTATCGAGGAAGCATTATTTAGATTGGTAGAAATCTATTATAGAATTGGTCTTAATGACGAAGCCAAAGCAGCAGCGAGTATGTTAGGATATAACTATAATTCAAGCGAATGGTATGAGAGATCTTATAAAATACTCAATAAAAATTATCAGCCAATGAAAGTAAAAAAAGATAATGAAGAAGGAAGTCTGGTTAGAAGAACATTAAAAAAAATATTACTTATAGATGACTGATCAGGAAAAAGTTAAAAGGCTGTACATTAAAAAAGTCGAAAAATTATTGAAGCTCAACAAAGCATATTTTGAGAAAGATAATCCTATAGTCCCCGACTCAGAATTTGATGAATTAAAAAAAGAATTATTAGCTTTGGTAAAACAGAATCCATTCCTGAAAAAAATAAAAAATCTAGATAATCTTATTGGACACAAACCCTCAATAAAATTTGAAAAAGTGAAACATGCTAAACCAATGCTTTCTTTAGGGAATGCTTTTGATAAGGAAGATATGATAGATTTTCAAAAAAAAATAAAAAATTTTCTAAATATTACATCTCATGTGGAATTATCTTCAGAACCAAAGATAGACGGCATATCAGCTTCCTTGAGATATGAGCAAGGGAAATTAACTTATGGACTATCAAGAGGCGACGGTGTTTTTGGAGAAAATATAACTGAAAATTTATTAACCATAAATGAGATACCTAAAAAATTGGTTAATGCTCCAGAAGTTATAGAGGTCAGAGGGGAAGTTTATATAGGAAAAAAAGATTTTGAAGAAATAAAAGATAAATTTGCAAATCCAAGGAATGCAGCAGGTGGTTCATTAAGACAAAAAGACTCAGGGGAGACTAAAAAAATACCATTGAGATTTTTTGCTTATGGAATCGGAGAGATAAGTTCTGAAGATTTTAAAAACCAAACTGATTTATTAAAAAAACTTGAGGATTGGAAATTTCCAATCAATTCTCATTGTAAGATAATTAAATCAATTGATGAAATAGAAAAAAATCATGAAGAAATAGAAAGTCTAAGATCAAGTTTAGATTATGACTTAGATGGAATAGTCTATAAGGTTAATAATTTAAAATTTCAAGAAAGACTTGGTTCCACATCTAATTCTCCAAGATGGGCAATTGCTTACAAATTTTCTTCTGTTAAAGCATCTTCCAAAATCAAAGACATAGTAATTCAGGTTGGAAGAACCGGAGCCATTACTCCGGTAGCAAAAATTGATCCTGTTACGGTTGGTGGTGTTGTTATTTCCAATGCAACTTTGCACAATGAGGATGAAATTAACAGAAAAGATATAAGGGTAGGAGACACTGCTACAATACAACGAGCCGGCGATGTAATTCCACAGGTCGTCTCAGTAGATAAATCTAAAAGAAACAAAAACAGTAAAAAGTTTATTTTTCCAAACAAATGTCTTTGTGGGTTTCCTGTAAAAAAAGAAATAAATTTAACTACTAAAAAAACAGATGTGGTTAGAAGATGTACCAGGGGCTACGAATGTGATTTTACTGCAAGAGAAAAGTTAAAACATATAGTTTCAAAAGATGCTTTTGATATTGAGGGTTTGGGTAAAAAAGTAATAGATAATTTTTGGGAATTAAAATTTATAAGAACACCAGCTGATATTTTTCGTTTGAATTATGACAAAATAGAAACACTAGAGGGTTGGGGTAAGCTTTCCATAAAAAATTTACAAAAAGCAATTAAAGATTCAAAAACAATAGTTTTAGACAGGTTTATTTATTCAGTAGGAATTAGACATATAGGCCAAGAAAATGCAAAAATTTTAGGAGCATTTTTTAAGACAGATAAAAAATTTTCAGAATTATTTAGCTCAAAAAAAAGAAAAGATATTTTAAAGAGTCTATATGATCTTGACGGGATTGGAGATACTCAAGTGAAATCTATAGAAGATTTTTTCTCAAATCAAAAAAATTCTAATATCATTCAATCTCTAATGACTGTTCTCAAAATAGAGGACTTTAAAAAAATAAACAAAAAGGGAAAGCTTGGTAATAAAAATATAATGTTTACAGGTGGATTTGAAAAAATGAGCAGGTCTGAGGCTAAAGCTTTAGCGGAAGAAAATGGAGCTAAAATTCTTGGTTCGGTCTCAAAAAAATTAGATTATCTTGTGATTGGAAATTCAAAACCGACAAAGAAGAAAATCGAAAAAGCCAAAGAACTCAAAATAGATTTGATAACAGAAGAAAAATGGTACGACCTATTAAATAGGTGAGCAAGCTTTTATCAAATCCATTTTTTCTTTTAAGTTCATAAATCTGGACAAATTTCTCTTAACTTTCCCGTGATAATTATTGATCCATTTTATTTCTGTTCTATTTAAAATTTTTTTATTTATCAAATCTTTTTCAATTGGTGCCACAGTTAATTCTTCAAATTTATTTTTTTTGATATAAACAAGATTCTCAATTCTTATACCAAATGCACCTTCTTTGTAATATCCCGGTTCATTAGACACAACCATACCATTTTTTAAATTTACTTTGTTCTTTCTCGATAGAGACTGTGGACCTTCGTGAACATTTAAAAAATATCCAACCCCATGACCAGTACCATGTGGATAGTCTAACTTTATTTTTTTTAAAAATTTTCTAGCATTTTCATCAACATGAGATCCAGTTGAATTTTTTTTAATCTTAAAATTTGAAACAGCAATGTGCCCTTTTAAAACACGAGTATAAACTTCTTTTATATAATTAGACCTGTTATCTAAAGAAACAGTTCTAGTCACATCGGTAGTTCCAAAAGAGTACTGTCCACCCGAATCTACTAGGTACAACTCACCTCTTTTTAAAGCCCTATTTGTTTTGGGAGAAGCCTTGTAGTGTATGATGGCACTATTTGGTCCCGATCCAGAAATTGTATTAAAACTTGGAAATCTATATGAAGAGTTCATTTTTCTAAAACTTTCTAACTTTTTTTGTGCTGATATTTCTGTAATTTTTTTCTTTTTAAAATTTTTCTTTAACCAGAATAGAAATTTGGTTAACGCTACACCATCAGTTAAATGACTTTTTTTCATATTTTTTATTTCAGTATTATTTTTAATTGACTTGAAAAAATGAATTGGGTCTATTTTTTCTATAATGCTATTTCTTTTGCCTAATATACTCTTATAATAAAATGAACAAGATAAAGTATCTAACCACACTCTTTTTTTTGACATATGTTTGAGTATATTTTCAATTCTCCTTTCATCATGGAGGTATATTTTTTTTTCTAGAATTTTATTTATCTTTGTTATTTTTTTTGGGTTTGCAAAAAGATCAATATTTCCTTTTTTGCTTACTAATAGTCTGGCGTTTGGAATGGGTGAGTAAGAAGAGTCATAACCTCTAATATTTAAAATCCAAGCAACATTTTCAGGAGCGGTTACCAACAAATAGTCAACATTATTTTTTGAAAGCATATTCTTAACCTGTATAATTTTTTTTTCAGTGGTTGTACCTGCATTTTTTGTAGAAAGAGAAAAGAAAGGCTTTATAAATCCTTTAGGTTTGTTAGACCAAACTGTATCTATCAAATTTTCGTTGATAGATTTCAGACCAACGTTTTTAATTTTAAATAAAAAATTTAATTGTTTTTCCGTATGCAATTTTGGATCAAAACCAAGAATAATTTTTTTATTGGTTTTAACCACATCTTTAGGAAATTTTCCTGGCATTGTGATAACTTTAAATTTTTTACCTGACTGATAGCGAGCCTGAATTGTATATCTTCCATCTACAAATAGGTAATTTTTATTTTTTAAAATTATAGCAAATCCAGCTGAACCAGAAAAACCTGAAACAAACTTTAATCTATCTTTAGACGGATGAACGTACTCATTAAAATACTCATCATTCTTTGGAATTATATACCCATCAACTTTGTATCTTTTGAGTAATTTTTTTAAACTTTTCATCATTTAAGTAATTTTTTTTTCAACCTGGCCCATCCAGGACTTCTATATTCTTCATTATCTTTGAGAAGGTTATCCTGATTGAAATCAAAATCATCAGAAACATCTTTGACTGGTTCTTCATTCTTTTCTATACCTTCTTCAGGAAGCTCATTTATAAATCTCGACGGTAGACTATCCATCCATTCACCGTGCCACACTCTTTGCGTTGCAAAAGATATGTGGGCATTTTTTTTAGCTCTAGTAACCCCAACATATGCCAATCTTCTTTCTTCTTCTAAGGCGAAGTCTCCTTTTTCTTCTAGAGATTTTTGATGAGGAAACAAACCTTCTTCCCATCCTGGTAAAAATACCGTATCAAACTCCAAACCCTTTGCAGCATGCATTGTCATGATGTTTACTTTTTTGTCTTCCCATTCTTGGTCAATCGACGTGGCTAAAGCAACATGTTCTAAGAATCCTTGCAAGTTATCATAATCATGCATTGCTCTTAAAAGTTCTTTTAAATTTTCTATTCGGTTTTCATTTTCTAAATCTTTTTTATTTTTTAACATTGCAGAGTAACCAGACTCGTCTAAAACAATTTTTAGCAAATCATAATGTTTCTTTTTCTTTAAATCAGATCTCCATTTGACCATTAAATCTAGAAGATGTTTCATCACAGATCTTACTTTTGGTTTAAACTGGTTTAGTTGAAGAAGTTTGTGAGCCGAGTCTTCCAGACAGATTTTGTTCTTAGAGGAAAAATCGTGCAATTGTTTTATTGTGGATTCACCTAAGCCTCTACGAGGTGTGTTTATAATTCTTTCAAAGGCCAAATCATCAAATTTTTGATTTATAATTCTCAAATAACAGATAGCATCTTTTACTTCTGCTCTTTCGTAGAATTTAATACCTCCAATAATTCTATAATTTATTCCTATTTTGAGAAATCTTTCTTCAAACTCACGAGTTTGATATATGGCCCTAACAAGTATTGCGACATCATTTAAAGAATTCTTTTTTTTAATACTTTCTTCGATAATATCACCGATCCCTCGAGCTTCTTCTCTGCCATTTTTATAACAATTCAATTTAACCAACTCTCCCTTTTTACCATCAGACCAAAGCTTTTTCCCCAAACGATCTTTGTTATGTGAAATTAAAAAAGATGCAACATCCAAAATATTTTTGGTAGATCTATAATTTTGCTCTAATCTAAAAATTTTACAGTCAGGATATACTTTGTCAAAGCTTAGAAAATTTTTAATTTCCGCACCTCTCCAGCTATAAATTGATTGATCATCATCACCCACACAACATATATTTTGATTTTCATTTACAATTAATTGTAACCATTTATTTTGAATAAAATTTGTATCTTGGTATTCATCTACAAGTATGTATTTAAAATTGTTTGAGTAAATTTTTCTTATATCAGGATTTTTTTCAAATAATTTTACACAATAAAGAATTAAATCTCCAAAATCGCAAGAATTTAAATCTCTAATTTTGGCTTGATAAATTTTGTAAACCTTTAAAATTTGGTTTTCAAAAATATGCTTTTTAGACGATTTAACTTCTTCTGGAAGCAACCCTTTATTTTTCCATTGGTCAATCAAAGCTAGTATAAATTGAGGAGAGATTTTTTTTGCATCAATATTTTCTGCTTTTGATATATTTCTAACAAGTTTTTTTTGATCATCTGTATCTAAAATTGTAAAATTACTTTTTAAACCTATGGCTTCAGCGTGACGTCTTAAAAATTTCACACTAATTGCATGAAATGTTCCAAGCCAGGGAAGCGAACTTGTTTTACCCGATAACATTTTAGCAACCCTATCTCTCATTTCTTTTGCGGCTTTGTTTGTAAAAGTCACGCAAAGTATTTGGTTTGGCCAAGCCTTTTTTTGCTCAACTATGTATGCTAATTTTGATGTCAAAACTTTTGTTTTGCCAGAGCCAGCACCTGCGACAACTAATGTTGGTCCTGCTATATTGAGAACGGCAGATTTTTGTTGTTCATTTAATTCTTTAAGAAAATTTTCTTTTTCTTTCATGATAAAGAGCTTTATTTTTACATCATACTGCTTATAAAACAACAAAATGAAAACTTCAGCATTTAAAATTATAAGACTCTGGTTGAATAAATTAAAGCTTAATAAGTCACAAAACTATTTAAATAAACGGACAATCTCAATTGGTATTACAACCTTTTTTGTATTAACGATTCTTTTTTACTTTTTAAAGCCAGTTTATTTTGACTATCAAGGAAACAAAAAACTTCTTCAAAATAAAATTAATAGTGTTTTCAAATTAAAAATGGATATTGACGGAAAGATTTCGTATAAAATTTTTCCAACTCCAAGAATTTTAGTTGAGAATGTAAGATTAAATTTTATTCAATCAAATAAAAAAAAAATAAAAATAAAAAAATTATATATTTTAATTTCTCCGATAAATCTTAACAATTTTGAAAATATTGATCTAAAAAAAATTCTTGTTAAAAATCAACAGTTAAAGATTCATCCAAATAATTTTAAAAAATATTTTAATTATTTGACCCTCCACAAGAAAAAAACTTTAATTTTTAAGAATTCTGATTTCTTTTTTGTAGATGCTCAGGGCAATAAAGTTGTATTTAATAATGGTAATTACAAGGAAAAATTATCAGATAATGAACATAAAATAGAATCAAACGCCATTTTTTCTAAAAATAAAATTAATGTTAAATTTTTAAATAGAATTGGTTCAGAAAAATATTTAAAAATAAGTATTCCTGATTTAAAACAGTCTTTAGATATTAATTTTGACAAAGAAAGTAATTTAAGTTTCTTATCAGGAGAATTGAAGCTGAGATTTCTTGAAACTCTTCTCTTATTAAACTTTAAAGGCAAAGAAGACTTTAAAATTACAAATTCTTTTTTGAGAAATAAATTTTTAAATTCCAAAATAAATGGAAAGATTTCTTTTAAAGATAACTTTTATTTTGATTTTGATCTAGATATAAACCGAATAGATCTCAGAAAGCTTCTATTATACTATCCAATTTTTCAAACAGGTGGAGTTAGTAAAAAAATTAATGGCAAGCTTAATATTATTAATAAAAATACAGATTCATTTTTTGGAAATATAAAAGATAGCAAAATGATTTTAACATTTGAAAATGGTGATATAAAAATTAAAGATTTTTCTGCCAAAATAATGAATAGCACTGATATTAAATCGAATATCTCAATTTTACAAAATAATAAAAAGGCGATTATTCAATTTTCAATAAGCCTCAATACTAAAGATCCTGTTAAATTTTTTAGAAAATTTGGTCTATATAATTTTAATAACAGCCCAACTTCTTTTCTTGTAAATGGAAATATTGATATAAATGGTAAAAAAATTAATTTTAGAGAAGTAGTTAGAGATAATAATCAACGAATTAATAATAAAGAAATTTTGATTATGGAGAAAGCTTTTAATCGCTATGTTCTTAGCGAAGGAGTTATCGGTTTATTTGATTTTTTTAAAATTAAAAAATTTGCTCAAGAAATTTACTAAAAAACAAAATTTATCTATTAGGAGCAACCATTCTTTTTGGATTGACAATTTTTAAAAATTCCTTTTCATTTATCAGGCCTGATTTTATAGCCTCTTCTTTTAAAGTTGTTCCATTCTTATGTGCTAATTTCGCAATTTTAGCAGCATTATCGTAACCTATTTTTGGTGAGAGAGCTGTGACTAGCATTAAAGAATTATCAAGAAGAGATTTAATTCTTTTTTTGTCAGCCTTGATTCCTTTGATACAATAATTTGCGAAACCTTTTGATGAGTCAGCCATTATATTTATAGATTGTAAAATATTATGTATAATTAATGGTTTGAAAACATTTAATTCAAAGTGACCATGCGAACCTGCCATTGTTATACCGTTGTGATTGCCAATGACCTTTACACAAACCATAGTTACAGCCTCACATTGTGTAGGATTTACTTTACCAGGCATAATTGATGAACCCGGTTCATTTTCTGGAAGTATGAGTTCTCCATAACCAGCTCTTGGTCCAGACCCAAGAAACCTAATATCGTTTGCAATCTTCATAAGGCAAACCGCTGTTGTATTTAAGGTACCCGAAAAGTTTACTATTGAATCATGAGCAGCTAAGGCTGCAAATTTGTTTTTAATTGGTTTAAATGGAAGTTTTGTTATTTTTTTGATCTCTTTTACAATTTTTTTATCAAAATTTTTTTTAGTATTTAAACCAGTACCAACAGCGGTACCACCTTGGGCTAAATAGTAAATTTCATTTAAAGCTCTTTCAATTCTTTCAATACATTTTTTCAATTGAGAATGATATCCAGAGAACTCCTGCCCCAACGTTATTGGTGTAGCGTCCTGCAAATGTGTTCTTCCTAATTTAACTATTTTACGAAATTCTTTTACTTTTCTTCCCAATTGTTTTTCTAATAATTTTAGAGAAGGTAATAATTTATTTTTAGTTTTTATTGCAATTGCTATATGCATTGCCGTCGGAAATACATCATTAGTTGATTGAGATTTATTTACATGGTCGTTGGGGTGAACAGGTTTTTTTGTTCCCATTTTTCCATTCATCATTTGTATTGCTCTATTAGAAATTACTTCGTTAACATTCATGTTTGTTTGGGTTCCAGAACCGGTTTGCCAAACTTTTAATGGAAAATGATCATTTAGTTTTTCTTTGATAATTTCATCGGCTGCTTTAACTATATATTTGCTTATTTTTTTGTCTAAATCACCATTTTGAGAATTCACTATTGCTGCAGCTTTTTTAATTATAGCTATTGATTGAATTAGAATTGGTCTTACAAGAAAATCTCCAATATCGAAGTATTTATTTGATCTTTGAGTTGATGCACCCCAATACTTATCACCAGGAACTTTAATTTTTCCTATAGAATCAAATTCCGTTCTATATTTCATTGATGTAACCAATTTATATTATACATAGAAAATTGTAAATAATTTAAGAATTAACTGTGGGGATTTTATGACAAACTTCATTAGTGTGAAAAAATTTATGGAAAAATTTGGACAGGAGGTCAAAACAAAACCTGAGTTTCCATCAGAAAAAATAGTGAAATTAAGGTATGATTTGATAAAGGAAGAACTAGATGAATTCGAACAAGCTCTAAAAGATAAAAACCTAGAAGAGGTTGCGGATTCGCTTGCGGATATTCTATACGTTACCTATGGTGCAGGGCATGCTTTCGGTATAGATCTGGACAAATGCTTTGACGAGGTTCAAAGATCAAATATGAGTAAACTTGGGGCAGATGGAAAGCCAATTTATAATGAAGACGGCAAAGTTATGAAAGGACCTAAATATTTTAAACCTGATTTTTCAAAATTTGTTAAAAAATGAATCCTCTTTAGTTTTTTGTCTCCAGGATTCCAATAGAACCAACAAAATAAACACAATATTTAAAGTTGGGGTTATTATTTTTTTATTAATTTTCATTTTAATAGGACGTTATCTTTTAGAGGTAATTGGGCGTAAATACAATCTGAAACAAATTTATGACCTATCCTATTAGGATGACCTTCTCCCTCAACCCTGTAATTCTCTCCCTCCGGAAAGTAACAATTTATATGTTCTATGGATTCTTCTTTAAAAAATTTTTTATATTTAATAAATTTTTCTTCTGGTATTTTGTTTAAAACAAGAAGTATAAATTTTGAATCATTTTCTTCGGCAATTTCTTTCATATTTAATATAATTTCTTTCGATATTTTAGTTTCTTGAAAGGATCTTTTAAAAGAATTTAACTTTAGGATTTTTTTTTCAATTTTTGTAATTAATGCTGACCTGTTTCCTAGTGTTAGCTTTAAATATTTTTTTGGCTTGTGAATTACTAGCTTTTGATTCTTAATTGACGCATAAGGCAAGCTTAATTTTCCTTCGGTACCTCTTGATCCTTTGTTTAGTAGATGCATCCATGAGCCAGAAGCGATATTTCTAACTTCATGGTGAGGTATAAATCCATAAATTACCAATTTTATATTTTTTTCATTTTCAAATACATTTTGTAACTTTAAAAACGATTGAACCCCTCCGTAGCCACCCACTCCATAATTTTTAATTTTGTAATTTTTAAATTTTTTTTGTAATAACCAGGAAAATGTGCTGCTGTCATCAACAGCCCAACCTTGTGTCAAAGAACCTCCAACAAAAACTATTTTGTTTTCTTCACTTTTATATCCGGTAAGGCGCTCACCGTTATCCAGATTGGTTAATTTAGTTGTTCTTCCGTTTTTTCCCCAGGGTTTAAAAATGTATTCACCAGGTTTTGGTTTCCAGCCTAATACTTTGTCTTCAACAAAAGATATTGGTTGATCTTTTAAATCAAAATCCAGTTCATTTCTCGGCTTCTCTCCAAGGACAAATCTTATAAACAATTCTAATACCAAGCATGTTAAAAATATACTTAGTATAACTAAAAAAATATTTTGAACTCTATTTTTTGTCAAAATCATTTTTTAAACTTATTTATTTTTTTGGTTATCAAATTAATCTTTTTATTTTTTTTAAAAATTCTACCATAGAGATAGGCATTAGTTTTAGAAGTATTCTTTTTAAAATATTGTCTTTTTTATTTAACCAAGACCTATCAAATAAAATATCAGGATTATTTAATGAGTTTTCTTCGTAATTAATTTTATTTTTTAAATCGTCTCTTAAGAAAATACAGTTTCCAGTATGACAAACAAGTATATATCCCTTTTTTTTACCAACCTCGACTGTTGCGGAAAAACTGTTGCCTTGATTTTTTAAACTGTGCCTTTGAATTATTCCTGGCTCAATTGAGCTATTAATTTCTATCACAACAATTTTGGGTCTGTAATTCTCTAAAGCTTCCCAAACATCTAGATCGTAGGAATCTATATCAATAGACAAAATTTCAAAATCTAGGGGAATTTTTGTTTTTTCTAAAACTTTTTCTAATGAATTAGATGAACTTTTATTTTTATCAATCGTTCGATTAATTGCATAAATATTTGGATATCTTGATTCAGTTTTTTTTAAATCTTTAAACTTATTTCTATCACTCTCTATATAAATAGCTCTATAACCAAAATTTTTTACTAAATTAAATGTATTGCTGCCGTATTTACCATCCCATGCTCCAAATTCACAACACCAACCATTTTTTACAAGTTCTAATTTTTTTAAAATTTCCTCCAAAATTCCGTCCTCACCATTTTGAGAATATATGTTTTTTTTAAAATCATTAAACACCATATTGCCGTTCCTATATTAAGTTAATTCTTTTTAGAGGTTAAAAATATTGATTTTTTTTTATATTCATCAATTAAATTTTCATTCCATTGAATATCTAAATTTCCATCAAAAAATTTGTTTAGCAATTCTGGATTAAAAGTTGTTCTTGGATCATGGTCACCATAAGATACTATGGATATATCTTTAATTTTATTTTTTTTAATGTAAGACACATAATTTTTTATCGCTTTTTCCGGCATTTCTACGAAAGAAGCTGCATTATGAAAATGATCTATTTTTGTATCTAATTTTTCAATTTCCCAAGGAGGCACACAAATAATTTCAAGCTCATCATCATTACTAAAAGATATTTTTTTAGATTCACAAGTATTTAAATAATTTTTTACAGATTTGCCATAAAAGTGTTCCAGGTACTCCGATCCGACATATATGTTAGGAACAGCGTCTAGATAAATAATTTTTTTTATATTTGAAAAATTTGTTAATAAAAAATGAATATTAGCTCCGAAACCTCCGCCAATCTCAAAAAAACTTTTTATCTTTTTAAAATCAAAGGTTTTTGAAAGAATGTCTATTCTATGCGCCATATTTAGATAATGTGTAGAATATAATGAATTATTTAAATTAAAGTTGCTAACACAGCCAAATTCAACTGTCCTGTCAAATTTGTATTTTTTAATTAAGTTTTTAACCATTTCATTATTTTTATAAACTATAGATAAATTTTTTAGATAATTATTTATATGATCAGATGTAACTGCTAATTGACCCTGAAAAATTTTTTTAATTAAAGGAAAATCAAAAAAGGTTGATACAATTCTACCCTTTAAGTTTAACTCATTTCTAAAATCATACACTAAGCTGTCAGTATAGCTTGTTCCCACACCCGAGTTTAACCCTCTAAAATTTTCTAATCCATTTTTTTTTAATTGATAAATAGTCCTTTTATTTTTGTAATCCCAGTAAGGTCCTGATGAATACAAACTTCTATCCACTTTTTTTTCATCACTTAACAGTTTATTTAAAAGTTTATTATTCATTTTTAAGGGGCGTTCTGTTTCGCCCTCAATTTTAATTAATAGCAGAAAATATAGTTTTTTGAAAACACTTCATTTGAATAGTTAAGATAGTTTGATTATTTTTTTTGTGATATATGATTATTAAATGAAACTTACTTATCGTCCAGAAATGAATAGTCTACTAGTAACCCTTGTCGTATAATTATGAAAGATTTCTCTTACTTAATTGATGTATACAAAAAAACAAAAGAAGATGAAAAATTATTTATTCACAATCAAAGCATTCATTGGGACAAACATTATAAAGAAGATAAAAAATTTTATAATTTAGATAATTTAATTCATTTTAGAAATAATCAAATTTTATCAGAAGGTTTAGATGATGCTATGAATTTACAAAATAGTTTTAATTTATTAGAAGCGCTTAAATATTTTGATGGTAATTTTTTAAAAAAACATCTTCCTGAAAAAAATGTAGGGAACTGTCATTATTCAATTAATTTTTTAGGTTATTGGTTTGATAATGGAATAATTCATCACCTTAAATGGTATGAAGAAATAGAGAAATATATTAAGAATAATTTCTTTATATTAGAGATTGGTGGCGGATTTGGTTCTTTAGCAAGAATTATTATAAATGATAAAAAATGTAAATATTTTTTAATTGATTTGCCAGAGGCAAACTTAATGAGTAACTATTATTTACAAAATTATTTTCCTGAAAAAAAAATATTTAATTATTCTGATTATAAAGAAAAATTATTAGAGGATGTTATTCAAAATTATGATATTTTTATTTTACCTCCTGGAACTTTAGATAAGCAAAATATAAAATTTGATTTTATTATTAATTCCAGGTCTTTTATGGAGATGAACAAAAAGATAATTAAAGAATATTTTAATCTAATTCAGTCTAAAGTTAATAGAGATGGTTATTTTTTAAATATTAATAGATATTTAAAATCAACTGTTGGAGAAGATATAAAATTTGATGAATATCCTTATGATAATTTATGGAATGTAGTAATTTCAAAAAAAAGTTTTTTACAAGACAGCATACATTTTTTATTAGTTCAAAGACAAATTAATGAAGGAAATATAAAAAATGAATTATTGAAGTTAAAAAATTCTAGTAAAAAATATAAAAGTTCAATTTTTGATAGGTTAAGGTTTATAAAATATCATATTAAAAGATTTGCTTGGTTAACTGTTAAAACAATTTTAACTAATTTATTTACTAAAAAATTTTTAAAAAAATTGGCAAAAGTTATTTACAATATTAGTGAAATTGGTAATTAAAGGACAGTAATTCTAGATCATAAAAAACGTCAATTTCTTTGCTAGGTGAGTCCGTATTGAGTCCAACGGTGTGAAAGGTTATGGTGTGTCTATGATTTCTTCAACATTAAAAGAAATTGCATCTAAATATTTAGATGAAAAAAATACACCAATAGCAAATAATAAATTTGCATCTTTTGTTAGAGAGGCGGCTAAAGAAAAAATTAAGCCTAAAGTTAAAAAAAATAGAGATCATTTTTTTTATAAAAGTAGTCCAGGAAGACCTCCTCATTGGGCAGATGTACCTTGGATTGGTATTTATGATCCAAACGTCACTACTACAGCGCAGCATGGCTATTATATAACTTATCTATTTTCTATAGATATGAAGAGGGTATATCTAAATTTAAATCAAGGAATGACAGACTTAGAAAGCGAACTCGGACCTAAAGGAGCTGCTCAAGAACTATTAAGAAGAGCAGAATTTATTCGCGATAGAGTTAAGGAATATAAAAAATCTTTTAACGATAAACCTATTAATCTTTCAATTGATTTAGCAGGAAGTACAAAAAGACCAATGCTTTATGAAAAAGGTTTTGCTTTTGGAAAAGAATATGACTTAACAAAAGATTTAAATGAAGAAGAGCTAACTATCGATCTTAACAATATGATTGATTTGTATACTATGTTGGTTTTTAGAGGTGGAACTGATCCCGATATAGTAGATGATTATGTTTCTGATGATATTGGTGAAGAGGAAGAGGAGGAAAAAAAAGAAGAAACTTTAATAGAGAAAAGAAGAAAAAAACTCCATAGAACAACTGAAAGATCAAGTACCAACGCAAGAAAAGTTAAACAAAAGTTAGGCTATACTTGTGAGGTTTGTGGTTTTAATTTTAAAGAAAAATTTGGAGATATTAGTTTAAATAAAAAAAAGGAGGAATTCATCGAAGCCCACCATAAAATACCTGTACACACACTTCCTGAAAATGAGACAATAGAATTTAAAATTGATGATTTTGCTGTTCTATGTTCTAATTGTCATCGGATGGCGCATAAAAGAAAAGAGCCATATACCATAGAAGAATTAAAAGGATTTTTAAAAAAATGAAAAAACTTTTAGGGATCTTGGTTCTGGGTTTGTTGTGGAGTGGCCCTGTGGTAGCAAGTTGTAGTGACTTTTTAGATTTCTCCTGGAAATTTGTTGGAAAAGATAGAGTCACGCATGTCAATAGTAGTAATGCTCATTACGCAGAATTTACTTTTAAAAGCACTTCCGACAAAACAATTAGAATAAACTTTGTAAGATTAACTACAGCAGATGGTAAAATAGTTAAAAAAGATGAGTATGTTGATTTTTATATTAAACCTTTTGGCAAAGATAGTGATTTAATGTACGGCATGAAATCTCTAAATTTAGATGTTGTAACGTCTGGAGGTTATTCATGTAGATTTGAAAATCAACCAGCAAAAAAAACCTCAACAACAAATAGCAACAAATCAAACAACACTGAGGAAAGTCCAGCATTAGTTCTCCTAGTAGTTTTTGCCATCATAGGTTTTATTATCTATAAGCTTGTAGGTTCAAAAAATAATCCCGACTCTAATTTTACTAGTAAGTCACAACCTGCTTCTTCTAAATATCAAGTATCACCAAATAAAAATTTACAAAAAAATACCGTCAAAATTTTATCAGTAAAGGAATTTAATAAAAAAATTAAAAATTATATACCATCACATCAGGTTGCTAGTCTTCCCAGAATAGGTGATGTAGAGGGACAGGAATTTCAATGTGGTTGTGGAAAATCTCATATTATGAATTTTAATCAACATTACTTTATTGCGGATGGAGGTATATATAAGGCTGTTTTTTTATCTCCAGCTTGTGGATATCTAAATGCACTAAAATTAAAAGGACCAATGACAACTGGTATTAAAAATTTATGCAGTACAAAATATTTAGCTAATAAACCAAAATATGGTTTTAATGATTATCCAGATATAGCCGGATCGATTGATAAGTATTTTAAATAATTCCCCCGCGCACGCACTTTGCCTGTCGTCACTGTGATCAGATTGTGATCAGAATTTTAAAAATGTTTAATTGATTAGTGTTTAAGTCGATTCGAAGGGGCGTTCTGTTGCCAGGTGCCCTTAACCTCATTTCGTTAATCCTCGTTATATAATAATTATTTTACAACCTAAAGCCCAAAACTGGTTCTTCAGTGCGTCGGTATTGCGTCAGAAATTGCGTCGGGCTATAATTAATCGATGTTTTTTTTGAAGAGACTACGACAGGCTGCAGTTGGAATAGCGGGTCTTTTTTCAGTCCCGTTCGGAAAAAAAATTGAAAAATCTTTCACTAAAATTATTGATGATAAACCTACCATCTACGACGATAAAATAGATAAATTTTATAATGAAACCCATATAGGTGGTTTCACGCACAGACATTTTGATGGAAGTCATAGCCCTATTCAAATGTGGGAAAAAGTTAAAGCAACATTACCCGATGATACAAATTTTGAAGAATTTAAAAATTATGTCTTATCTTTATCCAAAGATCTTCAGACTACAATGGGTATACCATTATTTAATATAGATAATAAAGAGGCCTACGATAAATTTGCTAATTATATGAGCTCTAACTTTTCTGTTAAGAAAAGTTGGTTGCTAGATATTCAAAGCGTTAATCTAGCTGAAATTTTTGGTGCAACACTTGGAGTGGTATCATTAATGTTTGGCTGGAAACAAAAAGAAAAAGAAGAGTTTGCTAATCATGCTTCAAGTTTAATTTTAGCTGGTGCTGTATCAGCTAATCCTATCCTATTAATAGTGTCACTAGTTTCTTGGGCAAAATCCTACACAAAAAATAAAAATAAAAAGGCATTCAAAGAAGGAACGATCAAAGGTTTGCTTGGTATGGGTTCATTTATAATGTCAGCAAGCTTATTTGCTAGCCCCTTGTTGGGAATAATAATTGGTTTGGTTGTTTTAATCGTTGTTAAAAGAAAACTTAAAAAAATTGAAGTTTCAGAGATTTATGACTGGTTTAAAAAACAAATTAAAGAACACGGAAAAGTCCTTGCGGCTATGGGTGGAGGCGCAGGAATAGCAGTTATGATGGGAGGTTTATGAAAAAACTTTTAACGATTGTAGTTCTAGGTTTGTTATTAAGCGGCAATGCTTATGCTGGTAAATATGAAATGGAACAAGCTGCAAAAACAATTCCAGGAGTTGCTGATGCTGCTTTCCAGGGAAGCTCATCTTTTTGGGTTGTAATGTCAAACCCTAATGCTGGTCATGATTTTGATTATTATGGATCAATGTTATGTAACGGTGGTCAACAAAAATTTGGTGTAGCCAAAGGATATACTATTACTTTTTGGAATGCATATACCAAAAAGCCAATTAAAAAATTTAGATGTTATTAGTGAAAAAACTTTTAGCGATCGTGGTTCTGGGTTTGTTGTGGAGTGGCAGTGCATCAGCGGATCAGGCTCAATTATTTGGTATAAAACTTTACAAAGATTTATTCCAGTCAATTGACAAAGATACGTGGCTCAAGGAAAAATGTATTAATAAAAGTTCTTATAGTGCATTTATTAGATATCAAGAAGTCCCCTTGTATAACGATATGTTTCCATCAGTTAAAGCGGAGGTAGATAAGTGCAAAGTTTTTGCAGTTTGGGGAACAGGATTTTTTAAGAAAAAATCTAAATGCAGAAAAAATATTGAACCAATAATGCAAGTTACACTAAAAAGACTTAAAGAAGATTATAAAATTTCAGAAATTAAAAAAGGCAATCCATTGAAAGATGATAATTTTTCTAAATCAGCCAACATTTCTGGCAATGGAAAAGAAATGACTTTGTATGGTTATTGTTTTAAAGATCCTCAAGGATATTTTATGGATTATGGAATTGTTGACAATACAAAAGCCAAGCACCACTCTAAATATTTAGGAGTTACAAACCTTAAAAAAGGACTATAAAATTTTAAATGTCAAAACTTTTTCTCACTGCGTCCATAGTGCGTCACAAAATTTTTAATTGTTGGTATTAAAGAAGAATCAGAGATTTAAAGGGGCGTTCTGTTGCCAGGTGCCCCGAACCCCGTTTACTTAATTAACAAGTTAATTAAGCAGCAAGTGCAAATTTATTATTTGCATTTATAATTAGCCCGTTACGTCGGAACCATCTCGAACGAAAGAATAGCTTTTAGACACTCGTCGATTCTGATTCACCCCCATAAGTTGTAAATGGTGGAGGTGGTGGGTACTGCCCCCACGTCCGCAATGTTTATTACGAAACTCGTTTATCGTCATAGTTGGAAAACCAACAAATATAATATAAAATTTAAAAAAAAAGATTCAATAAGTATTTCTAAATGAAGCTCACAAAAGAACAAAAACAGGAAATTTTAGATCAACAATCCCAAGAAAACGTTACTAAGAGAGTAACGTCGCCGGAATTAGAAAAAATTCTTTATGAAGCTCTTCCAGTTTTAGATCATGGATTTGTTAGAGTTGTAGATTATATGGGTGACGATACTTCTATAGTTCAAGCAGCAAGAGTTTCATACGGAAAGGGAACAAAAAAAGTTTCTACAGATAGTGGTTTAATAAAATATTTAATGAGACATAGACACAGTACACCTTTTGAAATGTGTGAGATCAAATATCATGTGAAACTTCCAATATTTGTTGCGAGACAGTGGATAAGACACCGAACCGCTAATGTAAACGAATATTCTGCAAGATATTCTATTTTAGATAAAGAGTTTTATATTCCAGATAAGCAGCATCTTGCTGCACAGTCAGAGATCAATCGTCAAGGAAGAGGGAATTTAATTAATGGTAAACAAGCTGATGAAATTTTAAATTTACTGAAAGAAGATGCTCAAAGAAATTATGATGATTATGAAAAAATGTTAAACCAAAAATATGACGGGACAGTTATTGATGAAAATAAACAAGGATTAGCAAGGGAGCTTGCGCGAATGAATCTCACACTAAATGCTTATACACAATGGTATTGGAAAACTGATTTGTTAAATTTACTTAACTTTCTTTCTCTCAGAGCAGATAGTCATGCGCAGTATGAGATAAGAGCCTATGCAGATGTGATGACCGATTCTTTAAAAAGATGGGTGCCTATAGCCTACGAAGCTTTTATGGATTATCGTGTTGGAGCAATGGAATTATCTTCAAAAGGAAAATCTGTTGTGAAAAAAATGATGAAAGGTGAGAAGTGTAGTTACGAACATTCTGGGCTTTCAAAAAGAGAATGGAATGAATTAATGGGTTCTCTAGGTTTCAAAGAACATCTTTTGTAATCTTTTTAGCAATTTCCGAAAATATTTTTGATACTTCGTGATCTGGTTCTTTATATGCTAGCGGCAACCCTAGGTCCGCCGACTCTCTTAGTTTAGTATTAATAGGAATTTTACCTAAAAATTTTTTTCCAAATTCTTTTGCAATTCTTTCAACACCACCTTCTCCAAAAATAGCATATTTTTTTCCATCGTCTCCTTTAAAAAAGCTCATATTATCTATAAGGCCAAGAATTTTTATTTTTGTTTTATCAAACATTTGAATTCCTCTTTGAACATCCATCAAAGCTAACTCTTGTGGAGTTGAAACTATAATAGCTCCATCAATTTTTATGTCCTGTGCGAAAGTAAGTTGGGTATCACCAGTGCCTGGGGGCATATCAATTATTAAAAAATCTAAATTCTTCCACGAAACTTTTTCTGTAAGAGTTTTAATCGCACTGATAACCATTGGTCCTCTCCAAATCATAGGAGTTTTTTCATCAACCAAAAAACCTAAAGACATAAATTGTGCCCCATATTTTTCTAAAGGAAATAAAAATTTTCCATCACTTTTTGGTTTTTCATTTAGCCCAATCATTTTTGGTAAAGAAGGTCCATAAATATCCGCATCTAAGAAACCAACTTTCTTTCCAAGTTTTTGAAGAGCAAAAGTTAAATTAATAGCAAAAGTAGATTTTCCAACTCCTCCTTTTGCACTGGAGATCATTAGTGTAAATTTTGTTCCTTTTATTGGATTTTTCTCAAAATTTTTTGGTTTAGTCTTTTTTTTTAAACTATCACTTATTTTAGCTTCATTTTTGGACATTATATCGCTTTATCATAACTTGTTTTTGTTTAAAAAGTCACTATATAAAGTGTGATGTCATCTAAAGACGATATATTAATATTAAAAAATGAATCTCCCTGGGGTTCTCCTCCAGGTGGCCGAGGAAGAGGCGATGGAAATGGTTCAGGAGAAAGACGACCACCTCCTAATATTGATGACTTAATTAGAAAAGCACAAGGTTCCGTTGGAAGAATTTTTCCAGGCGGAAGAGGAAGCAACAAATCAATTTATTTAGGAATTTTAATTTTATTAGTTCTTTGGGCGCTAAGCGGACTCTACAGAGTTTTGCCAGACGAACAAGGGGTAGTTTTACGATTTGGAAAATTTATTAAAACAACTCAACCAGGATTAAATTATCATATTCCTTTTCCAGTAGAGAGAGCTTTGACTCCCAAGGTTACAAAAGTAAATCGTATTGACGTTGGTTTTAGATCCGCAAGTGATAGCGGAAGATCTTCTGGCATTGGAGACGTGTCTGAAGAAAGCTTAATGCTAACCGGAGACGAAAACATAGTTGATATTGATTATTCCGTTTTTTGGGTAATCAAGGATGCGGGAAAGTTTCTTTTTAATATACAGAGTCCATTAGAAACAGTTAAAGCTGCTTCAGAAACTGCAATGAGAGAAGTGATAGCCAAGAGTAGAATTCAATCGATCTTAACTGAAGGAAGATCAAAAATAGAAAATGAAGTTCAAGAAATTACCCAAGGAATTTTAGACGAATATGGTTCTGGTATTCAGATAACTCAAGTTCAAACTCAAAAAGCCGACCCACCTGATCAAGTTATTGATGCTTTTAGAGATGTCCAAGCGGCAAGAGCTGATAGAGAAAGATCGAAAAACGAAGCAGAAGCTTACGCGAATGATGTTATACCAAGAGCTCGTGGGGAAGCAGAAAAAATTTTACAGCAAGCTGAAGCTTATAAAAAAGAAGTTGTAGCTAAAGCAGAGGGTGAGGCAAGCAGATTTTTAGCAATATATAATGAATACAAGCTTGCTAAGCGAGTAACGCAAGAGAGAATGTATTTAGAAACAATGGAAAAAGTTTTAGCTGATATTGATAAAGTTATAATTGATAAAAGCTCTGGTTCAGGAGTAGTTCCATACCTTCCGTTGCCAGAAATCAAAAAGAAATCACAGGGAGGACAATGAGAAAAATTTTAATACCAATTCTTGTAGTCCTAGGGTTTGTTGCTTATAACGCATTGTTTGTTGTACAAGAAATTAACCAGGCTATAGTATTGCAGTTTGGTGATCCAAAAAAAATTATAACAAAGCCCGGTTTAAATTATAAAATTCCTTTTATACAAAACGTAGTTTACTTAGATAGAAGGGTATTAAATTTAGATAATCCACCAGAAGAAGTTATTGCAGCTGACCAAAAAAGACTAATTGTTGATGCTTTTGCAAGATTTAAAATTGTTGATCCATTAAAATTTTATATATCAGTTGGAAATGAAAGGGTTGCAAGATCAAGGTTAGCAACAATCATAAATTCAAGAATAAGAAGCGTATTAGGTACGCAAGAATTAGCAACTCTATTATCAACGGATAGAGCTGTACACATGGCTACAATTCAGAATGATGTTAATACAGAGGCTGAAAATTTTGGAATTACAATTGTAGATGTAAGAATTAAACGTGCAGATTTACCTCAAGCAAATAGTGAAGCAATATTTAAACGAATGCAGACTGAAAGAGAGAGAGAAGCAAAAGAATTTAGAGCTCAAGGAGCTGAGATGGCTGCCAAAATAACTTCAACTGCAGATAAAGAAGTGACAGTAATCTTAGCTAATGCAAATAAACAATCTGAAATAATGAGAGGTGAGGGAGACGGTAAGAGAAATAACATTTTTGCTGATGCTTTTGGAAGAGATCCAGAATTTTTTAGTTTCTATAGAGCAATGCAATCTTACGAAAAAGCCTTAATTGGTGGCGATACATCTATGATATTATCTCCCGATAGTGATTTTTTTAAGTTTTTTGGTAAAACTGGAGTTATCAAAAAGAAACAATAGTTACTAAGGCATGAATGAATTCATTATTGCCATTGGTTTAGTTTTATTTATCGAAGGTCTCCTTTGCGCCTTGTTTCCGTCAAAAATCAAGAATATGTCTAAGCTAATCGAAGCTATGCCAGCAAACAATTTAAGGACAATTGGTGTGGTGTTTACAATAATTGGTTTTATTATAATTTGGTATATTAAAAAGTAATGAAATTAAGTTCTAAAAAATTTTTTGTATGGTTCGCATTTTTCTATTTTATTTTTAATATTGAAGGAAACGCAAAAAATCCACCCGCATCATTTGCAGATCTTGCAGAGAAGTTGATGCCATCTGTGGTTAATATTTCAACTACTCAAACAATTAAAACTCAATCAAATCCATTTCCATTTCAATTTCCACCCGGATCTCCGTTTGAAGACATGTTCAAAGAATTTGATAGACCAACAGAGAGAAAGGCAACTTCTTTAGGGTCAGGATTTATTATAAAGAAAGATGGAATGGTAGTTACAAATAATCACGTTATAGCAAATGCAGACGATATTATTGTAAGAGTAAATAATAAAGAATATCAAGCAAAAGTTTTAGGAGCAGACCCATATTCAGACATCGCGGTATTAAAAATTGAATCACCAAAAAATTTTGAAACTGTGAAGTTTGGAAATTCTGACAAAGCCAGAGTTGGAGATTGGGTAGTTGCAATTGGAAATCCTTTTGGTTTGGGAGGAACTGTAACTTCAGGAATAATTTCTGCAAGAAATCGAGATATAAATTTAACTCGTTATGACGATTTTATTCAGACAGATGCATCAATCAATCAAGGTAATTCAGGAGGCCCATTATTTAATATGGACGGAGATGTAATTGGAATCAATACAGCAATCATCAGTCCATCTGGGGCGAGTAGTGGAATTGGTTTTGCAATTCCAGCAAATTACGCATCAACCATTATTGATCAATTAATTAAGTATGGAGAAACAAAAAGAGGCTGGTTGGGAGTTAGAATTCAACAAGTTACCAAGGAAATGTCTACGATTGCAGGACTAAAAGAAACAACAGGAGCATTTATTGGAGGAGTTTCTGAAAATAGTCCGGCTGAAAAAGGGGGAATAAAAGAAGGTGATATAATTTTAGAATTTGATGGGCAAAAAATAAAAACTATGAGAAATCTTCCAAAAGTTGTTGCAAACACAAAACCCAACAAGAAAGTCATCGTTAAAGTTTGGAGAGATAAAAAATTGATTACATTAAAGTTGACTCTAGGAAGAATGGAATCAGCCAAAGAGTTTAAAAAATAAATAGCTTGTCAAAAAAAATAATACTTTTATTTGGTCCAACCGCATCAGGAAAATCAAGATTAGCTCTAGACATTGCCAAAGAATTTAGTTGTGAAATTATCAATGCAGATAGCATGCAGGTATATAAAGAAGTTAAGATTTTGTCAGCCAGACCTAATAACAAAAGTATAAAACATCATTTATATGGATTTATTTCAGTAAAAAAAAATTTTTCAACTGGATCTTGGTATAAGTTAGCAGCAAAAAAAATTAAAGATATAAACAAAAGGGGTAAAGTGGCCCTCGTAGTTGGAGGGACAGGTCTGTATTTCAAGGCCTTAACAGACGGTTTATCTGAAGTACCAGAGGTTCCCAAAATAAACATGAGCTCAAAATTAGATAAAGATTATATTCTAAAAAATCCTAAAATTTTTAAAGGTATTCCAATCAATGACAAACAGAGACTACAAAGAGCAATTTCTGTTTATAAACACACAGGAAAACCTTTATGGGTATGGCAGAAAAAAAATAAGAAAATTTTTAAGGATAGAGAATTTACAAAAATTTTTATTCAACCAGGGAAACCAGAAATAGAAATTAGAATTAAAAAAAGGTTCGACCAGATGTTGCGAGAAGGAGCCATTCAAGAGGCTGAAAATTTTAAAAAAATTCGAGTGAACTCTATAAATTCATCTAATTTTATAATTGGACTTAAAGAAATATCGGAATTTTTGAGCAATAAAATTTCACTGAATGAACTTAAAGAGAAGGTGGTTATTAGATCAAGACAATACGCCAAGAGACAACTTACCTGGCAAAGAGGTCAAATGAAGGATTGGAAGGGATTTACTGATACGAATTATCTTGATTTAAGAAAAAAAATTCTAAGTTATTTATCTAAAACTTGACCCAAAATTTTCCTAAGATAGATTACATTTATGGGGAAATTATTTTCAGGCGCAGAAATTGTTTTTAAGGTTTTGGAGCATCATAAAGTAGAGCACATATTTGGTTATCCAGGTGGTGCTGTACTGCCAATTTATGATGAATTAAAAAACCATAAAACAATAAAACATATTTTAGCTCGTCATGAGCAAGGGGCAGGACATGCCGCAGAAGGATATGCACGCTCTTCTGGAAAGCCTGGCGTAATGCTAGTTACATCTGGGCCTGGAGCTACTAATGCAGTAACAGCGCTAACCGATGCTTACATGGACTCGGTTCCCATTGTTTGTATAAGCGGTCAAGTACCAACTCACTTGATCGGAACAGATGCATTTCAAGAATGCGACACAACAGGAATCACTAGACCTTGTACAAAACATAATTGGCTAGTGAAAGATGTAAAAGATTTAGCCGACGTGATAGATCGTGCGTTTGAAATCGCAACAACAGGAAGACCTGGTCCAGTTTTAGTGGATATACCAAAAGATATTCAATTCAAAAAAACAGAATTTATTTTAAAAAATAAAAAAAAGAAACAGGTTAACGGAAAACTAAATGGAAAAGTTAGCAATACAGAAATCGACAAAATTATAAGTATGATGAAAAAATCTTCTAGACCAATTTTTTATACGGGAGGCGGAGTAATAAACTCTGGACCTGAAGCCAGCAAATTACTAAGAGAGCTTGTCGCACTAACAGGATTTCCAATTACTTCTACCCTTCAAGGCCTAGGAGCTTATCCTGGAGACGATCCTTTATTTTTAGGAATGTTAGGAATGCACGGAACATACGAGGCCAACAACGCTATGTATAGTTGTGATTTGATGATTAATATTGGGGCTAGATTTGATGACAGAATAACAGGGAAGGTGGATGAGTTTTCGCCGAAATCAAAAAAAATTCATGTTGATATCGATCCTTCGTCCATAGGAAAAAACATTAAGGTAGATCTTGCTGTTGTGAGTGATGTTGAAAGTTTTTTAAAAACTTTAAACAAAAGATTTAAAGAAAAAAATAAAGACTTTTTAAACTCAAATAAGTCAAACATATCCACGTGGTGGAAAGATATTGACAAATGGAGGCAAAAAAAATCATTGGGTTACAAAAACAGCAAAGAAGTTATAAAACCCCAGTATGCTGTTCAAAGACTCTATGAGCTTTCTAAAGATAAAGACGCTTATATAACAACGGAAGTTGGCCAGCACCAAATGTGGGCGGCTCAACATTATAAATTTAGCAAACCAAACAGATGGATGACATCGGGTGGTCTTGGTACCATGGGCTATGGGTTACCTGCTGCCGTTGGTGTTCAAGTGGCAAATCCTGGTAAATTAGTAATAGATATTGCCGGAGAAGCATCTGTTCTAATGACAATGCAAGAAATGTCGACAGCAGTTCAATACAATTTGCCGATTAAAATATTTATTTTAAACAACCAGTATATGGGGATGGTCAGGCAGTGGCAGGAGCTTTTACATGAAAAGAATTATTCAGAAAGTTATACTGCTGCATTACCAGATTTTGTTAAACTTGCAGAAGCATACGGATGTGTAGGAATTCAAGCAAAAAAACCTGATGAGTTGGATGAAAAAATAAATGAAATGATTAATGTCAACAAACCAGTCATTTTTGATTGTCTAGTTGATCCAATGGAAAATTGTTTTCCAATGATACCTTCAGGAAAACCTCATAATCAAATGTTGTTAGGTCCGGAAGATGAAAAAGAAGAAGTTTCTGACGAAGGGAAGACTTTAGTATAATGGGTAAATCTAAATCAGCTTATAGTGAACCTGGAAAACTTGGAAAATCCGAGCATCATATTATAGTTGTTTGGGTTGATAACGAAGCTGGAGTTTTAGCTAGAGTGGCAGGTTTATTTTCAGGGAGAGGTTACAACATAGAGTCACTAGCCGTTGCAGAGGTTGACAAGAAAAAACACATATCCAGAATTACAATTGTAACTTCAGGAACGCCTCAGGTTATAGAACAGATCAAGCTTCAATTGAGAAAACTCGTTCCGGTTCACAAAGTTGCTGATTTTAAGAGAAATGATCCAAAAATTTTATTTAAAGAACTGGCTTTATTTAAGGTGGTTTCGTCAAAGAAAAACAGGGAAAAAGCCAAAAAAGTTTGTAAAAGATATAACTCTATTATATTAGACAAATCAAAAAACTCTTTTGTTATTCAAGTAACTGCATTAAGAAGAGATATTGATAAACTAATTGAAACATTGGGTCCACTTGGTTTAGTAAGTGCGTCAAGAACCGGTGCTGTTGCCATGACAAGAGGCTCGGAAATTTTTAAATAGAAAAAGGAAATAAAAATGAAAATGTTTTACGAAAAAGATGCAAATGTAAACTTAATAAAGGATAAAAAAGTTGCTATCTTTGGATATGGAAGTCAAGGGCATGCACATGCTTTAAATTTAAAAGACAGTGGGGTTAAAAATGTTGTTGTTGCTCTTAGAGAAGGCTCTTCAAGTATAAAAAAAGCAGAGAAAGAGGGCCTTAAAGTTATGTCTTTATCTGATGCTGCGGCTTGGGCAGATGTAGTAATGTTATTAACTCCAGACGAACTTCAAGCATCAATTTATAAAAATCACATTGAACAAAGAATGAGACAAGGTACGAGTTTAGCTTTTGCTCATGGTTTAAACATTCACTTTAATTTAATTAATTCAAGAAAAGATTTAGACGTTTTCATGGTAGCGCCAAAGGGACCAGGACATTTAGTAAGGAGCGAATACCAGAGAGGTGGAGGAGTTCCTTGTTTGATGGCGGTTCATAAAGACAGTTCAGGCAAAGCAAGAGATCTTGCTATGTCTTATGCATGCGCAGTAGGAGGCGGAAGATCGGGAATTATCGAAACAACTTTTAAAGACGAATGTGAAACTGATTTGTTCGGAGAGCAAACGGTTCTTTGTGGAGGATTAGTAGAGCTTATCAAAAATGGATTTGAAACTTTAGTTGAAGCAGGATATCCGCCTGAAATGGCATACTTCGAATGTCTTCATGAGGTAAAATTAATCGTGGATTTAATTTACGAAGGTGGAATAGCAAATATGAACTACTCAATTTCTAACACCGCTGAGTATGGAGAGTATGTTTCTGGAAAGAAAATAGTTGATCCAAAAACAAAAGAAAGAATGAAAGAGGTTTTAAAGGATATTCAGTCTGGTAAGTTTGCAAAACAATGGATGGACGAATGTAAAGATGGACAGAAAAACTTTTTGAAAATGAGAGAAGAATTAGCGAAACACCCGATCGAAAAAGTTGGAAAAAAACTTAGGGATCTTATGCCATGGATTGGAAAGAATAAATTAGTCGATAAGGCCAAGAATTAACCCAATCTGGTTCAAAACATAAAAATTTTAATAATTATTTTGCAAATTAGCGTATTAATTGTATTATGCTAATTGCCTAAAATTATAAAAGATAATGGAAGATAAAAACAGAATTATAATATTTGATACAACCATGCGAGATGGAGAGCAGTCTCCTGGTGCATCAATGAGTCTTGAAGAAAAAATACAAATCTCAAGAGTTTTTGATGAATTAGGTGTTGATATTGTCGAAGCAGGTTTTCCAATTGCTTCTCCTGGGGACTTTGAAGCAGTAACAGCTATAAGTAAAATTTTAAAAAATTCTATTCCAGCAGGATTATCAAGGCACACAAAAAAAGATATTGATGCTTGCTACGAGGCTTTGAAAGCAGCGCCAAGATTTAGAATTCATACTTTTATTTCTACAAGTGCGTTGCACATGAAACATAAATTAAATAAGTCGCCTGAAGAAGTATTAGGCTCAATTAAAGAACATGTTACCTATGCAAGAAAATTTACAGATGACGTGGAGTGGTCATGTGAAGATGGGACAAGAACAGACATGGATTTTATGTGCAAAACAGTTGAACTTGCAATTAAGTGTGGAGCAAAAACAATAAATATACCTGATACCGTTGGTTATTCTCTTCCTTCAGAATTTAAAAAAATTATTGAAACATTGATTAATAAAGTCCCAAACATTGATAAGGCAATTTTATCAACTCATTGTCATAATGATTTAGGTTTAGCAGTTGCAAACTCTTTAGCTGGAGTAGCAGCAGGGGCGAGACAAGTTGAATGTACTATAAATGGAATTGGAGAAAGAGCAGGAAACGCTGCACTTGAAGAGATTGTAATGGCAATGAAAACAAGACCAGACTTAATGCCTTTTAAAACTGGAATTAATACCCAGTTATTAAGCAAAGCATCTAAAGTTGTTTCAAACGCTACAGGCTTTCCAGTCCAGTTTAACAAAGCTATTGTTGGAAAAAATGCATTTGCTCACGAGTCAGGTATTCACCAAGACGGAATGTTAAAGAATAGAAATACTTATGAAATTATGACACCCGAAAGTGTTGGTGTTAAAAAAACATCTTTGGTTATGGGAAAACATTCTGGGAGACATGCCTTTAAAGACAAACTAACCGATCTTGGTTATAGCAATATAACAGACGACGTCATCCAGACAGCTTTTGGAAAATTTAAAATTCTTGCTGATAAAAAGAAACACGTTTACGATGAAGACATTGCCGCTTTAGTAGATGACAGTTTAATTAAAGAGGAGAACGTTATTAAATTAAAATCTCTGAAAGTATTTGCTGGAACTGGAGAACCACAAAAAGCAGATATGACTTTAGAAGTTTATGGTGAAATTAAAAAATCTTCTGAAACCGGTGACGGTCCAGTAGATGCTATTTTTAAATGTATAAAAAAATTGTACCCTCATGATGTGAATCTTCAATTGTACCAAGTTCATGCTGTAACAGAAGGAACTGATGCGCAGGCCACTGTTAGTGTTCGAATTGAAGAAATGGGTAAAACGACTGTTGGACAAGCTGCTGATACTGATACTTTGGTAGCATCCGCAAATGCTTATTTAAATGCTTTAAATAAGATGATCATTAAAAGAAAAAAAACCGCTCCTCCTTCTTCAAGTTCTTCTTCAAGTCGCGGCGAGCAAAAATTGAAAGGTATATAATAAAATGTTTGGATTAAATAAAATCTCTAAAATGTGGTCGCAAGATATGGCTATTGACCTAGGAACGGCGAACACACTTGTAGTTGTTAAAGGCAAAGGAGTTGTTCTAAATGAACCTTCAGTAGTTGCCATAATTGAGGAAAAAGGAAAAAAATCAGTACTAGCAGTGGGTGACGAGGCAAAAACAATGTTAGGTAGAACACCTGGAAACATATCAGCTGTAAGGCCTCTTAAAGATGGAGTTATTGCAGATTTCGTAGTTACCGAAGAAATGATCAAGCACTTTATTAAAAAAGTTCACAAAAAAAATGCTTTCGCAAACCCTAGGATATTAGTTTGTGTTCCAACAGGCTCAACTCCGGTTGAGAGAAAAGCTATTCAAGACTCAGCTTTAGCTGCGGGCGCAAGAAAAGTGCAATTAATCGAAGAACCAATTGCTGCTGCGATTGGAGCAGGCTTACCTATTTCTGAAGCAACAGGGTCTATGGTAGTAGATATTGGTGGTGGTACTACAGAGATAGCCGTTATGTCTTTAGGTGGCGTTGTTTATTCAAGATCTCTAAGAGTAGCAGGGGATGCTATGGATCAGGCCATCATTAGTTATATGAGACAGAAATTTAACTTGTTAATTGGTGAAGCAAGCGCAGAAAAAATTAAGAAAGAAATTGGGACAGCAATTGCAACTTCTGGAAATACTTATTTAATGAAAGGTAGAGATATTAGATCTGGGACTCCTAGAGAAATAACTCTTAAAGAAGAGGATACTGCGGCAGCGCTAAAACCAACTCTGGATGTTATGATGGGTGGTATAAAAACTGCATTGGAGAATACACCTCCAGAATTGTCAGCAGACCTAGTTGATATGGGCCTTATTCTTACAGGCGGTGGAGCTTTACTTAAAAATATAGACAAGCTTATATCAAAAGAAACGGGTTTACCTGTTCAGATAGCGGATGACCCTCTTTCTTGTGTGGCTGTAGGAACAGGAAAAGCGTTGGAACAAGAAGAATTGTTTTCAACAATGTTATCGGAGTATTAATTTATTGTTATTTAAGCAATGGCAACAAGCAGAGATGATTTTGGGATAGCTATTCGCTCTGCTTTGTTGCAGAGGGGAGCCAAACAAAAATTTTCTCTCTTCGTTTTAATTTTAATTTCAATCGTCATTTTTGCCGTAGACAATACCGAGATAAAACCCGTAAAAGTTTTAAGAAGCTTAATAAATGATAGTATATATCGGGTCTCTGCAATCTCTTCTTCTCCACTAAGATTTGCCTCAGGCACAAAGGATTTTTTTGTTAAACATATTTTTATCTATGAGGAGAATGAACAATTAAAAACTGAAATCGCAGAACTTAAGAAACAAAAATTTAATACTTCTTATCTTGAAACTGAGAACAAACAACTCCAAGAAGTAGTGGAACTAGATAAAAAGCTAGCTTTTACGACAGTTGGAGCAAAAATAATGCTAGATAAAAACAGTCCATATTTGAACTCAGCCATTATAAACAAGGGTTCTAATGCTGGAATTAAACTAGGGATGCCAGTTTTGAGCAAAGGCCACTTAGTTGGAAGGATTGTAGAGGTAAATTATATCTCGTCTAGGATCTTACTTTTGAACGATCTTAACAGCAAAATTCCCGTAGTTATATCACCTTCTGGTGATCAGGCAATTCTTTCTGGAATAGGAAAATTAAAACCAAGTTTAGAATATTTGCCAGAAAATTTTTATCCTGGAGATAATAATTTAGTCTATACATCTGGAAAAGATGGAGTGTTAGTTCCTGGAATTTCTATTGGCAAAGTATTAATGGAAGATGATCGTATGAAGGTAAAATTGTTTACTGATCCCACACAAATCTTTCTTGTGAATGTGGTTTTAGAACAGCAAACAGATTTGGAGGCAATGTAAAATGGCACTAAATATAAAAATAATTAAAGAAAGTTTATTACGTTTAGGCCCGTTAATATTACTTATTTATATATGTGTTTCTGAATTTCATACACAATTTTATTATTGGAAGATTTTTTCTTTCAATCTTCAGTTCATAATAATCTATTACTGGATTTTGAGAGACCCTTCGATCTTAGGATACGGTTTTGTATTTTTATGTGGAATAATAAACGACGTAATTTTAAGTTTACCTCTAGGAACAAGTCCCCTTTCTTATTTATTTGTTTCACTGGTTGCTGCGTATGTAAGAAATGCCACAGTTAGAAGTACATTATTTACTGACTGGTTTACCTTTGTTGTAGCAATATTAGGTGGAAACATGCTTACTTATTTTTTAATTAAAAATTTTACAGAAATGCAAACAGAATACACATCTGTTTTCTATGACTCTATGTTTACATTTATACTGTATCCTTTTTTCTGGGGTATTTTTGAACTGTATAAAAGATTCATAGGTTTGAGGATTTATGATTAGGTCAGGTGGAGAAAGTAAGATCAGGTTAATCGGAAGAAGAATGTTTATAATTTCAGCGGCAAAGGCCGTTGTTGTTTTTGGAATAGTTGGAAGACTAATATCTCTTCAAATTAATGAGAGCAAAAAGTATAAAACTTTATCAGATAAAAATAGATTTCGAGAATGGAAATTTTCACCACCTCGTGGCCTTATCAATGATTATTTTGGAAAAGAAATAGCTTCTAACAAACAAGTATATCAACTTCACATTGTTCCAGAAAACTCAGAAAATTTAGAAGTTTTAATTTTCAGACTAAAAAATATTTTAAACTTAACTGAAAGAGAAATTTTTAAAATTAGAAGAAAAATTAGTTCCCAAAAACCCTGGGATCCAATTGTTGTCTCAGATAATTTAACATGGTCTGAATTTTCAAGAATAAATTTATTTTTACATGAATTACAAGGTGCGGAGCCTGTAGTATCGGTAGCTAGACTTTATACAGAACCTTCGTCTGCACACGTAATTGGCTATGTTTCAAAAGCTAGCAAAAAAGATTTACAAACAAAGAATTATTTGGAAAACAAGATTGCTGCCGGCACAAGAGTTGGAAAAACAGGTCTAGAAAATAGACTAGATTCAGAAGTTATCGGAGAAGTTGGTTACAAAAGATATGAAGTAAATGCTTTTGGTAAAAGGATTAGAGAAATATCAATTGATCCTGGAAAATCTGGCAAGAATTTTAGAACAACTTTAGACCTAGATGTTCAGGAGGAAGCAGCAAAGCAACTCAAAGGGAAATCAGGTTCTGTTTGTGTTATGGATATTTACAGGGGAGACATTATTGCCATGGTTTCCTCACCAACATTTGATGCAAATAAGTTTGTTCATGGCATTGATAGAAAAAGTTGGAATTGGCTAATTAAACATAGAGATAAACCTTTAATTAACAAAGCAGTTTCCGGTCTTTATCCACCAGGATCTACAATTAAAATGTTAGCAGCCATCAGCGCTTTAGAAAATGATATCTTTAACCCAAAAACAGCAATTCGTTGTAAAGGTTCAATAGAACTTTATGGAGAAAAATTTCACTGTTGGAAAAAAAAAGGACATGGCTATATGGACATGAGAGAAGGTATTAAACAATCCTGTGATATTTATTTTTATGAGGTTGCAAGAAGGCTAGGTATTGATCGATTATCAGAAACTGCAAAAAAATTTGGTTTAGGAAAACTAGTTTTGGAAGAATTTGTTGAAGAAAGGACAGGTGTTGTTCCAAATACAAGCTGGAAGAAAAAAAATATCGGTAAAAACTGGTACCTCGGAGAAACACTTCATGCTGGAATAGGACAGGGTTATTGGCAAAGTTCTCCCTTGCAGTTATGTTTAATGACAGCACAAATTGCAAACGGTGGTTATAAAATTAAGCCCAGAATTATTTTAGATAAAAAAGAAAGCGATCAATTTTTAGATCTAGATCAATTTATTAAAGATAAAAAACTTTTTTCAGATGATGTGGTAAGTTTGTACGAGTTTATTGCTAAGTTTAAATACAAAAGCTTATTCAAAAACCCTGAGAATATAAAATTTGTTCAAGATGCTCTTTTTGGAGCAACAAATGAACCTGGAGGAACTTCATATGGATCAAGGCTAACAAAAAAAGAATTTATTTTTGCTGGGAAAACTGGAACTTCACAGGTCAAAAGATTTACCGAATTACAAAGAGAATTAGAAATTAAAAACGAAGATTTACCTTACGAAGAGAGAGATCATGCTTTATTTGTAGCCTTTGCTCCTTATAAAGACCCGAGGTATTCTATTAGTGTTGTAGTGGAACATGGAGGATCCGGAAGTAAGAGTGCAGCACCAATAGCCAAAGAAGTTATTAAAAAAATTCTAGAAAAACATCCTATGAGAGATTCTAAAAGAGAACAAGGAGAACAAGCGTAATGTTTAGACAAGGATCCATTCAATCACACTTAAGTTTAAGAGACAAAGTATTTTCTCTAGACTTAATTATGTTCTTTTGTATTTTAATTCTTGGGATAATCAGTTTTTTTGCAATGTATTCTACAGATGGTGGCGAGTTTGCGTATCATACAAAAAGCCATATTGTTAGGTTTTTTGTTTTCTTCCTTTTATTTATTGCAGTTTCTTTTTTTCAAATAAATTTTTGGTACACTTGGAGTATTCCTATTTATATAGGAATTCTTACTTTATTAGTTTTAGTAAAGTTTTTTGGTTTAACCTCCTCTGGCTCACAAAGATGGTTAGATCTTTATTTTCTTAATCTTCAGCCTTCTGAATTAATGAAAATAGGTTTAATTTTATTCTTGGCTAAATATTACCATAGAATTTCATCAGGTGATGTTAATAGGATGAAATTTTTAGTGGCTCCTATCATCGCCTTAGTTATTCCGGTTATTCTTGTGGTTACACAACCAGATCTTGGTACAGCTTTTTTAATTGGAGCAGGTGGAGCTGTTGTGATTTGGCTTGCGGGGGTTAAGATGAAATTTTTTGCTTATATTGGAGTAATTTTTTTATCAATCACCCCTATTGCGATTTCCTTTTTGAAACCATATCAAAAATCAAGAATTTTAACTTTTTTGGATCCGAGTAGAGATCCACTTGGCGCAGGATATCAAATCACTCAATCAAAAATAGCTATTGGCTCAGGAGGATTATTTGGAAAAGGTTTTTTGAATGGATCTCAAAGTTATCTAGACTATTTACCAGAAAAACATACCGATTTTATCTTCACTTTATTTTCTGAAGAATTTGGCTTTTTTGGTTCATGTTTAGTTTTAGCGCTTTATATTTTAATTACTTGGAGAATAGTCTCTATAGGAAATGGGTTTAGAGATACTTTTGGAAAATTATATTGTTACAGTTTTGCAACGGCTTTCTTTCTGTACGTTGCTGTGAATATGGGAATGGTCCTAGGTCTAATACCCATTGTGGGCGCACCATTACCTATACTTTCCTACGGTGGTTCTTCAATGATGGCCATGATGTTCGGTTTGGGTGTAGTGATGAGTTGCAAGATACATAAAGATCAACAAATAGGTTAATACAACCAATAATCGTAATATTTTGATAAAAATAATTAATTCAGCTGTTGCATTCTTGTGGATAATTTGCTGAAATACGTCCTATGTTTGGAAACAAAAAGACCAGTATCCCAAGACCGTTGAATGACAGCGGCAGATCTTTGATTAGCGAAACTTTTTCTTTAGAAGGTACGCTTAGGACTTCTGGTGCTATAGACATAGCGGGATTGATCAAGGGCGCTGTATATACTAACGATTTAATTATAAAGGAAACGGGTTCTATTATAGGTCCGGTTGAAACAGACAAAATAGAAATTCATGGTCACTTGGAAGGCAAGATTGTAGCAAGAACTATTGTTATAGGCAGTACTGCAGTAGTTAAAGGTGATATTTTATTTAGCGAAAGCTTAAAAACAGAAGAAGGCGCGGATATTAACGGATATCTTAAGAAGACTGAAAGCACAAGTTTAGAGGCAGCACAAAGCGAATTCAAATTGGACTCAATAGAGACCAAAGAATCTAAAGAAAAAGAAAAATCTAAAAAAGGCCGACCAAAAATAGTTGCTAGCAACTAACTAAAAGAAGTACAATCTAACACAGTTAAATCATTGGAGCTTTGGGTTAAAACAGATTTATGTCTGCAAAAGGTTGTTCTTCAGTTGGGATCATAGGCGGTGGTATACAAGGAGTTTGTATTGGCCTTCAGCTCTTGAAAAAAAATATTCCCACAACAATATTCGACAGAAATCACCCAAACGAACCAGGAACGATGGCTTCTTATGGTAATGCTGGTCATTTTTCACCGTATGCAGTTTTACAATTAAATAGGCCTGATGTTTTATACGATGTTCCTAAAATGATCCTAAGTTCATTTGGTCCTTTAGCACTAAAATGGAATTATATTCCAAAAATGTTACCGTGGATCTTTCATTACTTAAAAAACTGCAACAAAAAATCAATGCTGAATACAGCAAAGTATATGCATCAAATTTTAGACCTTTCAATGAACGCCTATGAAGAAATTTTTCAAGAAATTGATACTACCAATTTAGTAGATCAGAAAGGAATTATTTATATTTGGACAAACCAAAACATTAAAAGCAGAGAGTTAGAGATTAAAGTTAGAAATGATTTAGGAGTAAAGCAAAAGATATTAAGTACAAAAGAAATTTTAGATCTAGAACCAAATCTTAAACCTGTTTTTTCTGGAGGTTGTTATTATGACTATGCTTATCACGCTAGAGATCCTCATGGTATATTAAAAAAGATATTTGAACTATTCATAAAAAAAGGAGGAAAATTTATCAAGGAAGATGTTCAATCTTTAAAACAATTAGATGAAAATCAAACATTAATTAAAACCGCAACACAAGAATATAAATTTGAAAAATCAGTAATTGCTTGTGGAGCTTTTTCAAAAAAACTAACCGATCAGCTTGGAGAAAAAATTCCTCTAGATACAGAAAGAGGTTACCATGTTCATTTTAAAGGTATGGATAAATTAATTAGCAGACCTGTAATTTTTCTAGACAGAGGTTTTGGGATGACTCCTATGAATCAAGGCTTAAGAGCAGTTGGAACTGTTGAATTGGGAGGTTTAAAAAATCCTATTTCAAAAAAAAGAATTCAATATGTAGTCAATTGTGCAAAAGAATTACTTCCTCAATTGAAAGAACATGAAGATGAATGGTTGGGTTTTAGACCAACATTGCCAGACTTCCTTCCAGTCATTGGTCCGTCTAAAAATAATAAAAATATTGTTTATGCTTTTGGCCACCAACATCTAGGATGGACGCTTGGTGCCATAACTGGAAAAATTGTTTCAGGTATTTTGGCTAATGAGAAAACAAATTTGGATTTATCAGCTTATAGTTCTTCAAGGTTTGGTTAAATGATCAAAGTAGCAGTTTTAGACGATTATCAAAACATTTTTAGAGAATTTATTGATATTGATAAATACAAAAACAAGTTTGATTTCAAAATTTTTACCAAACCTTTTCAAAACGAAGATGAAGCTTTATTAGAATTAGAAAATTTTGACGCTATTTTAGTGATGAGAGAGAGAACAAAGATCTCAAAATCTTTGATTACAGGAATGAAAAATTTAAAATATATAATCACGAGCGGTATGAGAAATAAAGCAATAGATTTAGAAGAGACTAAAAAGAGAAAAATTATAGTATGTGGTACAGATATTAATTCCAATCCGACAGCAGAAATTACATGGGCTCTGATATTGGGACTTATGAGAAACATGAAACAAGAGATAGACAATATGTTCCAAGGATACTGGCAAACCACAATTGGTCTTGAGTTAAAAGGCAAAGTGTTAGGGATAATTGGCCTTGGAAAAATAGGATCTCAAGTTGCAAAAATTGGCAAAGCTTTTGGAATGCAAATTGTAGCTTGGAGTGAAAATTTAAACTTATCTATAGCAAATGAGCTTGGCGTATTACCTATGAGCAAAGAAGAACTGTTGAAACAATCTGATATCATTTCTTTGCACGTAGTTTTAGGCGATAAATATAGGAATTTAATTACCAAAAAAGAATTCAACATCATGAAAAAAACTTGTTTTTTAATCAATACTTCGAGAGGCCCAATTATTAATGAAAAAGATTTGGTCGAAGCACTCGAAGAAGATGCTATAGCGGGCGTAGGTTTAGACGTTTACGATATTGAACCTTTACCCCAAGATCATAAACTAAGATTTTTGCCAAACGCTTTATTACTTCCTCACCTCGGTTATGTAACAGAGGAAAATTATTCTAAATTTTACACTCAAATGGTTGAAAATCTTGAATCGTGTTTAAGTGGAAAACCCACTAGGATTTTAAATTAAACTCCTCATTTCGGGCTCAAACAATCGAGTTTGAAAGCCTTAAATTTTTCAATAAAAATGGTCTTTTTTTGAAATAAATCAATTTATGGTTGTATAAAGCTACATTATTTCTGTATATTCAACCAAAGTTTTGTGATTGATTCGTTTTTGGGGATAAGTGGAAATGAAGAGAGTATTAATATTGTTATTTTTTGGAATGTTATTAACAGGCTGTTACACCAGTTCTTTGACTGTTGTAGGTCCAGCCACTGGAGTTGCTTCGGGTAAAATTTCAGAGACAGCAGCATCTGCTTCACTTAACTACGTTGTTAAAAAACGAACAGGCAAAACTCCAATCGAACACGTTCTAAGCGAAAATCAAATTAAATCTCTAGAAACAAACAAGGCAAAAGTGAATCCGTGCAAAAAAAATAAAGAGCTTTGCTCAATTGTAAACACTAGAATAGAAAAAATGCAAAAACAACTTCTAGGTTTAAATTTACAAGCAAGGATAGAAAAAAAACATAAAAAAATCTTTTCTAAGGACCAAAAGAACTAAAATAAAATTTATTACAACTTTAAGTTTATGTTTCACGTAAAGAAACATTTTGTAGTTTTATTTCATAAAATATTCTCTTTCAAAAAATAAGTTTTGTGTTAAGCCTTTCCAGATATGCGTAATTCTATATTCGTGCCAATATTCCTGTTTTTTTTCTTGCAAGGTTGTTACCAAACATCTTTGGCGCCTATGTTAGGGCCAGCTGCAGGTGCTTCTCAAGGAAGAATAGCTTATTCAGCTGTTTCGACTAGCGTAAGCTACGGTGTAAAGCATAAAACGGGCAAATATCCTATTGAGCACATTCTTAAACGAGAAAAAGATAAAATCGTAAAAAAAATTGACAACATAGAAAAAGAAGTAATAGAGAAATCTTCTCTAGTTAAAAAGAAGTTAGTTCAGCAAAAAGATAATCTGAAAATAAAAGAAAAGGCTAGCAAAAAGCTCCATTGGGTTCTGCATATTAAGGACATTAAAAACGTTAAACAGGAAGAAGCCTTTCCCGCTAACAAGCCTCGTTATTCGTACTGGTCTAAGCAAAAATAGGCTATTTTAATCATTTAAATCTCAATTAAGTTATCATATTCTTGATTTATGAAATCGAAATCCAAAGTTGTTGTAATAGGCGGAGGTGCAGTAGGAGTTAGCACTCTTTACCATCTTGCCAAGAAAGGTTGGTCAGATGTGGTTTTGGTTGAAAGAAAAGAGTTAACATCAGGTTCAACTTGGCATGCAGCAGGATTATTACCTCTTTTTAATATGAGTTATTCTGTTGGGCAGCTACACAGATATGCTGTTCAGTTATACAAATCTTTAGAAAAAGAAACCGGAAAAAAAGTTGGTTTCAGTGTTGTTTCAAATATTCGTTTAGCACAAACAAAAGATCGTATGGATGAATACCATCAGTATGCTGGTGTGGCACAAACTATTGGGGTAAATGTAAAATTTTTAAAACCTGAACAAGTAAAAGAAATTTGGCCTTTGTGTAACATTGAAGGATTAGTTGGGGCAATACAACATCCAGAAGATGGTTATATTCAACCAGCAGATCTTACACAAGCGCTTGCCACAGGCGCAAGAAATCGTGGTGCAGAAATTTATAGAAACACAACGGTAGTTGGTATTAAACAAACAAAAGATGGATGGACCGTAGAAACTGACAAGGGAGCTATTTCTTGTGAGCACGTTGTGTCTTGCAGCGGAAACTTTGCAAGACAAACAGGAAAGATGGTTGGAATTGAAATTCCCGCTATTCCAGTTGAGCACCAATATATTGTAACAGAACCTCATCCAGAACTTCAAAAAAGAAAAAAAGAGGGGAAACCGGAAATGGGAGTGCTAAGAGACAGTGATAACTCTTGGTACATGAGAGAAGAGGCTGGTGGATTTATTTTAGGACCCTACGAAAAAGGAGCTCCTTGTTGTTACGTTGACGGCCCATCAAAAGATAGTGAGTACGAATTATTTCAAGAAGATTTAGATCGTTTGGCTCCTCATATAGAGGGAGCAATCAAAAGAGTACCAGCTTTCGCAGAAGTTGGAGTAAAAAAAGTTTATAACGGTGCTATTTGTTATACGCCTGATGGAAATCCAATCGTTGGACCAGCATGGGGATTAAAAAATTTTTGGATAAATGATGGACATAGTTTTGGTATTACTGCAGCTGGTGGAGCAGGTTGGCAGTTAGCAGAATGGATCATCGATGGAGAACCAACAATTGATATGCTTGGTGTTGAACCTAGAAGATACGGTTCTTATGCAACAAAATCTTATTTAATTGAAAAGAATGAAGAAGCTTATGCTAACGTATTTACTATTCACTATCCCGATGAAGAAAGAGAAGCGGGAAGACCATTAAGACAAGCTCCTTGTTATGATCGCATGAAAAAGTTGGGAGCCGTCTTTGGACAAAAGTTTGGATGGGAAAGACCAAACTTTTTTGCAACAGAGGGTGAGAAGCAAGAAGATGATTGGTCATTTAGAAGATCTAAGTGGTTCAAGAGTATTGAAAAAGAATGTAAAAACGTAAAAGAAAATGTTGGTCTGCTTGATATGACCGCATTTGCAAAATGCAGAATTAAGGGCCCAGGAGCAGAAGAATTTCTAGACAAACTAGTAGCAAACAAACTTCCAAAAAAAATTGGAAGAATTAATCTTTGTCACGCATTAAACACAAAAGGCGGAGTTCATTCAGAATTTACAATTATGCGAGAAGCAGCAGATAGTTTTTATTTAGTATCTGCAGGAGCTTTTCAAAGACTGGATCATGATTGGATACATAAGTGGATACCAAAAGATGGAACAGTTCAGTTTGAAAATTTAACAAACAGCATGGGTGTGCTCGTGGTCTCTGGTCCAAAAGCAAGAAAGCTTATGCAGAAAGTGTCAAAAGCAGATTTTTCTAATGATAAATTTAAGTGGTTGAGCGCACAAAATATTAATATTGGTTTAGCACCTTGTAATGCCATGAGAGTAAATTTTGTAGGAGAATTAGGTTGGGAGCTACATCACCCAATTGAATACCAAAACCATATTTTTGATAAGCTGATGGAAGCTGGAAAAGAGTTTAATTTAAAACCTTATGGTATTAGAGCCATGAATAGCTTGAGGGTAGAAAAATCTTACAAATTGGTAGGGACCGAACTTTCCATTGAGTATTCTCCATACGAGTCAGGCTTGGATAGATTTATTCATCCGAACAAAGGAGATTTTATTGGACGTGCGGCATTAGACAAATGGAGAGCGAAAGGGTTTTCAAATAAATTGGTAACCATGGAAATTCAAGGAGTAAAGGATGCGGACGTTTTAGGCAACAATCCTATCTATAGTAATGGAAAAGTAGTGGGCAGAGCCACTGGCGGAGATTTTGGTTTTAGATTAAATAAATCTTTGGCTTTAGGAATGGTAAAGCCTGAACTAGCAAAAGTTGGACAAAAATTAGAAATTGATATACTAGGTACAATGCACAAAGTTTCTGTTATTGAAGACTCACCATACGACTCTGAAAACAAATTACTAAGAGCTTAAATGAAAATCTTAGTCGCTGTTAAAAGAGTTATAGATTACAACGTTCAAATTAGAGTTAAGGAAGATGGCTCTGGCGTTCATACAGACAACGTTAAAATGTCAACCAATCCACCAGATGATAATGCTGTTGAAGAAGCAGTAAAACTTAAAGAGTCAGGCAAGGTTAAAGAAGTTGTTGCAATTACAATTGGCGAAGAGAAAGCACAAGAAACTGTTAGAAAAGCTTTAGCTGTTGGTGCTGACAGAGGAATTCATGTTAAGGCTGATAGCTATATTGAACCTTTAGGTATTGCAAAAATTTTAAAAAAAGTTGTTGAAAAAGAAAAACCGGACATGGTTTTTTTAGGCAAACAAGCCATCGATGATGATTGTAATCAAACAGGTCAAATGTTGGCTGCCATGTTAAATTGGCCACAAGGAACTTTTACATCCAAAGTAAATTTAAAAGATAAATCTATGGAAATAGTTAGAGAAATCGACGAAGGTTTAGAAACTATAGAAATAAATTTACCCGCAATAGTTACTTGTGATTTAAGACTTAACGAACCTCGTTATGCTTCTCTACCAAACATTATGAAGGCTAAGAAAAAACCCATAGAGCCAATGGTTGCAAAAGATTTGGGCGTAGACATTACAAATAGAATTCAACAGATAAAAGTAGAAGAGCCTCCTAAAAGAAAAGGTGGAATTAAAGTTTCAAGCGTAGCGGAATTAGTAAGCAAACTTAAGAACGAGGCGAAGGTAATATAATGTCACTCTTATTAATAGCAGAACACGATAACTCAAAACTAAAAGTATTCACTTTGAATGCTATCAATGCTGCTTCAAAAATAGATGGAGATGTTCATGTTTTAGTTGCTGGAAGCGGATGTGAAAACGTTGCAAAAGAAGTAGCCGCAGTTCCTTTAGTAAAGAAAGTTTTACTTTGCGACTCGCCAAATTATAAAAATTACTTACCTGAAAATTTAGCACCATTAGTTACAAAAGTTGCAGAGAAATACGATAATATTGTTGCATCAGCTAATACTTTTGGAAAAAATTTTATGCCAAGAGTAGCAGCAGCACTGGATGTTTCTCAAGTAAGTGATGTTACTAAAATTAATAGTGCAGATACTTTTATCAGACCTATTTACGCAGGAAATGCTTTTGCAACGGTTAAAAGTAATGACAAAAAGAAATGTATAACCATTAGACCTACATCTTTTGATCCTGCTCCAAAAACAGGAGGATCAGCACAAGTCGAAAAGGTTGAAGCAGTAGCGGTCCCAAATAACTCTAAATTTATTAAAAGAGAAGAAACAAAATCTGAAAGACCTGAACTTGGAACAGCAAGAGTAGTGATTTCTGGCGGAAGAGGAATGGAAAGCGCAGATAATTTTAAATTAATAACTGCAATTGCTGACAAACTAAACGCTGCTGTTGGTGCATCACGTGCAGCAGTTGATGCTGGCTACATAAGTAACGATCACCAAGTAGGTCAAACAGGAAAAGTAGTTGTTCCAGATTTATATATTGCTGTAGGGATTTCAGGAGCTATTCAACACCTAGCAGGGATGAAAGAGAGTAAAATTATTGTCGCAATTAATAAAGACGGTGAAGCTCCAATTTTTAGCATTGCAGATTACGGTTTAGAAGCAGATTTATTTAAGGCCCTTCCAGAGTTTTTAGCAGAGCTGAACAAACTCAACACTATCCAAAAATAAAAATTTTGATATAGTCCCGCCATGGCTAGAGAAGCAATGCAATATGATGTGGTTATTGTTGGTGCAGGACCAGCAGGATTATCAACCGCAATTAAATTAAAACAGCTCGAACCTAAATTAAACGTTTGTATTCTTGAAAAAGGATCAGAAGTTGGAGCCCATATTTTAAGTGGAAACGTTTTTGAAACCAAAGCACTTGATGAATTATTGCCAAAATGGAAAGAGGAGGGAGCCCCTGTTAAAACTAAAGTTTCAAAAGAAAAGTTTTTATTTTTAGGAAAAAAATCATCTTTAAGTTGGCCCACATGGCTTTTACCGTCTGTTCAAAAAAATCATAACAATTACATTATCAGCCTTGCTAATCTTTGCCGTTGGTTAGCGGAGCAAGCTGAAAAGTTAGGTGTTGAGATTTTCCCAGGATTTCCTGCGAGTGAAATTCTTTATAACGAAGATGGTTCTATTAAAGGTGTTGCCACTTTAGATATGGGTTTAGATAAAGAGGGAAACAAAAAAGAAGGCTATCAAGAAGGCATGGAACTGCATGCTAAAGTTACCGTTTTTTCTGAAGGCTGCAGAGGTCATTTAGGAAAACAATTAATTAAAAAATTTAATCTTGATGAAGGGAAAAGTCCTCAGCAATACGGTATTGGTTTTAAAGAAATTTGGGAAGTAAGTGATGAGCAACACCAAGAAGGTTTAGTTATGCATACTGCTGGCTGGCCATTAGATAATAAAACATATGGTGGAAGTTTTGTTTATCACGCTGATAAAAAACAAATTTATATTGGTTATGTCATCGGTCTTGATTATCAAAACCCTCATCTATCACCCTTTGATGAGTTTCAAAGATTTAAAACACACAAAGCCATTAGAAAAATGTTGGAAGGCGGAAAAAGAATTTCTTTTGGTGCACGAGCTTTAATTGAAGGTGGTCTTCAAAGTTTACCTAAAATGTATATGCCAGGAGGATTATTAATTGGTTGTAACGCAGGAACTTTAAATATGCCAAAGATTAAAGGTTCCCATACCGCAATGAAGAGCGGAATAATTGCCGGCGAAGTGATTGTTGAACATATTAAAAATAAAAGAAAATTATCTTTATACGAAGAACTATTTAAAAAAAGCTGGGCTTACGAAGAACTTCATGCGGCAAGAAATGTTAAGCCAAGCTTTAGATGGGGTTTAATACCAGGCATTATCTTTACAGGCTTAGATCAAATTTTATTTAGAGGAAAGTTACCTTTTACTTTAAAACACAAGCACGCTGATCATGAAGCATTAAAACCTGCAAACAAAATGCCAAAAATTGAATATCCAAAACCTGATGGGAAACTTACCTTTGATAAAACAAGTTCTGTTTATTTAACAGGAACTAATCATACAGAAAATCAACCTGTGCATCTCAAATTAAAAAACAAATACTTACCGATCCAATATACTTTAAAGGAATATGATGAGCCTGCTCAAAGATATTGTCCAGTAGGTGTTTACGAAATTCAGCAGAAAGAATTTGTTATTAATTCACAAAATTGTATTCACTGCAAAACGTGCGATATAAAAGAACCTTCCCAAAATATTACTTGGGTTGCCCCAGAAGGCGGCGGTGGACCTAAGTATGGCAACATGTAATGTCAAAAGATAAAGCTAACTCAGCTGTACTTGTTGTTTTAGTTGCTGGACTATTTTGGTCTTTTGGACCATTAGTAGTTAGAAATATAGATAACGCTGAGTTAATTCCTTGGCAGTATCTTTTCTTTAGAGGCTCCGTAATCTTTTTAGTTTTAAATATTTATTTATTTTTAGCTGAGGGTCAAAAATTTATAAACAATTATAGCAGGGTAGGATTATCTGGATTAATTGGTGGAGCCAGCCTTGGTATTGGTAATATAACTTTTATCCTTTCAATAACAACAACCACAGCAGCTATTACTATGATGATGTTAGCTGCAATGCCTTTCATGGCAGCAATTTTAGCATATGTTTTTTTAAAGGAAAAAATTTCAACAACAACCTTGATAGCCATAATAATTGCTGCAGCCGGAATATTATTTATGTCATTTGATAGCAAAGGAGAAGGAACGCTATTTGGTTTAATCAACGGATTGCTTTCATCTTTAGGTTTTGCCGGGTTTACAGTTTCTCTTAGATGGAGAAAGAAAACACCAAAGTTTACGACAGTGGCTATTGCAGGAATTTTTTGTGCCGCTGTTTCTCTTCTAGTTTTGTTGTTCAATGATAGCAACATACTTATATCTTTAAAAAGCACTTCACTTTCAGCATTACATGGATTTTTAGTTTGCTCAGGACTTATTTTATATTCTACAAAGTCAAAATATTTACCAGCGGCAGATTTAACACTGCTTTCGCTTACAGAGGTTCTAGGTGGAATTCTCTGGGTCTGGTTACCAGTGTTTGGAATTAATGAAGTTCCTAGTACAAATACCTTAATCGGCGGAGCTGTAATTACTTTTGCAATAATATTCTATGGTTTAAATACTAAGCGCTTTATGTTTAAGTATTAATCAGACGAGTATAAGTATCGTAAGAAATATAAATTACCAAAATAGACATAAAGGTTATTATAAAAGTATTTATATACTTCCACGTACTTTTCTTTTTAATAAAACCTGCAAACATACTGGACATATAACCTAGAGAGTAAAAAAAAATAATAGATGCAAATGAAGCTCCCAAAGCAAAATAGAATTTGTCTTCTAATTTAAAGTTTTTAGACAAGTTCCCCAAAATAAAAACGGTATCTGAATAAACATGTGGATTTAAATAAGTAAAACCAAGTGTTTTAAATATTATATTTTTTAAATTTTGTGATTTTTTTATATTTTTAATCTTGTGATTTGTTCTAAATTCATTGATTTTTTCCTTAATAAATCTTACTAAAAATAAAACTAGAACGATGTTCAAAATAACTTCCACTTCTAAGGAAATAGAATCGAAAATGTGATAAATAAAAATTCCAAGGAAAATTAATAATATGTCTGAAACGGTACAAATTGTTGTAACAGTAAATACAAAATTTCTTTTTAACCCCTGCTCAATTACAAAAAGGTTTTGAGGTCCTATTGCTAAGATCAAGCTACCACCGGTTAAAAAACCTAGTATAAAATTTTCCACTATAAATTTATAGCATCCTGTAGACGATCCTTGAAGTAATCCTCGAAAGAACTATGGCATGTAACAAGATATTTGTCTTGAAAATGATAGATAGAACAATCAATTCTGGCTATTAGTGTTTGAGCCATAGTTGAAATTGGAAATTTTTTTGTACGTAAATCAAAGTGAGTTAGCTTACTTAAGTAATGGTCTTTATTTTCTCCGGTAATTTCAAAATAAGTCGTATTAGAATAGTCAGAGGCCAAAATTTCCTCATTGGCATTAAAGGCAGATACTAATCTAAATATTTCCTTCTCTGGTTTAGGTTTTAAACATACCAAACTCCACTGATCAAATGATTGTTTAGCAAAAAGAAACTCATCATTATTTATCATTCTTAAATTATCTGTAGGAGGCAGAAGTGATATTTCTTTATTAACTGTGTCAGCAAAGCTACCATCTCCCTTACCTCTCAACAAAATTTGCTGCATATCTTGCTGAACAATTTCCATACCTTTTGCTACAAATGTTCTCGTCATGATATCAATCTTTCATTTTTAGGATCAATAAAGTTAGGCTTAACCACTTCTACAGGAATTACGTTGAGGTCAGACGTTGAAACATAAAGTTGACTTCCAATTTTTCTATTACCGCCTTTTATCAAAGCCATTGCAACAGAATGATTAAGCGTTGGACTAAAATAACTTGAGGTAACATGCCCGAGCATTTTTACAGGTTTTTTAATAGGTGTGTTTAGATTTTTTTCTTCAATAACATGCTGACCTTCTTCAATACCATAAGCTTTGTTTAACGGAACAAGACCTACCAACTGTTTTCTGTCCGACCTAACAATATCACTTCTGGTTAAAGATCTTTTCCCAATAAAATCTTTTTTCTTTTTACCAATCATCCAGTTTAGATTAAGATCAATCGGAGTAACAGTCCCATCCGTGTCTTGACCAACAATGATATAGCCTTTTTCAGCTCTCAACAAATGCATTGTCTCTGTTCCATAAGGAACTAGATCAAGGTCCTTACTATAATAAAAAATTCTTTCCCAAAGCGTTAAAGCATGTTTAGGAGAAACATAAATCTCATAACCTGGCTCTCCAGTAAAGCTTGCCCTAAGAATTCTGACTTTTGTATTCAAATAATCAAAATTATTAAAAGTCATAAAAGGAAAACTTTCATTGCTAAAATCAATATTGTTAAACACTCTGCTCATGATAGTTCTTGCTTTTGGTCCACTAATGTTAAATGTTGAAAATTGTTCGGTAATAGAATTCATATAGACATTCATGTTTGGCCATTCTGTCTGAGCATATTCTTCCATATGTGCTAAAACGTTTGCGGCTCCACCTGTGGTAGTTGTAGTTAAAAAATGTTGGTCATTTATTTTACAAACAATACCATCGTCTTTAACCATTCCATCTTCACCAAGCATAAGAGCATATCTTGCGGTCATAGGTTTCATTTTAGTAAAACTATTAGTGTAAATAAGATTTACAAATGCTAGCGCATCTTTTCCTTTAATTTCTATTTTTCCAAGAGTACTTCCATCTAAAATACCAGCAGACTCTCTAACTTGTTTAGATTCTCTTTGAACCGCTTGTTCCATACTTTCATTATTATGTTTTTTAAAATACCAAGGTCTCTTCCACTGCCCCACGTCTTCAAAGACCGCATTATGTTTTACATGCCAAGGATGAACAGGTGTTTTTCTTTCAGGATCATAAAATTCATAAGTACTTCTTCCAGCAATGGCTGAGAAACTTAATGGTGCATACGGTGGCCTATAAATAGTTGTCCCAACCTCCGAAACACTTTTTTTTAGTATTTTTGAAACAATTCCAAGAGCATTGATGCTACTAATCTTTCCTTGATCGGTTCCCATGCTGTTTGTGGTGAAACGTTTTAAATGTTCAATACGATTGAAACCTTCAAGCACCGCTTGTTTAAGATCTTTTGTAGTAACGTCATTTTGAAGATCTATAAAAGATTTGGACCACAAAGATTTTTTAGCATGATTTGTTTCCCACAATTCTTTAATTTGAAATTTTTTTGGTCCATTAATATTCAATTTTATCTCCAAATCATTTATTCCTTCAAAAAAATCTAATTTTTTATTAATTTCACCAATAAGTTTTTCGTAACTAAAATTTCCACTTACCGATCCCAAAGTAATTGTATTTTGAAAAGTTTTTTCAGGCTTGAATGCCAAAATAGTTTCATCCCATTTAAGAAGACCTTTAGATTGAGTAAACAAGTGTATATCTGGATTAAATCCTCCCGAGACACAAAGCATTGATGTTTTTATTTTTATAATTTCGTTCTTTTTTACTCTGATAGAAACTTTACTAATCTCATTTTTTCCTTCGCAGCCTTCAATTTCTGATTTAGCATACAAAGGGATGTTATACTTATTCAAAAGTTCTACGGTTTCTTTCTCAATCTTTTTTTGATCTCTAACATCGACATAAGCTTTAGGTTTATGACCAAGATCAACAAGTGATTTAACAAGACTGAAAGTAGAAGAATTGTTTGTAAAAATTACAGGACTTTCCTCGGGTACCACACCATATTTTTGAATATACTTTTCAAATGAGGCAGCAAGCATTACTCCTGGTAGATCGTTATTTCTAAAAGAAATAAATCTTTCAATATGTCCGTTAGCTAAAATAGTTTGTTTTGTTCTAATTTTATGCAAAACAAGCTCAGGTTTTTCATTATCCTGAGGTTTACCTACCGATTTATCTTCAACAGCGATTAAATGATCACTAAAGTTATATGTAGTCATCAAAGTGTTCTTTAAAACTTTTATGTTTCTAGAATTTTGAATTAATCGTTCTGTTTTTTCTATCCAGTCACTTGGATTTTGATCATTAATTAATTCAATTTTTTTGGTATTTTTTAAAATACCACCTAAAGAATCTTCTCTTTCGATTAGTAAAACATCATAATTTGTACCAGCTAATTTTTTTGCAGCCAAAAGACCGCTGAAGCCACCACCGACAATAACGATATCTACGTTATGGTGAAGATGAATACTTTTAGATCTGAATTCTCTAGGGGGCTTACCTAATCCAGCTGTTCTTCTAATTAAAGGTTCATAGACGTTTTTCCAAAACCCTTTAGGCCCCATAAATGTCTTATAATAAAAACCTGCTGAAAAAATTGGTGACAAAATATTATTTATAGAACCCAAATCCCTTTTCAAAGATGGCCAGCGATTTTGACTTTTGACAACCATTCCTTCGTAAATTTTTTTAACGGTAGCTCTTACATTTGGCTCATTATGTTCATTGATGATTTGAACAAGAGCATTAGGCTCTTCAATTCCACAAGTATAAATTCCTCTGGGTCTATGATATTTGAAACTTCTTCCAACCAGTTTTACATTATTTCTTAGTAATGCGGCAGCAATAGTGTCACCTTCGTTACCACCGTAAGTTTTTCCATCAAATTTAAAATAAATTTTATGCTCACTCATGGTTTTTTCACTGTAAAATTTCCAGATCCTACATCAGGTTCTCCTGATGGTGACCTAAGTGTATTTTTGAATCTTTTTATTAGGGGAGGTGTTTCTCCTATTTTATAGATTTTTAATATTTCATCGGTAGAAGTATCCCTGATAGCGTTAAACCATTTTTTACAACCGTGTGTGTGGACCCAGCGTTCATAATAAATTCCTTTAGGATTAGCTCGCACAAAAACATACTCTGACCATTCTCTGTCATTTACTTGATCAGGATCTTTTGGTCTTGCTACGTGAGCTTCTCCACCATTTGTAAATTCTGATTGATCTCTTTCACCACAGTATGGACAATTTATTAAAAGCATTTTAATGAGCTACAGCAGCTGCTCCGTGTTCGTCTACTAATCTACCACTAACAAAACGTTCTAAATTGAAAGGAGCATTAATAGAGTGAGGTTTATCTTTTGCAATAGTGTGTGCAAATAAATTTGCGCTTCCCGGGGTTGCTTTAAATCCTCCCGTTCCCCATCCACAATTAAAATACAAACCTTCTATTTCACATTTACTTATGATTGGGCTTGCATCGGGGCAAATATCTACAATACCTCCCCACTGACGAAGCATTTTCATTTTTCCAAAGATTGGATAGAGTTCTATTATAGCTCTCAAAGTATCTTCAATGGTATTATATCCTCCTCTTTGGGTAAAAGAATTATAACCATCTGTTCCTGCACCTATTACAAGTTCACCTTTGTCAGATTGACTTACATAAGCATGAACTGCGTTAGACATTACAACAGTATTAATTACAGGTTTAATTGGTTCTGACACTAAAGCTTGAAGAGGTTTACTTTGTAGAGGTAATTTTATTCCAGCTGTTTCAGCCAAAACAGTTGTGTGACCTGAAGCAACAACACCAACTCTTTTAGCTCTTATAATTCCTTTTGTAGTTTCAATTCCATAAACTTTACCATTTTTAGTTCTGATTTTTTTCACTTCACAGTTTTGAATAATGTCTACTCCCAATTCATCAGCTCGCATCGCATAACCCCATGCCACAGCATCATGTCGAGCTGTTCCAGCCCTAGGTTGATATGATGCTCCAAGTACTGGATATCTACAGTTCTCAGTATTCATGATCGGTACAAGTTTTTTTATTTGTTTTGTATCAGCCCAGTAAGAGTCAATTCCATTCAGCTTGTTTGCACTTACTCTTCTTTTAATTTCTTTTATATCATGTTCATTATGAGCGAGATTCAATACACCTCTCTGACTGAACATAACGTTATAATTTAATTCAGTAGATAAATTTTCCCAAAGTTTTAAAGAGTGTTCATAAAGATGAGCACTTTCATCCCAAAGATAGTTTGATCTTATAATTGTGGTATTACGACCAGTATTTCCACCTCCAAGCCAACCTTTTTCTACAACGGCTATATTTTTTAAGCCATGTTCTTTAGCAAGGTAGTAAGCAGTACCAAGACCATGCCCACCACCACCAACAATTACAATGTCATAAAATTTTCTCGGTTCAGGATTACGCCACATCTTTTTCCAATTTTCGTTATTAGAAAAAGCATTTTTTACAATATTAAAAATGGAGTATTTTTTTTTCACAGACAAAAATTAGCAAAAAAAACTGATTTCATCTACTAAATTTAAGTTGATGACCCTAAAGGAATTGGCTGAGAAACCACAGTAGTAAGCCAACAATTTTTTAAAGGCCCTTTATCCAAAAATTTTTCTACCTGCCATCTGAATTTAAAGTATTTCTTATTTGTGTCTAAAACAGTTACTTCATACACAGCTTTCTTGTCATCGCTATAAATTTCCATAACTTCGTGACTGATATGATTTAGAAGCATATTGTAAGAGTCTCCTTTTATCATTTCCTTAAACCTACTAAGTGGACCAGTAAATCTTTGGTTACTAGGGTGAGCAAATTCCCATGTTTGCTCAATACCTTTGTCTCTATAAGGAGCGTCATTTTTCATTAATCCTTGTAACTGTATTTTAATTACCTGATCAGGTTTAATATTAATATTGGGTTTCACCATTTCTGACGAAACAGAACTGAAACTTAATAAAAAGAATATAATAGAAAGTTTAAGTATTTTAGACATTAAAGATTTTTAATTTAAACTATTGATACGTCAAGTAGACTACTTGACGTATCAAAAAAGAATTAATTTACGCAGCTAAAGCTTGCTTGATATCTGCAATGATATCATCTGGATGTTCTATTCCGATAGAAAGCCTCACATAACCTGGTGTTACTCCAGCTTCAGCTAGCTGTTGATCATTTAACTGACTGTGTGTTGTAGTGGCAGGATGTATTGCCAAACTTCTTGCATCACCAATGTTAGCAACATGGTAAAGCATCTTGAGGTTATCGATAAATTTCGCACCGGCTTCTCTTGAACCCAAATCCATTCCAACTAAAGAACCATAACCACCTTTCATATATCTTTTTGCTCTTTCTCTGATTTCGCCTTGATGGTTTGTTGGATAGATTACGTTCTTAACTTTTTTCTCAGTCTCTAAGAATTTTACAACTTTCTCCGCATTAGCACAGTGTTGTTTCATTCTAAGGGCGACAGTTTCCAAACCCTGAATAATTTGGAAAGCATTGAATGGAGATAAAGGAGCACCTAAATCTCTAAGCAACACTACCCGAGCTCTTATTGCAAAAGCAACATTGGCTCCGGTTAATTTAGGAACATCTCTTCCCCAAATTGCACCGTTATAACTTGGGTCTGGTTGATTCATAAGAGGTTGTCTCTTTGGATCTTTTACCCAATCAAAGTTTCCTCCATCAACAATAATTCCTCCTATCGAAGTTCCGTGACCACCAATATATTTTGTTAATGAGTGCATTACGACTGCAGCACCATGCTCTATAGGTTTGCAAATTACTGGCGCAGCTGTGTTGTCAATAATTAATGGGATGCCATGCTTTCTTCCAATATCTGCAACTTCTTTAATTGGAAATACACGGAGATATGGATTTGGACAAGACTCTCCATAATAAGCTCTTGTTTTTTCGTCCGTTAACTTTTCGAAATTTTTTGGATCTTTAGGATCAGCAAATCTCACTTCAATACCTTGCATACTCAAAGTATTTTTGAATAAGTTTACAGTTCCACCGTATAGATCCGTTGATGAAACTACGTTATCACCTGCTTGACAAAGGTTTTGTAGACAAAAAGCAGATGCAGCTTGTCCCGAACCAACTGCAACGGCAGCTAATCCACCTTCTAAAGCAGCAACTCTTTTTTCAAGAACATCACAAGTTGGATTCATGATCCTTGTATAAATATTTCCAAATTCTTTTAGTCCAAACAAATTTGCAGCTGTTTCAGCATTTTTAAATTGATAAGAAGTAGTTTGATAAATTGGAACTGCTACCGCAGTTGTTGCAGGATCACTTCTATATTCTCCGCCATGTAAACCTATTGTTTCTGGATGTTTTATTTTGTTTGCCATTATTCCCCCTTTTATTATTTATTATGCTTTGTTTCCGTAATTTTTCATATGTTTAGGTATACCTTTACCATACATAAAATGATTTTCCATCTTTTCTCTATATTTACTTGCCGGTACCGTTAAACCTACTGCGTGTGCAACTTCTCTTACTAGCATCGGATTTCCTAAACAACATACACCAAGATAATTAACTCCCATCTTATACGCATCTTTAGCAAACTTTCCAATTTCGTATCGGTTACACAGTAAAGGTTCCAAGGCCGTTGGAAAAGTTCTTCCATGTGGTGCAGGACATGCGCAATCTTTTCTATCTGGTAAATTAAACCATGTAGTATGTTTTTTGTTTGTTCTTACAGGTATTGGAAGAGCTCCAACATGACACTTAACCTGTTTTTTAATTTTTTTAAGGTATGGCAACATTGTTGGAGGACCTCTAAAACAATTCATTCCCACAACATCTGCGCCTCTTTGTTCTAATTCTTTACAGGTTTCTACTATTCCGTAACCATCACGCATTTTATCTTCTGCCATTGGAGCAATTGTAACCACGGTTGGCAACTTCGTTTTTTTCATAACCTCCAAAGCTTTAAATGCTTCTTCTGCGTAATAATAAGTTTCTCCAATTAGCATATCCGCACCTTCATCAACTGCCCAACCAATCATTTCATTAAACATTTTTTCAACTTGTAAATGGGTTTTTTTATCTTTGTCATTCCAAATGTTGGAATTAGATATATTTCCAGCCATTAAGTTGGGTTTTGGTCCTGTTGATTTTAAATCTGCAACTTTTCGTGCAATTTTTAAGGCAGCTCTATTTAAAGGTTCTATTAGCTCTTCTTTACCAATTACCTTCATTTTTTCTCTATGGCCGTTATAAGTAAATGCTTCAACAATATCAGAACCAGCGTGTTGAAAATCTTTATGTAAAGTTTCTAGCGCTTCAGGGTGTTCAAGAGATACCATTGGAACAAATTCCCCAGAGGACATATATCCCCGTCTCTCAATTTCAAAAAGAAATCCCTCAGCACAAATGACAGGGCCTTTGTTTAGTCTTTCTATCAAATTTTTACTCATCTTCATCAACTCCAAAAAAAAACCACCGACTAAAGCGGTGGTCTGACGAAGATATTACGCTTTAGCGGGTTTTATAAAGCGCTCGCAATTTGTTTTAAATCAGCGCTATGAGTGAAAGTATATTAGATTTAGAAGTTAAAAGTCAAGAGTAATTTTGCTTCATTTTTTAGTTATATAAAATATTGTACAATTAAAAACTATAATGAACAGCAAGTTGAATAAAGATTTAACACCAGAGCAACACCACATACTTCGTGAAGAAGGTACAGAACCGCCTGGCTCAAGTCCTTTAAACCAAGAGAAAAGAGAAGGGGATTATCATTGTGTGGGTTGTGATACCAAACTGTTTAGTTCTTCTGCAAAATATGAAAGCGGATCTGGATGGCCATCTTTCTTTTCATCTTTGCCTGGTGTTTTCGAAACAAAAACCGACATGCACACTGGATACGCAAGAACAGAGTATCACTGTAAAAAATGTGGAGGTCACCATGGACATATATTTGATGATGGGCCTAAACCAACGGGAAAAAGATTTTGCAACAACGGTCTTTGTTTAATTTTTAAACCAAAATAATGATTATAAATTTAACAATTGCTTTTGGAGCTGGCCTAATTAGTTTTCTTTCACCTTGTGTTCTACCTTTAATACCAGGTTATATATCTTATATTTCCGGTGAAAGTCTTGGAGATATAGTTGAAAAACAAAAAAAAGTTGTTTTGAAAACTATTTTATTTACTGTCGGATTTTCTCTAGTTTTTATTAGTTTTGGCGCTACCGCTTCTTTTATTGGGAATTTATTATTAGAAAATTCTAATAGTTTAAGAATAATTGCAGGAATAATTATAATAATTTTTTCTTTACAGCTTATGGAGGTTTTAAATCTTAATTTCTTAAACAAAGAGAAAAGATTGCAAACCAAAAATTATTCAAACAACTTATTTTTTCCTGTTATTGTGGGTGCAGCTTTTGGTTTTGGTTGGACACCATGCATTGGACCAGTGCTTGGATCGATCTTAACACTTGCTGCAGTTGAAAGTAGCATAGGAAAAGGAATTATATTGTTAAGTTTTTACTCATTGGGTTTAGCAATACCATTTATATTATCTGGTTATGGTATTTCAAAATTCTTAGCATTTTCTAAAAATTTTAGAAAAAATATTCGCCTTGTTTCTATTTCAGGAGGAGTAATTTTACTTATTACTGGAATATTAATTCTTACAAATAAGCTACAAGCTTTAGGTTATTTTATATTGGAAGCTATACCAATACTTGGAAATTTAGGCTAATAATTTATCCAACTCACCGCTTTTGTTAGCAGCTTGTAATTCAGCGTTACCACCAACATGATGATCGCCTATAAATATTTGAGGAACAGATGTTGCTCCACCGCTTTTTTTTAACATTTCTTCTCTTTTTGCATCATCTTTCCAAACATTAATTTCTTCGTAAGGTATTTTTTTTGAATCAAGTAATGCTTTTGCATACACGCAATACGGGCAGGGATTACCAGTGTACATGACTACTTTTTTCATAATTAATATATATCACTTATTTTAATTTTTTCTCTCATTTTTTTTCTTGAGAGTTTAAACTTTTTTCTATGTTTTATACTGGTGTTGTGAACTCTTTCTCTCCAAAGTCTGAATGAACCAGGTTTTAGATTTCTTCTCATCATTTTAATTACTTGAGATTCATTTTTACCAGTTTTTTTTTCTATCTCTTCAAAAGTTATCCTATCTGCCCAAGCAGCCCAAATTATCCAATCATTATTATATTTTTTTGGTTCGGGATTTTTTACTCTAGTTTCAGGAATAAGACTTCTTTTCTTCATTAAAAAATATATAGTCTTAATATGTTTCCGGAAAATTACTTTATATATGTCCAATTGTTGCTGTTTCTATTTATCACACCCGGCCCCCCTAGAGTTGTAATTGTTTCACACACTATTAATTACGGTTTAAAAAGATCTGTATGGACAGCTGTAGGAGATGTTTCAGCTAATGCTCTCCAAGCAACTTTGGTTACCTTTGTTATTGGATCTTTGTTAGTGGAGAATCCTGAGATTTTTACATATTTGAAATGGATTGGAATTGCATACATATTGTATCTTGCCTATGAGACTTTCACATTAAAAGCTAAAAAAATAGGTGCAGAAAACAAAACATCTAAGAGTATATTTTCATTTTTCCGTGATGGATTTTTAGTAGCAGGACTAAGCCCCAAAGCCTTACTTGTTTTCGCCACTATCTTCATTCAGTTCATAAATTTTAATGAAAATGTATTTTCTCAATTTTTAATTTTGACACTCACTTGGGTAATTTTAGATTTTTCAAGTTTAATGGTTTACGGTTTTGCTGCAGGTAAAATCGCAAATTGGTTAAAAGGAAATCCTAGATTTTTAAATACAATCTCAGCGTGTGTTCTTGTCATTATCGCAATCATAGTTGCGCTGAAAACTTAAAAAATAATTTTTCCTTATCCTGTTGTTAAGACAGCCAAAAATTGCTTTAATAAATTTAAATTAATTAATTAATTTAAAGGGGGAAAGAATGAATAAATTAGCAAAACTATTTATTACATTTGTTTCAGCTATAACTCTAGCACTAGCAAGTATTTCTTCATCTTTTGCAAAAGTTGAAGACGGTATGATTGTGTTAGGTTCTGCGATATCTCTTACAGGAAAATATTCTTCTAACGGAGTACACACTCAAAACGGTTATAACTTAGCGGTTGACCGAATTAATAAAATGGGTGGCGTAAAAGTTGGTGGAAAAAGTTATAAATTTGAGATCATCTATTACGATGATGAATCAAATCCTAAAAGAGCTGCTCAGCTAGCTGAAAGACTAATTAAACAAGATGGCGTTCATTATATGCTTGGACCTTACAGTTCAGGTTTAACGAAAGCTATCGCACCAGTAACCGAGAAATATAAAATTCCTATGGTTGAAGCAAATGGTGCATCAAGATCTTTATTTACTAAAGGATACAAATATTTGTTCGCGGTGTTATCACCAGCTAACCAATACCTTGAAGTAGCAATCGATCTTGCGGTTGAAAAAAATGGTGGTAAGCCAGTTAAAATTGCGCAAGCATTTGAACAAGATGCTTTCTCACAAGACGTGAGACTTGGTATCTTAGATGCTGCAAAAAGAACTGGATCTAAAATCATCATTGATGACAAGTTACCAAAAGAGCTAAATGATATGGCTGCTACATTGGCAAAAGTTAAAGCAACTAAGCCAGATGTACTTGTTGTATCAGGACATACAAAAGGCGCATTAACTGCAATCAGACAAATTTCTGAAATGAAAGTTGATGTACCAATGTTAGCGATGACACACTGCGATGCTGCAAAACTTTCTAAACAACACGGAAAGAAGTCAGAATATGCATTGTGTGCTTCTCAGTGGCATAAAAACTTAAGCTACAAAGATAAATTCTTTGGAACTGGCAAGAAGTATGACAAAGACTTTAAAAAAGAATTTGGTTATGCTCCACCTTACCAATCAGCTGAGTCATCTGCTGCTTTATTAGTGTTTAAAGATGCGTTCGAAAGAGCGAACTCTTTTGACAGAGATAAAGTTAGAGATGCTTTAAAAGCTACAGAGATGCAAACTTTCTATGGAAACATTAAATTTGGTCCTGGCGGTCAAAACACTGCTAAGCCAATGATCTTGTTCCAAGTAAGATGTAAAGGTGATGTGTGTGAGAATAAAGTTGTTGCTCCTACAAAATGGGCTTCAGATAAATTCTTCCACCCAATTCCACCTTGGTCTGAAAGAGGTTAAACTTTTTTAATTATGTCCCCTAAATTAATAATTTAGGGGGCATTTTTTTTATGGATTTTTTGATTTTTCAAGCTCCAATGTTAATGGTCCAAGCTTCCTTGGACGGAATTCTATTAGGAATTTTATTTGCTTTAATCGCATATGGGATGGCTCTTCAATGGGGAGTGATGAACATAATCAATATTGCCCAAGGTGATTTAGTTATTTTAGGAGGATACATTGCTTACACAATGTATCTTGCTGGAATTCATCCAGCTTGGGGAGTTATTGTTTCTCCAATTTTAATGTATTTCGTTGGCTGGGGACTTTATAAACTAGTAATTAATAAAGTTGTAGATCGAGACTTATTTATTTCAATTTTAGCAACTTTCGGTATCGCAATTGTATTTCAACAGTTAATGAATTTTATTTTTGGTGCTGACGTAGTTGTTGCTCAGTCTGAATACGGAACAACAATGTTATTTGATAATTCAGTTACCCTACCAAATTCAAAAATATTCTCTGCATTTGTAAGTCTAGCATATGCAGTAGCTTTGGTTGTTTACATGAAAAAATCTAGACTTGGACGAGCTATAAGAGCAACAGCACAAAATGCTAGAGCTGCAAAAATTCTTGGTGTAGATACTGAAAAAGTTTATGCTGCAACTTTTGGCATTAATGCTGCGTTATGTGGGATTGCGGGAGCTCTAATTTCAATTACTCTTACACTTCATCCCTATGTAGGACTTCCTTATACGGTTAGATCTTTCATGATAGTTATTGTAGCAGGTCTTGGTAATTTACCGGCGGTAGCAATTTCAGGAATGGGATTAGGATTATTTGAAGAGTTTGCAGATTATATTTTAGGAACAGAATTTAGAATTGGTGCAGTGTTTATGCTGCTAGTTTTCATATTAGTTTACAGAAGATTTAAACTTTCAAAGAAAAGGGAATATTTAAAATAAATGGAAAAAGTAAAACAAAAAGATTTAATATTATATTCTGGCCTAATTATCCTAGGTTTAGCGGCGCCCTATTTATTTTCTGCTTTTAAAGTTCAGCTTACATATCTTTGTGTCTTGATCGTTTTGGCGATGACTTGGAATTTACAAGGTGGAGAAATGGGCTACAATAGTTTTGGAAATATCCTTTTCTATGGTCTTGGAATGTACTTAACTGCATCAGTTCAAGTAGGTATGTTTTTTCCATTAGCAGAATGGACAGAAAGCGGTGGAGAAAAAACATTCGTGCATACTACAGCACAATATTTTCAAGGAATAGGTGTAGGGTTATTAGTTTCAGCTATTATTCCAGCTATAGTCGCAGGCGCCATAGGTTATGCTATTTTAGGTTTAAGAGGTCATTATTTTGCTATTTGCACTTTAGGTCTTGGTATTGCGGCAGGTGAAATCGCTGGAGGCATAGAAATAATTGGAGCTGGTCAAGGCTTTACCACACCACCATTTCCAGCAGAAATAGTTGACGTTGAGGCCAGAGGGAAGTTTTTCTATTTTTTAAGTTTTTTTGTATTAGTTCTAGCTTTTGTTTTTGTAAAATATATTTACGGCTCTAGATTTAGATTAATTTTAAATGCCATAAGAGATAACGAAGATAAAGCAGAAGCAATGGGTATTCAGACAATGAAATATAAAATTGTTGGCTGGATGGTATCTGCATTTTTCTGTGGTCTAGCCGGTGGAATTATGGGTGGATTAATTGGATATATAGACTCAACGGATGTTGCATTTGATGGAAGAGAGATGGGAGTGTTTATGGTCTTAATGGCAATACTTGGTGGAAAAGGAACTTTGTGGGGACCAATTATTGGTGCAACTTTATTCCATTTCTTCAAAGAAGGTCTTTGGACTTTTATATTAGGTTGGCAATATGTTGCGTTAGGAGTTTTGATTGTTGTAATTGTAATTTATTTCCCAGAGGGATTAATGGGTTGGTTAAGAGAAAAATATCCTGAAAGATTTGGAGAAGTTATAGATGAAAAAGATCGTAAATCACAGGTGGAATTAAAATGAGTCTTTTAGAAGTAAAAAATGTAAGCAAATCTTTTGGAGGGGTGAAAGCCAATGTGGATATTTCTGTTTCCGTGGAGCAAGGTTCAATAGTTGGCTTAATCGGACCAAACGGTTCTGGCAAAACAACGTTATTTAATTCAATCGTTGGAACTCATCCAATTGATCAAGGGTCTATCATTTTTAATAATACTGAAGTTTCAGAAATGCCTGTCCCTGCAGTAGCTAAAATGGGATTATTAAGAACATTTCAGCAAACAAGAATTTATTCTAAACTTAATTGCGTAGAAAATATGTTAATTAGCCATAAGGCTAGTGACTCAGGCTTTATATTTGCAAAAATACCTTCCGAGCTTACTGAAAAAGCAGAAAATCTTTTAAACTTTGTAGGACTCTATCAAAAAAGAAATTTAAGAGCAGGAGATTTATCATTTGGCCAGCAAAAACTTTTAGAATTAGCAATGGCCTTAATGAATGAACCTAAAATGCTTTTATTAGACGAGCCAACAGCTGGGATAAATCCAACTTTAATTAATGGAATAATAGATAGATTAATTAAAATTAATAAAGATTATGGAATAACTTTATTAGTAATAGAGCACAATATGAAAGTTATAATGAGTTTAGCTCAAAGTATTTTTTGTTTGGCTCATGGAAAACTTTTAGCGGAAGGCTCACCAGATCAAATTAAAAATGATAAGCGAGTTGTGGATGCTTATTTAGGAGCACAATAATGGCAAATCAATATGAAGTTTTAGGAAAAGCTCCAGAAGTCAAAGATTTACAAAAACTTTCTGGATCAAACCTACATTTACAAATTAAAAATTTAAGCGCTGGTTATGGAAAAATGGAAATACTTCATAATTTCAATTTACTTGTAGATAAAGCACAATCTTTATGTCTGATTGGACCCAACGGTGCAGGAAAATCAACAATACTTCATTCTATTTATGGTTTCACAAATATATTCTCGGGACAAATTGAAATTGATGGAAACGAGATTACTAATCTTACACCGGCCCAAAAATTAAAAAGCTGCGGCATAGCTTATATTCTTCAAGATAATTCAGTATTTCCCGATATGACAGTAGAAGAAAATTTATTAATGGGAGGATATATTAAAGATAAAACTGAAGAGTCATACGCTGAAGCTAAAAGAGTTTTGGAAAAGTATGAAAGATTAAATAAAAGAAGAAGCCAACCAGCAAAAGTTTTATCAGGAGGGGAAAGAAGACTTCTCGAAATATCAAGAGCTTTAGTTATGCGTCCCTCAATCCTTTTGGTAGATGAACCTTCGATAGGATTAGAACCTAGATATATTGAAATGGTTTTTGAAATTTTGGACGATCTTCAAAAGAATGAAAAGAAAACCATTATCATGGTTGAACAAAACGCAAAAAAAGGTCTTGAGTTTGCAGACATCGGTTACGTATTAGTTTCTGGACAAACTGCCATCGTAGGCAAAGGAAATGACCTATTAAAAAATCCTGACGTTGGAAGATTATTTCTTGGCGGTTAATGATAAGTTCTGGATATTTTCTTAAAGGTTTTAAATCAGTTCGGTCTGCAGACAGTCCAGCTATTGCATTAGGATGCAGTTTTCTTGCCATAGGGGCTTTACTAAAAAATATTGGTTTTAATTTTCAACAAAGTTTTTTTTCTACATTCTTCACTTATGCATTACCTGGTCAGCTTGTTATGGCTGAATCTTTTCTCATTGGAGCATCATTAATAAATATTTTTGTTGGCGTTTGGTTAGTTAATGCTCGTTTGTTTCCCATGGCAGTTTCCATGTTTCCTTTGCTTAAAGCTAAGAATCAACCTAAATGGAAGTATTATTTATCCTGTCATTTCCTTGCTGTTTCTTCTTGGCTAATAATGAAAAAAGATTACAGAACTATTCATGAAGATTATCGAATAGATTTTTGGATGGGAATTGGAACAGCTACCTGGTCCATTGCTATTTTTTCAACAGTTTTAGGATTTTTAGTTTCTGACTATCTAAGTAAAGACATGATGATTGGTCTTGCTATTGTAAATCCTGTTTATTTTTTTTGTATGTTGCTAGGTTCGATGAAAAATATTGTTATTGGAGCCTCAGTTATTCTAGGAACAATCCTTGGTCCTGTTTTTTATTTAGTGTCACCTGAGTGGTGTATTTTATACGGTGGAGTAACCGCAGGCGTAATTGCCTTTTTAGTTGGAGAGTTTAATGAGTAGTTTATCTTCAAATATTATTTTAGTTATAGCCGTCACATCAATTGCAACTTATCTTTCAAGGTCTTTAGGTGTTTTATTTTCAGAAAGAATTGATGAGAATTCTAAAATATTTAGATTATTTGACTGTATAGCTTATTCAACTTTAGCAGCCTTAATTTCTAAAGTTGTAGTTTTTCCAGCAGGAGATCTTGTAGAGGCAAACATTTTCATTAGATTATTGGTTGTTTTTTTATGTGTATCCGTGTTCTTGGTAGCAAAGAGAAATCTTGTATATCCCACAGTTCTTTCTGCTATACTTTTAACAGTTTTAATTAAATTTTTATGAAGATAGAAATAGAAAATCACCCAACATCTAAAAGAATTAAATTAATCAAAATCAAAGAACAGGAACTGGATAAATTAATATTTCCATTTAATAAGCACACTATTCAGTCTTTAGAATACAAACCTTTCTCTAGATTTTCCTTGGCCAAAAGTGTTGACGATGTTTTTTCTGGGGAATTAAGCAAGGTTTTAAATATAACTTTAAAAGATAGAAATACTGGAACAGCAATAATTGAACCAAATATTAAAAATTCAAAATTTGATAAAGATTTTCTTGTAAAATTATCTACTGCCTTAGCTTATTTAGTAGGGCTTCCAAATTTTGATTCCATGTCAGATAAATATTACGCACGTTTTCATGTTAAACATTCAGATTCAAGCGACTCTTATTTGAGAAAAGCTTATACCAACATGGATTTGCACACAGATGGAACCTATGTGAAGGAAAAAACAGACTGGTTGCTAATGACAAAAATGGAAGAAATTAACGTGAAAGGTGGAGAAAGTGTTTTACTACACCTAGACGATTGGGAACATTGTGAAGAATTTAGCAATAATCCTGTTGGAAAACAAAACTTTGTTTGGGGCTCTCCAAAAAGCAAGAATGTTGACTACAAAGTTGAGCATCCGGTGTTTTCTAAGGATAAAGAGGGAAAAGCAACTATTTCATATATTGATCAATTTCCAGAACCAAAAAATATGGAACAGGGATTGTTTTTACAAAAATTGTCTGATGCATTAGAGGAAAGTAAAAACAAGTTGGCTTTACCCCTGAAACCTGGGTCCACAATTTTTTCCAATAATTACTTTTGGCTCCATGGTAGAAAGCCATTTAAAAAAGACACCAATTTAAGTAGAGAGCTTCTAAGGATAAGAGGAGTCTTTTTTGCTCAATTTTCTTAAAAATTTAAGACAAAAAAAGTACCAAGTGTTGTATTTATACCACATAAAAAGCCCTATTTTACTGGGTTTTTAAATTTTGTTTTATTGAATCCTGATGATTTATTTAGTTTTGAGTCCCTGTATGTTTGTATATAGTGAGTCCATTAAATATATATATTTTAGTAAAGTTTTTTGAACGGAGATAAAAATGAGAAAATTATTAAGCTTGATAAGTGCCGGTCTAATTTGGGCAGCATTGGTTATGCCTGCAAGCGCTCAAATGGGCTTTGGTGTAACAGCCTTGCTTGGAGACATAGAGACATCTGGTACTGAAACAGAAAAAACTGTAACAGGCGTTACTTCAGAAACAACTAGCACTACTGTTGAAGAGACTTTCATGGGTGCAGCTGTTTATGCTGAGAAAAGAATGGGTAATGGTTTTGCTTTTGGTGTTGAGTACGTTCCAGTTGATATTGAAATTGGTTCAGGAGCAAGAACTAACAGTAGCTCAGGAGCTGACGTTGCCTCAGAAGCCGACACAGGCGATGTATCAGTGAGCGCTGATGTTACCGATTTATTTACATTCTACGCACGTGTGCCATTTCCAATAATTCCTAGCGCATACCTAAAATTGGGTTATCATGATGCTACTATTAAAACTAATGAAAGTTTAACAACAACGTCATACGGTGATGTTGCTTTAAATGGTTTTGAGTATGGAGCTGGATTTCAAAATGAAGAGGGTACAAGAAGATTGGAATTAACATATTCAGACTTCGATGACATTTCTATTACAGGTACTGGTTCAGGAGAAACAAACCAGAACACAGTTACTGCCGATGCTGATGCATGGGCTCTAAGATTGTCTTTGGGTTTTTAAATCTATAAAGAAATTATTATAATAATTAACCCGCTTAATTTTTTAAGCGGGTTTTTTATTTCTATAAATAAACTTTAATATTACCGGAACGACAAAGAGGATCATTAGTAGTCTTATAATATGATGAAAAGATACAAATTCCGGATCTAAATCAAAAAAGATCGCTATAACTGCGACCTCGTAAATTCCACCAGGACAATAAGAAAGCAGCAAAGTAAAAAAATTCTTATCAATAACAAGTCCGGCAACAAAAGCTGCTACCAAACCAAGAAAAACTAAAAACAATGTAGCTACAAAACTATGAACTGTATTTTTAGCTATTTCCTTAAAAGTTTTATCTGCAAATCTACATCCAACTGATGATCCCAGTATTAATAAACAATAGTCAATTATATTTGGTGGAAGTTTATAAGATGCAATTTCACTGATTTGTAAAAAACCACTTGCAACTAAAGTTCCTGCCAGCAAAGCTGCAGGAATCTTTAATTTATCAAAAACAACAATCAAAACTATTGATAGAGCAATAAGTATTAATAAGTGAAAGATATTTTGGTTTTCAGTTATTGTTTCAACAATTTTAACATTATCTGTATCGTAAAAACTATTAACAATAAAAGGAAAAACAGTAATAATAATTATTAATCTTATTAAGTGTGCGGTTGCAACTTGACTTAGGTCAGATTTCTCATCTTCGGCTAAAATTAGAAGAGGTCCCAGAGCACCGGGGGCAGCTGAAAATATAGATGTTTTTTTTCCGTATCCTGAAAATTTTTGTAAATATTTTGAAACCAATAAAACACTAACCACAATATATGCAAGCATAATTAAAGAGGTCCAAACCCACTGATGAATTTGAGAGAATAGATTTCTATCGATGTAGTTACCTATATAGAGACCTAAAAAAATTAAAACTGTACTCAAAACTAATCTAGGCATTTTTGTTTTAACTCCTCCTAGAGATACAATAGAAGTCACCAACATAGGACCCAAAAACCAAGCCAGGGGAACGTTAAAATAATCAGCAATAAAGGCACCCGGAATTGATACAATAATGACCCATGCAAATTCTTTAGAGAAGATTTGCTTAAAATTTTCTTTATTAAATGGAATTGCTTGGTTATTCTGCATAATTAATGAAAATAGGTTTTTTGGGAACAGGGCATATTACCTCTTCAGTTATTGAGGGTATTTTTAAATCAAAATTAAAAATCAAAAGAATTTATATCTCTCCTCGCAATAGATTAATATCAAAAAAATTAAGCAGAAAGTTTAAAAAAGTAAGCATTTCAAAGAATAATCAACAATTGATAGATGAATCTAACTGGGTGTTTTTGGCTGTTACTCCCAAGGTAGGACATAAAATTTTAAAAGATCTTAATTTTAGAGAAAAGCAGAAGATCGTGAGCTTCATCTCAACTATTAATTTAGAGAAATTAAAAAAATATACAAAAAATAAAAATATTACTCGAGTTATTCCTATGCCATTTATTGGAATCAAAAAAGGCCCTATAATTATCTGCCCAATGGATAAGAAAGTTAAAAAATTTTTTGATAAATTAGGAAAAAGTATACAGATAAAAAATGAAAAAATTTCTAAGAATTTTTGGACAACATCTTCTTTTATGGCGCCATTTTATCATATGATGTTAAATACTAGTGATTGGCTTGTTAGAAGAGGCGTTAATAGAAAAGCTGCCGAAGATTATACAAGAGAATTTTTCCTGGCTCTGTCTCAGGACTCAATATTTAAAAATAAATTGTCTTTAAAACAACTTACAAGCGAATCTCAAACGCCAGGTGGCATTAATGCCCAAGCATTGAGAGAATTAAAAAAAAAGAAATTTTACAAAATCCAACAAAAAGTTTTAAATAGCGTCTTTAAAAGATTTTAAAATTTTCTGGGGAGCATGGAGTATTTTCTACAACAGTTGATTAACGGCTTAACCTTAGGGTCTGTTTATGGCCTAATCGCTATTGGTTATACAATGGTTTATGGAATCATTGGTATGATTAACTTTGCCCACGGTGATATTTTTATGGTGGGAGCATTTGTTGCCTTAATTTCATTTATCCTTTTCGCACTTACAGGAATTTCATTACCAATCGTATTAATGTTAGTTTTGTTAATTGCCATGGTTTTTACAGCTTGTTATGGATGGACAGTAGAAAAATTAGCATACAAACCCTTAAGAAAATCTTTTAGATTAGCTCCGCTAATTTCTGCATTAGGAATGTCAATTGTGCTTCAGAACTATGTTCAAGCAGCACAAGGAGCGAGAATAAAAACTTTACAGCCTGTAATTCAAGGGGGGTTTAATTTCTTTAAAGAATCAGATTTTGTTGTCACATTAAGTTATCTTCAAATCTTTATAGTTTTAGTAACCATAGTTTTAATGGCAGTCTTTACTTTGTTAATTACCAGAACAGCTTTAGGTCGAGCTCAACGTGCATGTGAACAAGACAGAACGATGACTGCACTAATGGGAATAAATGTAGATAGAACAATCTCTATGACATTTATTATAGGTTCATCATTAGCTTCTGTCGCCGGCGTGATGTTTGTTATGTATTACGGTGTTATAGATTTCTATATTGGTTTCTTGGCTGGGATTAAAGCATTTACCGCCGCTGTATTAGGTGGAATAGGTTCTATACCGGGAGCAATGCTTGGCGGGTTATTAATTGGATTAATTGAAACTTTTTGGTCAGGATATATTTCAATTGAATATAAAGATATTGCAGCCTTCACTACTTTAGTTATTGTTTTAATATTTTTCCCAACAGGTTTTCTAGGAAAACCAGATATTGAAAAAGTATAAAATGGGAAAAGATTTAATTCAAAAATCACTTAAAGACAGTTTATTTACCGGAATTATTGCGCTTGCTTTATTCGGACCTATTGTTGGACTTAGAACAGTTGCTAAAAATGAAGTTTTAGTTGTTGAACCAAAATGGTTTGTTGTTTTGCTTATAGTAATTTTTTGTGCGGTCGGAAGATTTTTTATCAATCTTTATACTTTTAGAAAAGAACAAAGAAGAGGAGAGCAATCTTCGTTTGGAAAAGCGGTTTCTAATTTTTTAGATGAAAAAGGTGCTCAAATAGCCATTGCAGCTATTGCTTTTTCTATAATCTTTCCTTTCATGCCATTCGCAGATCGTTATTGGATGGATATAGCCATCATGATGATGACCTACATTATGCTAGGCTGGGGGTTAAATATTGTTATTGGTTTAGCTGGACTTTTAGATTTGGGATACGTGGCCTTTTATGCTGTAGGCGCTTATTCTTATGCTCTTTTTGCAATTCATTTTGGCTGGTCTTTTTGGATTTGTTTACCAATCGCTGGTCTTTTTGCAGGTATGTTTGGGATTCTATTAGGTTTTCCTGTTCTAAGATTAAGAGGAGATTATCTTGCAATTGTTACACTTGCTTTTGGTGAAATGATAAGAATTCTTCTATTAAATTGGTATGAATTAACAAAAGGCCCTGATGGTCTTACAGGAATTCCAAGACCTTCGTTTTTTGGTTTACCATTTAAACGTTACCCCGATGAGGGAGTAGAAACTTTCCATACTTTTTTTGGATTAGAATATGATCCAATGCAAAGAATTATCTTTCTTTATTATTTAATTCTTATCTTGGCCTTAATAACAAACGCTTTTACAATAAAGATAAGAAGGTTGCCAGTCGGTAGAGCATGGGAAGCATTACGAGAAGACGAAATAGCCTGTAAGTCTTTAGGAGTTAACCCAAGGAATACTAAATTAACAGCATTTGCTGTTGGAGCTATGTTCGGTGGTTTTGCAGGATCATTTTTCGCAACTCGTCAGGCATTTATTAGTCCAGAAAGTTTTACATTCATTGAATCAGCTATAATAGTTGCGATAGTTGTTTTAGGCGGAATGGGTTCCCAAACAGGGGTAGTTCTATCTACAATTTTTTTAATAGGTCTTATTGAAGTATTTAGAGATTTTGAATCTTACAGAATGGTCGCTTTTGGTGGTGCAATGGTTCTTATAATGGTTTTTAGACCAAGAGGAATATTGGCAAAAAGAAAACCTACAATAATGATGGGTAAGCACGGATAATTTATGAGCAATAATTTACTTGATGTTCAAAATTTAACAATGAAGTTCGGTGGTCTTATTGCTATCGACGATCTTTCTTTTTCTGCAAAAAAAGATCATATCACATCAATTATTGGTCCTAATGGAGCTGGGAAAACTACAGTATTTAATTGTTTAACTGGATTTTACAAAGCGACAGCAGGTTCTATGTATTTGAACAAAGATAATAACAAAATGGACCTAAAAAAATTTTCTGATTTTAGGGTCGCCCAAAAAGCAGGAGTAGCTAGAACATTTCAGAACATAAGATTATTTCCACAAATGTCAGTGTTGGAAAATATGATGGTTGCCCAACATAATAAACTAATGGTGGCATCTGGTTTTAGTATACTTGGGTTGGTTAATTCAAAATCATATTTGCAAAAAGAAAAGGAAGCAGTAGAAATCTCAAAATATTGGCTAGATATTATTGGTTTAACAAATAGAGCAGACGATAATGCAGGAGATCTTCCTTATGGAGATCAAAGAAAATTAGAAATTGTGAGAGCAATGTGCATAGAACCACACCTTTTATGTTTGGATGAACCTGCCGCAGGATTGAATGCAAAAGAGTCAGCTGAATTAAATAAATTACTTAAATTTATAAAAAACGATAAAAAAACAGGAATTTTGTTAATCGAACATGACATGAGTGTTGTTATGGGAATTTCAGATCATGTTGTCGTTTTGAATTATGGAAAAAAAATCTTTGAAGGTACAGCAAAAGAAACAAAAAATAGTCCCGAAGTTATTGAGGCTTATTTGGGTACAGAGGATTAAAATGTTAAATATTTCTAAAGTTGAAACTTTTTATGGCAACATCCAAGCTCTTAGAGGCGTAGATGTTAAAGTGAACGATGGAGAAATTGTTGCTTTAATCGGTTCAAATGGTGCAGGAAAATCAACTTTGCTGATGACAATAAGTGGAGTTAATAAAGCAGCTACCGGAGAAATACTTTTTGAAAGCAAAAGCATAGCCAATTTACCCCCACACGATATTGTTAACCTCGGCATTTCGCAAGTTCCTGAAGGGAGAAGAATATTCTCAAGATTAACCGTAGAAGATAATTTGAGATTAGGCGCTTCTGTAAATGAAAAAGGTAAAAATTTTGATCAAGATTCAAAAGATGTTTACGATCTTTTTCCTGTTTTAAAAGATCGATTATCACAAAGAGGTGGAACCTTGTCAGGAGGAGAACAACAAATGTTGGCAATTGGTAGAGCTATGATGGCTAGACCTAGAATGCTTTTATTGGATGAACCTTCTTTAGGTATTGCACCTAAATTAGTTAACCAAATATTTGCTTCTATTAAAAACATAAATAAAGAAAAAAAAGTTACAGTTTTTTTAGTTGAGCAAAATGCAAAAAAAGCATTGGAACTTGCAGATAGAGGTTATGTTTTGGTTAATGGAAAAATCTCTTTAGAAGGCGCAGGCAAAGATCTCTTAAACAACCCAGACGTGCAAGCCGCTTATTTAGAGGGCGGAAAATAATAATTTTTTGAACAGTTTGGCTATTTACACTAATCTGCAGTTGTAGTTCAATGACGCAATTTTAATTAATTAATTAATTAACGAGGGGAAAACAAATGATTAGATCAATTAAATATCTAGTTTCTGTATTTGCTGCCTTTTTAATGTTTGGTTCGTTCTCAGCGAAAGCCGACATAGTAGTCGCAAGCGCTGGACCAATGAGCGGACAGTACGCATCTTTTGGTGCTCAGCTTAAAGCTGGTGCTGAAATGTGGGTAAAAGACGTTAATGCAAAAGGTGGTATAAACGGAGAAAAAGTTAAATTAGTAATCGGTGACGATGCTTGTGATCCAAAACAAGCTGTTGCAGTTGCTAACAAATTTGTATCACAGAAAGTTGCCTACGTTGCAGGCCACTTCTGCTCTGGATCTTCAATACCAGCTTCAAAAGTATACACTGAAGAAGGTATAATCCAAGTTTCTCCAGCTTCAACAAATCCAAAGTTTACTGATGAAGGTGGACCAAACGTATTCAGAGTTTGCGGAAGAGATGACCAACAAGGTGAAGTAGCTGGTAACTTTTTAGCAAAAGAATACAAAGGAAAAAAAGTTGCAATTATTCATGACAAAACTGCTTACGGAAAAGGTTTAGCAGATGCTACAAAAATGAACATGAATAAAGCTGGCTTAAAAGAAACTATGTACGAAGCGATTACAGCAGGTGAAAAAGATTACTCTGCTTTAGTTTCTAAACTTAAGTCAAACGGTATTGATGCAGTTTACCTTGGCGGTTACCACACAGAAGGTGGTTTGATCGTAAGACAAATGAGAGATCAAGGTATGAAAACTAAACTAATTAGTGGTGATGCATTAGTTACAGCTGAATACTGGCAAATTACTGGTGATGCTGGCGAAGGTACATTGATGACTTTCAGCCCGGATCCTAGAAACAATCCAGAAGCTGCTCCATTAGTTAAGAAGTTCAAAGCTGCAGGTATTGAACCTGAAGGTTATGTACTTTACTCATACGCTGCTCTTGAAGTGTTCGAACAAGCTGCTAAAGCTGCTGGTTCAACAGATAGCAAGAAAGTTATGAAAGCTATGAAAAAAGGCAAATTTAATACTGTACTTGGAACTTTAAGCTTTGACAAAAAAGGCGATGTAAGTTTACCAGGTTATGTATGGTATGAGTGGAGCAAAGGAAATTACAAACAACTGTAATTTTTTTTAATTCATAAAATTAGAAGGGGGCTTTCTAGGCCCCCTTTTTTTTAGGAGGTAAAATGGAAATAACATATGATGATTTTAAAAAAGTTCAGATTAAACTAGGCACTGTTTTGTCAGTTGAGAAGAATGAAAAGGCCAGAAAGCCATCATTAGTAGTTAAAGTTGATTTTGGAAAAGACGTAGGCATCAAACAATCTTCTGCTCAGATTACACACTATTATTCCAAAGACAATCTGGTAGGAAAACAAGTAATTGGTGTTTGTAATTTTCCAAAAAAAAATATTGCAGGGGTAGTTTCCGAAGTACTAATTCTTGGAGCCATTGAGAAAGACGGAAAAGTGGTTCTGGTACATCCTTCTCAAAAAGCAGAAAACGGTTTAGATATTGCTTAAAAATGTATCCTGATTTACTGAACCTTATAATATTTGGTTTTGTTACAGCGTTCACACCTGGACCAAATAATATTACGGCATCGTATTCTGGATTTAACTTTGGTTTCAGAAAAACGTTACCTTTAATATTGGCTGTTATTTTTGGTTGGACTTCATTATTAATTTTAATGAATACAGGACTAATTTTAATTTTTAGGCAATATCCTTTTCTTCAAGATATTATTAGAGTGTTAGGCTCCATATTTCTTGTTTACCTGGCTTATTTGATTTCTTTTAGCAAAAGTTCGATAGATGCTTTAACCAAGAATCCAATAACTTTTGGGAAAGCATTTATTTTACAATTTATCAACCCAAAAAGCATAGTTGTTTCTATGACAAGCGTTTCAATTTTTATTGATGCAGGAGATAATTATTTAAGAGATTCAATTATAGTTATATCGTTTTTTTTCCTTATGGCTGTTTTAAGTATTAACGGTTGGTGTTTATTAGGCATGTATCTAAGAAATTTTGCTACAAGTGAAAAATTTATAAGAAATTTTAACTATATAATGTCTTTTTTGCTTATCGTTTGCGTAATTATGTTTTATGTATAGGACATGGAATTTAAAAGCAAAAATTCATTCCAATCATTGGATAAATTAATAGTTTCAGGCAAAACGTATCATTTCTACAATCTAGCAAAAGCAGAAAAGAACGGTTTAAAAGATATTAAAAAATTGCCGAAATCCTTAAAAGTTTTACTTGAAAACTTATTACGATTTGAGGACGACATAACAGTAAATAAAAAACAAATAGAAGCTGTTGCAGAATGGTTAAAAACAAAAAGATCTAAAGCTGAAATAGCTTATAGGCCTGCAAGAATTTTATTGCAGGATTATACAGGAATTCCAGCAGTAGCAGACCTGGCTGCAATGAGAGATGCGGTAAAATCTAAAAACAAAGATCCAAAAAAAATCAATCCATTATCTACAGTAGATTTAGTAATTGACCATTCTGTAATGGTAGATAATTATGCAAACAAAAATTCTTTCACAAAAAATGTCGAGAAAGAATTTGACAGAAATGGTGAGAGATATTCTTTTTTGAAATGGGGACAGAATGCTTTTGATAATTTTAGAGTTGTTCCGCCAGGAACAGGAATTTGTCATCAAGTAAATTTAGAATATTTATCAAAAGTAGTTTGGTCTTCTGATAGCAAAGGGGAAACTTATGCTTACCCAGATACATTAGTAGGAACAGATAGCCATACAACAATGGTTAATGGTTTATCGGTTTTGGGTTGGGGAGTAGGTGGTATAGAAGCTGAGGCTGCAATGTTGGGACAACCAATTTCAATGTTGATACCAGAAGTGATTGGTTTTGAAATAAAAGGAAAACTTACCGAAGGAACAACTGCTAGCGATTTAGTTTTAACAATTGTGCAAATGTTAAGAAAAAAGGGTGTTGTAGGTAAGTTTGTAGAGTTTTATGGCAAAGGGTTAAAAAATCTATCTTTAGCTGATAGAGCCACAATAGCAAACATGGCCCCAGAATATGGAGCAACTTGTGGTTTTTTTCCCATCGATGAAGAAACGATAAAATATTTAAAATTTTCTGGAAGAGACGAAAAAACAATATCTCTAGTAGAAAAATATTCTAAAGAACAAGGTTTATGGTCGAGTGAAGATATAGAATTCACCGACACTATTTCGCTAGATTTAAATTCGGTTGTGCCAAGTATTTCAGGACCTAAAAGACCTCAGGACAAAGTTTTGCTCACCGAGTCAGCAAAAGCTTTTGATAAAGTTTTTAAAGAAAATACTAAACGAAAAGTTCCTAAAGAGGCAAAAGTTGAAAAAAAAGATTTTAAAATAAAAGATGGAGACATCGTAATAGCTGCAATAACTTCTTGCACGAATACTTCAAACCCTAGTGTAATGATAGGAGCAGGTATATTAGCAAAAAATGCTGTTGAAAAAGGTTTGAAAGTTAAACCGTGGGTAAAAACTTCTTTAGCTCCAGGCTCTCAAGTAGTGACTGACTATTTAGAAAAAGCTGGACTAAATAAATATTTAGATCAACTAGGTTTTAATCTTGTAGGATATGGATGTACAACTTGTATTGGAAATTCTGGACCTCTGGAGCAAGAAATATCAGACTCTATTCACAAAGAAAATTTATACGCAGTTTCGGTTTTATCAGGCAATAGAAACTTTGAAGGAAGAATTAACCCAGATGTAAAAGCAAATTATTTAGCCTCACCACCCTTAGTAGTTGCTTATGCTTTAGCTGGAAATATGCATCATGATTTATACAAAACTTCCTTAGGAAAAGATCAGAAAGGAAAAGATGTATTTCTAAAAGATAT